>NZ_JBHSIR010000043.1:0-198041 GCF_042653605.1 Pseudonocardia sp. GCM10023141
CGCCACGCCCTACCACGCGAGCATGATCACCGATACCAGGTCAGAACCCTTACAGGACACGCCCTAGTAGGCCGACGGTCTACTAGGGTCCGGCGCGTGCGCATTCCCATGCCGCCGACGGGCGAGCAGTTCGAGATCGTGTCCGGTGCCGTGCGGGCGATCGTCACCGAGGTGGGGGCCGGGTTGCGGCTGCTGACCGCGGGCGAGCGCCACTTCGTCGAGACGTTCGACGAGGACCAGCGTCCGCCCCGCGGGGCGGGCAACGTGCTGGTGCCGTGGCCCAACCGCACCGCCGGTGGTCGCTGGTCGTGGCAGGGCCACGAGCAGCAGCTCGCGCTGAGCGAGCCCGCTGCCGGTAACGCCATCCACGGCCTGCTGCGCCACACCTTCTACCGCGTGGGCGAGCGGGCGGTCGACTCCGTGGTGCTGCACGCGATCGTCGCACCCCAGTCGGGCTGGCCGGTGCCGCTCGACACGAGCGTTCGCTACGCCGTGGACGGGGCCGGTCTCACCGTCACCCACACGGTGCGCAACGTCGGCGCCGAAACGGTGCCGTTCGGGGTCGGCGCGCACCCGTACCTGCGCGCCGGGGCGGCCGCCACCGACGACTGCACGCTGACGCTCGCGGCGCAGACCTCGCTGCCGCTCTCCGCAGGCCTCCCGACGGGCCCGGCGCAGCCCGTGGCGGGCGAGCTCGACCTGCGGGCCGGGCGGCCGCTGCGCGGCATGGACCTCGACCACGCGTTCGGCGGCTGCGTCCCGGCCGCGGGCGACACGCTGGTGCGCCATCGCCTCGACGGCCCCGACGCCTCCGTGGAGATGTGGGCCGACCCCGACTTCGGCTGGGTGCAGGTGTTCACGCCGGGCGACCACCCCGGCCGCGGCCGGGCCGTTGCCGTGGAGCCGATGACGTGCCCGCCCGATGCGCTGAACTCCGGCGACGGCCTGATCACGCTGGCCTCCGGCGAGCAGTGGTCGGGCAGCTGGGGGATCCGGCCGCTGTAGACCCCGCTGGACGAACCGAACGGCGCTCTAGCATTGCCGCGCCCGTTTCGGGTAGGCATCACCCATGACCCTTGCTCCCGACACCGTCAACCACCAGGTCCGGCTCGCGGCCCGCCCGAGCGGCACCCCGGGCCCCGAGTCGTGGGACCACACCAGCGAGCCCGTCGGTGAGCCTGCGGACGGGCGGTTCGTCGTCCACATCAGCCACATCTCCCTCGACCCGGCCATGCGTGGCTGGATGAACGCGGGTCGCTCCTACATCGCGCCCGTCGAGATCGGTGACGTGATGCGTGCGGGTGCGGCAGGCGAGATCGTGGCCTCGCAGCACCCGGACTTCCCCGTTGGCCAGCACGTCACCGGCACCTTCGGCGTGCAGTCCTACGCCGAGTCCGACGGTCGGGGCGTGGTGCGCGTCGACGCCGGGGTCGCGCCGCTGTCGACGTTCCTGGGCACGCTCGGCATGACCGGGCTGACCGCCTACTTCGGGCTCTTCGACGTCGGAGCGCTCAAGGACGGCGAGACCGTGGTCGTCTCCGGTGCCGCCGGCGCGGTGGGCAACGCCGTCGGCCAGCTGGCCAAGATCAAGGGCTGCCGGGTCATCGGCATCGCGGGCGGGCCGCAGAAGTGCAAGTGGCTCGTCGACGAGCTGGGCTTCGACGCCGCGATCGACTACCGCGAAGGCAACATCAACAAGTCCATCCGCGCCGCCGCGCCCGATGGCGTCGACGTCTTCTTCGACAACGTCGGTGGCGAGATCCTCGACGCCGGGCTCGCCAGGCTGCGCCGCGGTGGCCGCGTCGTGCTGTGCGGCGCGATCAGCCAGTACAACGCCGAGGGCGGCATGACCGGCCCGGCCAACTACATGAGCCTGCTGGTCAACCGCGCCCGCATGGAGGGCTTCGTGGTCTTCGACTACGCGAGCCGCTACGGCGAGGCCGTCACCGAGATGGCCGGTTGGCTCGCCGAGGGCAGGCTCACCAGCCACGACCACGTGGTGCGGGGTTCCGTCGCCGACTTCCCGGACACGCTGCTGCAGCTGTTCCGCGGGGAGAACACCGGCAAGCTGGTGCTGCAGATCGCAGACTGATCCCCTCCCCAGTTGTGGCAATCTGCAAGCCGAGCCGAACCAGATGATCAGGAGTTCAGGATGCGCGTCTTCAACGGGGTCGACGAACTGCGGGCCGCGGCGGGCAGCGAGATCGGGGTGAGCGACTGGGTCACGGTCGAGCAGACCCAGATCGACCAGTTCGCCGAGTCCACCGGTGACCACCAGTGGATCCACGTCGATCCCGAGCGGGCCGCGGCGGGTCCCTTCGGCAGCACCATCGCGCACGGCTTCCTGACGCTGTCGCTGCTACCGGTCCTGATCGGGCAGGTCTACCGGATCGACGGCGTCAAGATGGGTGTGAACTACGGCCTGAACAAGGTGAGGTTCACCTCGCCGGTGCCGGTGGGGAGCAAGGTTCGGGGGAAAATCGAGCTCGTCGACGTCGCGGACGCCGGCGGTGGGGTCCAGCTGACCAACAAGGTGACGGTGGAGATCGAGGGCGCGGAGCGTCCCGCGCTCGTCGCCGAGTGGCTGACCCGCCAGTACGTCTGACAGAGGAGTCGACTCATGCGTGACGCCGTCATCTGCGAGCCCCTGCGTACCCCGGTCGGAGGCTTCGGCGGCTCGTTGCGTGACGTGCCGGCGCACGAGCTCGCCTCCTCGGTGATCCGCGGCCTGCTCGCCCGCACCGGGATCGCGCCCGACGCGATCGACGACGTCATCCTCGGCCACTGCTACCCGACGATGGACGCGCCCGCGATCGGGCGGGTGGCCGCGCTCGACGCGGGGCTGCCCGTCACCGTCACGGGCCTGCAGATCGACCGCCGCTGCGGCTCGGGGCTGCAGGCAGTGCTCTACGCGGCGATGCAGGTGCAGACGGGTGCGTCGGAGGTCGTGCTGGCGGGCGGCGCCGAGTCGATGTCGAACGCGTCGTTCTACTCCACCTCGATGCGCTGGGGGGCCAAGGGCGGGCCCGGCGTGATGCTGCACGACTCGCTGGCCAGGGGCCGGGTCACCGCGGGTGGGGTCAACTTCCCGGTGCCGGGCGGCATGCTGGAGACGGCGGAGAACCTGCGCCGCGAGTACGCGATCCCGCGTGCGGAGCAGGACGAGTTCTCGGTGCGCAGTCACCTGCGCGCGGCGGCGGCACGCGAGGCGGGCCGGTTCGCCGACGAGATCGTCCCGATCACGGTCAAGGGCCGCAAGGGCGACACCGTGGTCGACGCCGACGAGCACATCCGCCCCGACTCAACGGTCGAGAAGCTGGCCACGCTGCGCCCGATCCTCGGCAAGGGCGACCCCGACGCCACCGTCACCGCCGGCAACGCCAGCGGCCAGAACGACGGCGCTTCGATCTGCGTGGTGACGCACCCGGACCGCGCCGAGGAGCTCGGCCTGCGCCCGCTGGTCCGGCTCGTGTCGTGGGGCATCGGCGGGGTGCCGCCTGCCACGATGGGCATCGGGCCGGTGCCCGCCGTGGCCAAGGCGCTCGACGCGGCGCGGCTCTCTCTCGCCGAGATGGACCTGATCGAGCTGAACGAGGCCTTCGCCGCCCAGGTGCTGGCGGTCACGCGTGAATGGAAGTTCACGGATGCCGACTTCGAGCGGCTCAACGTCAACGGCTCCGGCATCTCGCTCGGGCACCCGGTGGGTGCCACCGGCGGCCGCATCCTGGCCACCCTGACCCGAGAGATGGCCCGCCGCGACGCCCGCTACGGCCTCGAGACGATGTGCATCGGAGGCGGCCAGGGACTCGCTGCGGTGTTCGAGAAGGTTTCTTGACGCGAACGCAACATCGAAGTCGCGCGTCGTGATGTGAAACACGTCGCAAACGGAGTACGACATCTTCCATGGGCGCCGAACGCGGCGCGGGGGAGGCCCGAGGAGATGTCGGACGTGGAGACGTTCATCGTGAGTGGACGAGATCGCGCCGTGCTGCGTGCGGTCGATGCGGGTCGGTGCCAGCTCGGCGCCGGGTGCGAGCCGGTGCTGCTCGTGGACGGTCTGGTGTGCGCCGACTTCACCGCGGGCCTGCGGCTCGTCGAGGCCGGCCTGCTCGTCGCACCCGACGCGGCCCGACCGCTCGGTCCGGCCCGGCTCACGCCGGCGGGCCGCGCACTGCTGGGGCCCGTTCCGCAGCCCGCCCCGCACTGACGCGCGGCCCGCACCTGCGGGGATTTGCCGAGCGTCATCGGGGCGGTTCATGCTTGCGCGCACCCGCTCGGCGTGTCCTGCACGCGCAACCAGACCGACCCCGCAGAGGTGCCCCCGTGCTGTCCGACGACGAGCTCGCCACCGCCGAGGTGGTCGGCACGGAGCTCATCCGGCTGGTCCGACTCGTCGACCGCGTCCAGGTGCAGTACCAGGCCGAGAACCCCGACGCTGTCGAGCGCGCCACCTACATCCTGCTCGTCCACCTGGTGAAGGACGGGCCCCGCCGCGCGGGCGCGCTCGCCGAGGCCGTGCATTCAGACCCCTCCACCATCAGCCGCCAGATCGGCCACCTCGTGAAGCTCGGCTACGTCGAGCGCACCGCTGACCCGGTCGACGGCCGTGCCACGCTGCTGGCCGCCACGGACGAGGGAATTCGCGTGTTCAACGAGAACAAACTCGCGCGCAACACCCGGATCGCGGGGATGCTCTCCCATTGGCCAGAAGCCGATCGCCGGAGGTTCGGCGAGATGCTCGGCCGCTTCGCCACCGATTTCGAGGATTACAAGACTCGGGCGGCTGCGCCGACGCCCACCACGGACGGGCCGCATCCGGCTCGATCCTGAGGGGAGCCCGCATGACCGCCCTGGACACGCCCGCCGCCGCGCAGGTGCGGGCATGACCGCACCCGCCGCCGTCGGGGCCACACCGGTCACGGGCGACGAGCACCCCGGGGCGATGCTCAGCCACCGCCAGATCCTCACGATCTTCGCGGGCCTGATGATCGGCATGTTCCTCGCGGCGCTCGACCAGACGATCGTGGCCACCGCCATCCGCACGATCGCCGACGACCTCGACGGTCTGAGCCTGCAGGCCTGGGCCACCACGGCCTACCTGATCACGGCCACGATCTCCACGCCGCTCTACGGCAAGCTGTCGGACCTGTTCGGCCGCAAGCCGCTCTTCCTGTTCGCCATCTCGATCTTCGTCGTCGGCTCGGTGGCCTGCACGTTCGCCACGTCGATGTACGAGCTCGCGGCCTTCCGCGGCGTGCAGGGCCTCGGCGCAGGCGGGTTGTTCTCGCTGGCGCTCACGATCATCGGCGACATCGTCGCTCCCCGCGAGCGGGCCAAGTACCAGGGCTACTTCGTGGCCGTCTTCGGCACGTCGAGCGTGCTCGGGCCGGTGGCGGGCGGCTTCTTCGCGGGCCAGGCGCAGCTGCTGGGCGTCACCGGCTGGCGCTGGGTGTTCCTCATCAACGTCCCGCTCGGGATCATCGCGTTGATCGTCGTGTCGCGGGTGCTCAACGTCCCGCACACCAAGCGCAAGGCGCGCATCGACTGGCCGGGCGCCGTCGCGCTCTGCGTCGCGCTGGTGCCCCTGCTGATCGTGGCCGAGCAGGGTCGCGACTGGGGTTGGGACTCCCCGCGGGCGCTCACCTGCTATGCGGTCGGCGCCGTCGGCGTGCTGGCCTTCATCCTGCTGGAGCGGCGGATCGGCGACGACGCGCTGCTGCCGCTGCGGTTCTTCCGCGTCGGCGTGTTCAGCTGGGGCTCGATCGCCGGGTTCATCGTCGGCATGGGCATGTTCGGCGCGCTGGCGCTGCTGCCGCTGTACCTGCAGATCGTCAAGGGGGCGACGCCCACCGAGGCCGGCCTGCAGACGCTGCCGCTGGTGCTCGGGATCATGTCCATGTCGGTGCTGTCGGGGCAGGTCATCTCCCGCACCGGGCGCTACAAGATCTGGCCGATCATCGGCGTCATACTGATGATCGTCGGCATCGGCGGGCTGTCGTTCATCAACGCCGACACGCCGTACTGGCAGACGGCGCTGCTCATGGTGGTGATCGGCTGGGGCCTCGGCGGCAACATGCAGCCGCTCACGCTCGCGGTGCAGAACGCGATGCCGCCCCGCGACATGGGCGTGGCCACCGCGTCGGCCACCTTCTTCCGGCAGATGGGCGGCACGCTCGGCACCGCGATCTTCCTGTCGGTGCTCTTCAGCTCGCTGGGGTCGAAGGTGGCCGAGAACTTCCGCTCGGCAGCCGCCACCCCCGCGTTCCGCGCAGCCATCAGCGACCCAGCGGTGCAGGCGAACCCGGCGAACGCGCCGATCCTCGGTGCCGTCCGCGGTGGTGCGGCACCGTCGTTCGACGACTCGTCGTTCCTGGCGCACGCCGACGCCGTGCTCGCCCGCCCGATCCTCGATGCCTTCTCCGGCTCGATGGCGATCGTCTTCATCAGCGCGGCCGCCGTGCTCGTCGTCGGCCTGTTCGCGGTCTTCATGATGCGGGAGGTTCCGCTGCGCACCCAGTCCGGGGTGGAGGCCATCCGCGACGCCGACGACCAGCTCGCGGCCGCCGCGCTCGCGGCGCCCGTGGTGCCCGCGGAGGCGCTGACGGCTCCCGTGGCGATCGTGCACCTGCCGCCCGTCGCGGAGCCCGACGCCGGGCCCACCGCGGAGCTCGCGACCGTGACCGGACCGGAGTCCGGTGCGACGCCGGACGGACCGGGGGTGGAGGACACCGGACCGATGGAGGCGCTCGTCACGATGCCGCTGCCGATCGTGGCGCCGTTGGCGCCCGGGGAGGGCGGGAGCAATGGCAACGGGTCGGGGCGCCCGGCCGCGGACCCGGGCCGGTTGCTGGTGGCGGAACGACCGGAGCCCCGCAACGTCGAGCCCGGCAACGCCGAGCCCCGCAACGCCGTCGCGGGCCGGCACGAGGCGGCCGGTCCGGTCGTCGAACCGGTGGCACCACCCACCGCGGATGCGCGGGACCGGCTGCTCGCGTCGCTGCTGCAGGATCCCGGGCACGCCGTCACCGTGGTTGCGGCGGCCGAGCAGGCGCGGGACTCGGCCCGGCGCGCCCGCACCGAGCTGCAGCAACGGACGGCGGAACTGCACCGCGCCACCGGCGAGCTAATGGCTCAGGGCATGACTCCGGCGCAGGTCACGGCGCTGCTCGGCCTCGAGGAGGCCGACGGCGCCATCGGGGACCGGTAGCCGGAGCGGCTCAGTGCTCCGCGCCGGACTCCGCGGCGTCCTTGGCCCGCTGCCAGGAGTTCTTGATCTCGCGCTCGGCGTCGGCGCGGCCCACCCAGGTGGCGCCCTCGACGCTCTTGCCGGGCTCCAGGGTCTTGTAGATCTCGAAGAAGTGCTGGATCTCGGCCCGGTCGAACTCGGGCATGTGGTGGATGTCGCGCAGGTGCTCCTGGCGGGGGTCGTCGCTGGGGACGCACAGGACCTTGTCGTCGCCTCCCTTCTCGTCCTTCATCCGGAACATCCCGATCGCGCGGGCGCGGATCAGGCATCCCGGGAAGGTCGGCTCCTGGACGAGGACCAGGGCGTCGAGGGGATCGCCGTCCTCGCCGAGGCTGTCCTCGATGAACCCGTAGTCGGCGGGGTACTGGGTGGCGGTGAAGAGCGTCCGGTCCAGCCGGATGCGCCCCGTCGCGTGGTCCACCTCGTACTTGTTGCGCCCGCCCTTGGGGATCTCGATCGTGACGTCGAAGTCCACTGTCGTGCTCTCCTGCTGGTAGGTGGTCGGCGTATGGAGCCGATGCCGGTCGGGCGACCGGCCCCGGCGCCTACCTCTAGTGTGGGGGACCGGACTCGCGAGGTGGCTACCGGCCGACGGAGCTGTTGCGTATCTCGCACGCGGCGCGGCTCGCGAGTCGGTCCAGAGGAGGACATCGGTGGGCTTCGGCCGACGTATCGGTGACACGCTGCGGGTGCCTGGTCGCGGAGTGCGACGGGGCGTTCTCGTTCTCGTCGTGCTCGCGGTGGCGGGCGCGAGTGGTGGGGCGGTGGCGCTGACGGCGCCATCGCTGGTGGCGAACCTGAGTCCGGAGAAGCCCGTGCCGGCGCCGGTGGTGCCCAGGGCGATGCTCGGTCCGCTCTCCGCGGGGGCACCGCTGCCCACGGCGGCAGGCCTGGCCACCGCGCTGGGCACCGCTGCCGGCGACATGCCGGGCAAGTTCGGCGGCACGGTCCTGGATCCGGCCAACGGCACCGTGCTGTGGCAGCACAACCCGGAGCAGGCGCTCGCGCCCGGCTCCACCGGCAAGATCCTCACCACCTCCGCGGCGCTGCTCACACTCAACCCCACCGACACGTTCATCACACGCGTCGTCGCCGGAACGGACCCGGGCACGGTGGTGCTCGTCGGCGGCGGAGACCCCACGCTCACGGCGCTGCCCGCCGGCAAGACCGGCGTGTACCCGGATCCGTCCCGGCTCGTCGACCTGGCCGCCAAGGTCAAGAAGACCGCCAAGGCGCCGATCACGAAGGTGGTCATCGACACCAGCCGCTACAAGGGCCCGCTGCTCGCGCAGGGCTGGGACCCCGCCGACATCCCGGCGGGCAACATCACCCCGATCGTGCCCCTGATGATCGACGGTGGCCGCGTGGACCCGACGATGCAGGACGGGAAGCGCACCACCACCCCGGCCGACGCGGCGGGCGTCGCCTTCGCGAAGCTCCTCGGGCTCGACGAGGACGCCGTGGAGCCTGGCACGGCCCCGGCCGGCGCGCAGACGCTGGCCGCCGTGGCGTCCGCACCCTTCGCCGACCTGGTCGAGACCACCATCCGGGAGTCCGACAACGTGCTCGCGGAGGCGTTGGCCAGGGAGGTCGCGATCGTCAAGAACGGTGAGCCGAGCTTCACCGGCGCCGCCGCCCAGACCATGGCCGCCCTCTCGCAGGCGGGGTTCGACCCGACCGGGGCGGTGCTCAGCGACGGCAGCGGGCTCTCCACCGACGACCGGGTCCCACCGAAGGTGCTCGGTGCGCTGCTCGCGGCGGCCGCAGCACCCGCGCAGGGTGACCGCGACACCGAGTTCCTGCGCCCGATCCTCACCGGGCTGCCGGTGGCGGGCGGCGACGGCACGCTCGGCGACCGGTTCGGTCGCACCACCGACGCGGCGGCCGGACGAGGTGTCGTCCGCGCGAAGACGGGCACGCTCGACAACGTCAGCAGCCTCGCCGGGGTCGTCACCGACGCCGACGGCAGGCTGCTCGTGTTCGCGCTGATGTCCAACGGGGTCATGCCCGCGAAGGCCCGGCCGCTGCTCGACGACCTGGCCGCCACCCTCGGCGGCTGCGGCTGCCGGTAGCCGGCCGACGTCGCACAGCTTCACCAGTCGTCGCACACGGTGGAACGTGTGCGACGACCAGCAACGGTATGCGAGGTCGCCGGCGCTCGCGCTCTCCATCCCCCATTCGGGGCGCTCGGCACGTAGCGTGTGGGGGTGCGCCAGTCGACGGATGCCGCAACCCCTGCCGAGATCGCCACCGACCGGGGGCTGCCCGTCGACTGGGGTCTCGCCCGTCGCACCGCGGTCCGGCTGATCGGCAGCGGCCCCGAGGCCGAGCCCGCGCAGGCGGTCGACCTGGTCACCCGGCTGCGTTCCGACGCCGCGGTCGCCGAGGGCCACGTGCGCGAGGTCACCGGCCTCGGCCTGGGGCTGCCGTTGCTGCCCGCCGACGTCGTCGACCGTCCGGGCTGGGCCGGTGCCGCCATCGCCGGCATGGCCGCCCTCACCGCCGATGCGCAGTTGCCCGCGGTGTCGAAGGTGGGCCGGGCCGTCACCGCCCGCGCGGCTGGTCTGCAGGTCGGCGGGCTCGTCGCGTACCTGGGCGGGCGCGTGCTGGGCCAGTACGACCCGTTCGGTGGCCCCGACGGGGACGGCAGGCTGCTGCTGGTCGCCCCCAACGTCCACGCCGCCCAGACGGCGCTCGGCGTCTCCTCCACCGACTTCGGGCTGTGGGTCTGCCTGCACGAGGCCACGCACCGGCTGCAGTTCACCGCTGTGCCGTGGCTGCGCGACTTCTTCTCGTCCGAGGTCGCGTCGCTGCTCTCGGCGGTGCAGCCCGAGCGCTCCGCGATCGCGGAGCGGCTGCCCGACATGGTGCGCGCGCTGCGCGAGTCCCGCGGCGACTCGCTCGCGGTGATCGAGCTGCTGCAGGGGCCCGAGCAGCGGGCGGTGCTCGACCGGCTGCTGGCCCTCACCACGCTGCTGGAGGGCCACGCCGACCACGTCATGGACGCCGTCGGGCCCGACGTGGTGCCCAGCGTGGCCACCATCCGCTCGCGGTTCACCCAGCGGCGCCGCGGTGGCGGTGTCATCGATCGGCTGCTGCGCGCGCTGCTCGGGGTGGAGGCCAAGATCCGCCAGTACGCCGTGGGTTCGGCGTTCACCGACCACGTCGTGCTCGCCGTTGGCATGGAGGGGTTCAACCGCGTCTGGGAGAGCCCCGAGACGCTCCCCAGCCGCGCCGAGCTCGCCGACCCCGGGGCCTGGCTGCGCCGCGTCCACTAGCTCGCACACAGCTCAGCACCACGGCACACACCGTGCACGGTGTGTGCCGGCGACCGGAGGTGTGTGCCGTGCTCTGATAGCGGCGATGAACAGCCCCGCTCTCGCCGAGGTCCGACGCGCCGTCCGGGTGGCGATGGCCGCGCTGCCGCACCCCGACGCCCCGCTGCTCGTCGCGTGCTCGGGCGGCGCCGACTCCGTCGCGCTCGCCGCAGCCACCGCGGCCGAGGCGCGCGGGCCCGTGCACGCGGCCGTGGTCGACCACGACCTGCAGGAGGGCTCCGCGCAGCAGGCCGCCGACACCGTCGAGCTGCTCGCCGGACTGGGCATCACCGCAGCCGTGCACCGGGTCGAGGTGCGCGGGCCGGGCGGGACGGAGGCCGCTGCCCGGCACGTCCGCTACGCGGCGCTGCGCACGGCACGACCCGATCCGGAGTCGGCGGTGCTGCTCGGCCACACCCTCGACGACCAGGCCGAGACGGTGCTGTTGGGGCTCGGCCGCGGCTCAGGTGCGCGTTCCCTGGCCGGAATGCGCGACTGGGACGCCCCGTGGCTGCGACCGCTGCTCGGAGTGCGGCGCGCCACCACCGAGGCCGCCTGCGCCGAACTGGGGCTCCCGGTGTGGCAGGACCCGCACAACGTCGATCCGCGGTTCACGCGGGTCCGGCTGCGCCGCGAGGTACTGCCGCTGCTGGAGGAGGTCCTCTCCGGCGGTGTCGCGGAGGCCCTCGCCCGCACCGCGGCGCAGCTGCGCGACGACGTCGATGCACTCGATGCGGTGACGGCCGACCTGCTCGACGTCGCCCGCGACGGCGAAGGGCTGCGGCTCGACGTCGTCACGAACCACCCGCCCGCGCTGCGCAGGCGCCTGCTGCGTGCCTGGCTGGGCGGTATGGGCGTGACGGGCCTCACCGCCGAGCACCTCAGGGGTGCGGATCTTCTCGCAGGTCGTGGGCCGGATCGGGCCGGCGTCACCGTTCCGGGTGGGTTGGAGCTGGTGCGCGAGCGTGGCAGGCTCTCCCTGCGTCCCTTCCGCAGGCGGGGCGCCCGCTCCCCCCGCTGAGCAACGAAGCTGAGCCACGGCGCTGCTGATCCACGACGCTGCTGATCCACGACTTCGCAGGAGGACGTCCGCCGTGTACGACGGTGACATCGCATCGACGCTGGTCACCGAGCAGGCGATCCGCGACAAGATCACCGAGCTGGCAGCGCAGATCGGACGCGACTACGCGACCGTGTGCTCCGGTCTCAACCGCGAGTCCGACCTGCTGCTCGTCGGCGTGCTCAAGGGGGCGGTCATGTTCATGACCGACCTCGCCAGGGCGCTGCCGCTGCCGGTGCAGCTCGAGTTCATGGCGGTGAGCTCCTACGGCTCGGCCACGTCGTCATCGGGTGTGGTGCGCATCCTCAAGGACCTCGACCGCGACATCGCCGGGCGGCACGTGCTGATCGTCGAGGACATCATCGACTCCGGCCTGACGCTGTCGTGGCTGCTCAAGAACCTGGAGTCGCGCCAGCCCGCGTCTCTCGAGGTCTGCACGCTGCTCCGCAAGCCGGACGCGGTGAAGGTCGATGTGCCCGTCAAGTACGTCGGCTTCGACATCCCCAACGAGTTCGTCGTCGGCTACGGGCTGGACTACGGCGAGCGCTACCGCGACCTGCCGTTCATCGGGACGCTGGACCCGGCCGTCTACGCCTGAGCGGGGCCCTGCGCCCTCCAATGGGAACGAGCTGCGCGCGCCCCGGCTACGACACCGGCGGGAGCGGCGGCCCGGCCGGGGTGGCCAGCGCGATGAGCGGGACACCCACCGGCGTCGCGGTGAAGGGCTCGGTGCCCAGCGCCAGCTCGATGTCGCCGAGACCGCCGTTGGCGTTGGCGTAGACGAGCGCCTTCGCGAGGTCCGCCACGCCGTTGCTGACGGGCAGCGGGGCGAGGTTGAGGGTGGACAGCAGGCCCACCGCGTCGCCGCTGCCGTCGAGGTAGGCGCTGCCGGAGTCGCCGGGGATGCCCGGGGTCAGCGTGTAGACGACGTGGCCGTGACCGTGTCCGATGTCACCCGCGCTGATGCCGACCTTGGGGCCGAGCGTGCTGATGCCGGCGCGCAGCGGGGAGTTGCCGTAGCTGAAGACCGTCTCGCCGGGCTGCATGCCGTCGGTGTCGATGCCCTGGGGGCCGCCGAAGAACGGCAGGCTCGGGTTGACGTCGGCGACGTCGGCGCGGTCGATCTCGACGAGTCCGAAGTCGTTGAAGGCGCAGGTGTCGGGGTCGGTCTCGCGGAGCTGCTGCATCGTGAGCCATGAGCTGTAGACCAACGTGCCCTTGCGGGCCCGGCCGTCGCTGCCCTTGATCGTGACGGCGGTGCCGAGTGGCACGCTGGCCGAGGTGCAGCCGTTGGTCTCGGTCTCCGCACCGGTGCCGCCGCAGTGGCCGGCCTGGCCGATGAACGTGCGATCACCGCTGGTGAAGACGAAGTTGGCGGTGCAGGAGCCACCGCCTGCGGTCTCCGTGACGACGCCGGGATGGATCGCCGCGGAGGCGGCGGGTGCCCACCCGGAGGCGGTGGTCGCTGCCGGCACGGCGCGTGCGGACGGCAGTGCCGTCGCCGCCGTGGCTGCCGGCGCCGTGAGTGCTCCGAGAGCGATGACACCGGCTGCTCCCACGGCCGCCGATGCCCAACGACGCCTGACCGACATGTGCGCTCCCCCTGCCGCGGCGCCCCGCGGTCCCGTCGTGCATCCCCAACGCGAAAGCTAACGACCGGGAGTGCTCCCGGATACCCCTCCACGTGGTGAACCGACACGGTCGGCGCCGTCACAACGGGTGGGGAACACCGATGTGTACTCGCTCGTTGTCGGAGCACGCGCCCCGGGATGGGGCGCCGGTACGGCGCCGCGGCGCGGGCCGGAGCGAGGACCGCTATCCTGGCGGACTCGGGGCCGGTCAGCACTGTGCCGCTGCCTGCCGAACTCGCCAGGGAGGGTGAAGGCCGCCAGAGGCCGATGCTGCATGGACCGCAAGCGCCTGCTCCGAAACCCATTGATCTGGATCCTCGCTGCGATCCTGGTCTACTTCACCTTCAGCGTGCTCTTCGACGACACGCGTGGCTACACCCAGGTGCCCACGTCCGTCGCTCTCAACGAGATCAGTGCAGGTCACGTCAAGGACGCACTGGTCGAGGATCGTGAGCAGCGCCTTCGTCTCACGCTCAACACGCCGCTCGACGGCAGCTCGCAGATCATCACCCAGTACCCCGCGCAGAGCGGTGGCGCCGTGGTCGACGCGCTGCGCAACGCCCCGGACAAGCCCTCCTTCAACACCGCCGTGCGCCAGGACTCGTTCCTCGTCACGATGCTGATCTACCTGGTCCCGCTCGGCGTCGTGCTCCTCGTCCTGTTCTGGATGATGAACAACGCCCAGGGTGGCGGCAACCGGGTGATGTCCTTCGGCAAGTCGAAGGCCAAGCAGCTCAACAAGGACATGCCGAAGACCACGTTCGCCGATGTGGCGGGCGCCGACGAGGCTGTCGAAGAGCTGTACGAGATCAAGGACTTCCTGCAGAACCCCGGCCGCTACCAGGCACTCGGCGCGAAGATCCCGAAGGGTGTGCTGCTCTACGGCCCGCCCGGCACGGGCAAGACGCTGCTGGCCCGCGCGGTCGCGGGCGAGGCGGGCGTGCCGTTCTACACGATCTCCGGTTCCGACTTCGTCGAGATGTTCGTCGGTGTCGGTGCGAGCCGCGTGCGCGACCTGTTCGAGCAGGCCAAGCAGAACTCGCCCTGCATCATCTTCGTCGACGAGATCGACGCGGTCGGCCGCCAGCGCGGTGCCGGCCTCGGCGGCGGTCACGACGAGCGCGAGCAGACGCTCAACCAGCTGCTCGTCGAGATGGACGGCTTCGACGCCCGTGGTGGCATCATCCTCATCGCCGCCACGAACCGGCCCGACATCCTCGACCCGGCGTTGCTGCGCCCCGGCCGGTTCGACCGGCAGATCCCGGTCGACGCGCCCGACATGGCCGGTCGCCGCGCCGTGCTCGCCGTGCACTCCAAGGGCAAGCCGTTGGCCCCCGACGTCGACTTCGCCGGGTTGGCCAAGCGCACGGTCGGCATGTCCGGCGCCGATCTGGCCAACGTGCTCAACGAGGGTGCGCTGCTCACCGCGCGCGAGAACGGCACGCTGATCACCGCGGCCGCGCTCGAGGAGGCCGTCGACCGTGTCGTCGGCGGTCCCCGCCGCAAGGGCAAGATCATCTCCGAGCAGGAGAAGAAGATCACGGCCTACCACGAGGGTGGCCACGCGCTCGCCGCGTGGGCGATGCCCGACCTGGAGCCGGTCTACAAGCTCACGATCCTGCCCCGCGGTCGCACCGGTGGTCACGCGCTCGTCGTCCCCGAGGACGACAAGGGCCTCATGACCCGTTCCGAGATGATCGGACGGCTGGTGTTCGCCATGGGCGGGCGCAGCGCGGAGGAGCTCGTCTTCCACGAGCCCACCACCGGCGCGTCGTCCGACATCGACCAGGCCACCAAGATCGCCAGGGCCATGGTCACCGAGTACGGCATGAGTGCCCGGCTGGGCGCGGTCCGCTACGGCCGCGAGCAGGGCGACCCGTTCCTGGGCCGCTCGATGGGCAACCAGGCCGACTACTCACTCGAGGTCGCCCACGAGATCGACGAGGAGGTGCGCGCGCTGATCGAGGCCGCGCACACCGAGGCGTGGGAGATCCTCAACACCTACCGCGACGTGCTCGACGACCTGGTCCGGGAGCTGCTCGACAAGGAGACGCTCACGCGGGTCGATCTCGAACGCATCTTCGACCGGGTGGAGAAGCGGCCACGGATCACGGCGTTCAACGACTTCGGCGGGCGCACCCCGTCGGACAAGCCGCCGATCCTGACGCCCGCCGAGCTCGCCCACGAGCGCGGCGAGCCGTGGCCCCCGCAGATCGAGCCGGTCCGCGAGCCCACACCCGTCGGCTCGTACCCGGGATCCAACGGTGGCCCGGCCGTTCCGAGCAGCGGTCCCAACGGCGGCCAGCCGTACCCGGCCTCGCCCGCGCAGCAGGGCTGGGCCCCGGCCCCGCCCTACAACGGTGGCGGCTACCAGCCGGGTGCTCATCAGCCGGGCCAGCCCAACGCGGTGCCGCACAACTACGGCGCCCCGCCCGACTGGCGTCCTGCCACCACCCCCACCGGCCAGACCTGGCCGCCTGCTGGCCACTGGCAGCAGCCGCCGCCGCAGTACTGGTCGCCGGGGCCGCAGTCCGAGGGCAACGGCAGCGATGCCGAGCCGACGGCGCACATCCCGGCCGGCCAGCTCCCGACCGGTCAGATCCCCCCGGTGTCCACCACGAAGCCCGCGCCCCCGACCGACGCCGATCCGGCGCCGCGTGACAACGGCGCAGGTCCGACCGAGGACCGGCCCCGCTGAGCGGGCCTGTTCCCTCCGGAGCGGAAGCCACCAACGGTTCCGCCAACGGCCTCGCCCGACCCGGTGTCGACCGGGCTCGGGCCGAGGCCGCGGTACGGGAACTGCTGATCGCGGTCGGTGAGGATCCCGACCGGGAGGGTCTGCGGGAGACGCCCGCGCGCGTGGCGAGGTCGTACGAGGAGATCTTCGCCGGCCTGTACACCGATCCCGACGCGGTGCTCGAGAAGACGTTCGACGAGCACCACCAGGAGCTCATCCTGGTCAAGGATATCCCGCTCTTCTCGATGTGCGAGCACCACCTGGTGCCGTTCCACGGGAAGGCGCACGTCGGCTACATCCCGAGTGTCGACGGCCGCGTCACCGGGCTGTCCAAGATCGCCAGGGTCGTCGATCTCTACGCCCGCCGCCCGCAGGTGCAGGAGCGCCTCACGGCGCAGGTCGCCGACGCGCTCGTGCGCAAGCTGAATCCCCGCGGTGTCATCGTGGTGATCGAGGCCGAGCACCTGTGCATGAGCATGCGCGGCATCCGCAAGCCGGGCTCCCGCACCACCACGTCGGCGGTGCGGGGGATGCTCCAGTCCTCGCCGTCGTCGCGTGCCGAGGCGTTGTCGCTCATCCGGAGCGGGTGACGCGCGTGTCCCGCGCGGCACCGCCCACGCTGCCCCGGCCGGGGCGGTGCGTGGTGATGGGCATCCTCAACGTCACACCCGATTCGTTCTCCGACGGCGGCCGCTTCCTCGACCGTGACGACGCGGTCGCGCACGGCGTCGCGATGTGTCGCGCCGGTGCCGACCTGGTCGACGTCGGCGGCGAGTCCACCCGGCCCGGTGCCGGCCGCGTCGCCGCCGAGGTGGAGATGGCGCGCGTCGTCCCGGTCATCAAGGAACTGGTCGCCGAGGGCGTGCCGGTCAGCATCGACACCACGCGGGCAACGGTGGCCGTTGCCGCCGTCGACGCCGGAGCGTGTGTCGTCAACGACGTGTCGGGCGGGCTGGCCGATCCGGCGATGGCTCCGGCGGTCGCCGCGGCAGGCGTGCCGTGGGTCCTCATGCACTGGCGCGGCCACAGCGACCGGATGGGTGATCTGGCCGGCTACGGCGACGTCGTCGGCGAGGTTCGCTCGGAGCTGTTGCAGCGCGTCGACGCCGCCGTCACGGCGGGGGTCGATCCGGCGCAGCTGGTGCTCGACCCCGGGCTCGGGTTCGCCAAGACCGCCGAGCACAACTGGGCGTTGCTCAAGCGGCTCGACGTGCTGCTCGAAACGGGATTCCCGGTGCTGGTCGGAGCCTCGCGCAAGCGGTTCCTCGGCCAGCTGCTGGCAGGTCGGGATGGCGCGTTGCGCCCGCCGTCGGGCCGGGAGGCGGCCACGGCCGCGCTCACCGCGCTCGCCGCACGAGCGGGCGCGTGGGGGGTGCGGGTGCACGATGTGCAGCCGTCATTGGACGCGGCCGCCGTGGTGGCCGCGCTGGCGAGTGAACGGGCACCGGTGTGACGGATCGGATCGAGCTGCGCGGCCTGCGGGTGCGCGGCAACCACGGCGTCTTCGAGTTCGAACGGCGCGACGGGCAGGAGTTCGTCGTCGACGTCACGGTGTGGATGGACCTGGCCCCGGCGGCCGCGTCCGACGACCTCGCCGACACGCTGCACTACGGCGAGCTCGCCCAGCGGGCGGCGGCGATCGTCGGCGGCGAGCCCTGCGACCTGATCGAGACGGTCTCGGCGCGCATCGCCGACGACGTCATGACCGACACCAGGGTGCAGGCCGTCGAGGTGGTGCTGCACAAGCCGCAGGCGCCGATCCCGCTCGACTTCACCGACGTCGCCGTCGTGGCCCGCCGTTCGCGGCGGGCGGGCGGCGCCCGGATCATCCCGGCATGACACGCGCGGTGCTCTCGCTGGGCTCCAACCTCGGCGATCGCTTCGCCCATCTGCAGGCGGCGGTCGCCGGGTTCGCCGACGTGCTCGTGGCGGTCTCCCCGGTCTACGAGACGGCGCCGTGGGGCGGCGTCGAGCAGGACGACTTCCTCAACGCCGTGCTCGTCGTCGACGACGCCGGCACCGACGAGTGGGGCTGGTTGCGTCGCGGTCAGGGGCTCGAGGACGCCTCCGGCCGGGTCCGGGAGATCCGCTGGGGCCCGCGCACGCTCGATGTCGACGTCGTGAGCGTCGACGCGGTCAGCAGCGCCGATCCCGCGCTGCTGCTGCCCCACCCCGGCACCCCGGAGCGCGCCACCGTGCTGCGGCCGTGGCTCGACATCGAACCGGACGCCGTGCTGCCCGGCCGCGGGCCCGTCGCCGACCTGCTGGCGGCACTCGGCCCGGACGCCGAGGCCGGCCTGCGCCGCCGCACCGACCTGGTGCTCGCGCCGTGAAGCCGACCCGCCCCCGCGATCTCCTCGTCGCCGGGTTGATCACGATGCTGGTGGTCAACGTCGTGATCCGGATGACCTACGGCTCACTCCCGGGTTTCCCCCTGCTGGCCGGCGCGACGCTGGGGGTGCTCGCGGTCGCGGAGGCGATCGCCGGGTCCGCGCTGCGCGTGCGGATCCGCGGGGACGAGGGCAGCAGGCCGGTGGAGCCACTCGTCGCCGCCAGGGCCGTGGTGGTCGCGAAGGCGTCGGCGGTGGCGGGTGCGGTGGTGGCCGGGGCCTGGGCCGGGCTGCTCGTGCACGTGGTGCCGCGCAGCGGATCGGTCACCGCGGCCGCCTCCGACGCCGGCTCCGGGATCGTGGGCCTCGTCTGCGCGCTCGGCCTCGTCGCCGGGGCGCTGTGGCTGGAGCACTGCCTGCGCAGTCCCGACAACGATCGCAACCCGCGCAACGGCTGATCGGGCGAACACCCGATCGGTGATCGCCCGTAGGCTCTGCCGCCGAAGCACCCGGAGTCGATGTCCGGGGCGGAGCGCGCGAGGGGGACAGGCCGATGACCGATCGCACCGTGATGCTGCCGACGTCGCAGCGTCAGCGCCGCGGCGTGCTGCTGCCGGTGATCGGGCTGGTGGCGCTGGGCATCTGCGGGCTCATCGTGATCGGGCTCGTCGGCAGCTCGGTCGGCGTGGGTGGGGTCGTCGTCGGCGCGCTCTGCGCGCTGCTGCCGGTCGGTCCGGTGGTGGCCGCGTTCCTGTGGGTGGACCGCTGGGAGCCGGAGCCGCCGCGCCTGCTGCTCTACGCGTTCCTGTGGGGCGCCTGCTTCGCGGCGCTGTCCGCGCTGATCATCAACTCCAGCGCGTCCGAGGTGATCGACGAGCTGCTCGGCCGGGGTGCCGGCGACACGGTGGGCACGGTCGCGATCGCGCCGTTCGTCGAGGAGGCCGTCAAGGGGGCGTTCCTCGTCGGGATGCTGATCTTCCGCAGGCGCGAGTTCGACGGCGTCGTCGACGGCATCGTCTACGCGGGCCTGGTGGCCGCCGGGTTCGCGTTCACCGAGAACATCCTGTACTTCGGCCGGGCCTTCGCCGAGCAGGACACCGCCGGTGCCAGCGGTGGCGTGCTGTTCGTCCTGCTGCTGCGCGGCGTGCTGTCGCCGTTCGCGCACCCGCTGTTCACAGCCATGACGGGCATCGGGGCCGGCATCGCGGCGTCGAGCCGGAGCGTCGGTGTGCGCATCGTCGCGGTTGCGATCGGCTACCTGGGCGCGGTGGCCCTGCACGCGCTGTGGAACGGCTCGGCCTCCCTCGGCGGTGGCGGCGGTTTCATCGGCGTCTACGCGTTCGTCATGGTCCCGCTGTTCATCGCGATGATCGGCGTGATCGTCTGGCAGCGCCGCCGCGAGCAGCGCACGGTGATGGACCAACTGCCCGCCTTCGCGCAGGCCGGGTGGATCGCGCCGAGCGAGATCACGCTGCTCTCGAGCCTCGCCGGGCGGCGCGGCTGGCGGGCGGCGGTGCGGCGCCGGTCCGGACCCAAGGTCGCCAAGTCGGTGTCGCAGTACCAGGCGGCCGTCACGGACCTCGCGTTCCTGCGGGCGAAGATGGAGCGCGGGGCCGTCGGCAACTCGGGGATGTTCTGGCACGAACAGGCGGTGTCGCAGCTGCGCAGGGCGCGCCTGCAGGCCGTCGGGCACCCGGAGGCGCTCACGGTGGCGCTGCGCCACCACGGGCCGGTGTCCGGGCCGCAGGGCTGGACCCCGCCCCCGCCGGGACCACCGCCCTACGTCGCGAACCAGCGGCAGTACCCGCCGCAGCCGCCGCAGAGCTGGCCCGGGCCGCCGCGACCCTAGGAGCCTTTCGCTCGCACACACCGCACAGTGCCCGCACACACCGTGCACGGTGTGTGCGGGCACCCTGCGGTGTGTGCGAGCGCCACCCGGCCCGGTGAAGCCGGTCACGGGCCATGGCCTCGCCGCGCGCCCCGCGTCTACCCTTCGCTGGCGTCAGCGCATCACGAGGCGGTGACTCATCGTCTGGTACCCGCCGAGCGGGACTGGAACGAGCGAGGAGAAGCAATGGGTGCAGGCAGACCCGCCCGGCTCACGGTCGGCGTCGTCTCGGCGGGCCGGGTCGGATCGGTGGTCGGGGCGGCATGGGCCGCGGCCGGACATCACGTCACCGCCACCTCGGGAGTCTCGCGGGCATCGGTCAAGCGGGCCGCCGCGCTGCTGCCCGGCGTTCCCCTCCTCCCGCCCGACGAGGTGGTCGCGGGCTCCGCGCTCGCGCTGCTCGCCGTCCCCGACGACGTGCTCCCCGGCCTGGTGCGCGGGCTCGCCGCGGCCGGTTGCTTCCGTCCCGGCCAGATCGTCGTGCACACCTCGGGCGCGCACGGGGTGGCGGTGCTGGCTCCCGCCACCGAGCAGGGCGTTCTCCCGCTGGCGCTGCACCCGGTCATGACGTTCACCGGTCGCGTCGAGGACGTCGCCCGGCTCGCGGGCTGCAGCGTCGGCGTCACGGCCGCCGCGGGCGACGAGGCGGCCTGGAGCGTCGGCGAGGCGCTCGTCGTCGAGATGGGTGCCGAACCCGTGCGCATCGCCGACGACGTGCGCCCGCTCTACCACGCCGCGCTCGCCCACGGTGCCAACCACCTGGTCACGCTCGTGCGCGACTGCATCGACACGCTGGAGCGCGCCGGCATCAGCCCGGCCGACCGGTTGGTGGCGCCCTTGCTGTCGGCGGCGCTGGACAACGCGCTGCGCCACGGGGACCGCGCGCTGACCGGTCCGGTCGCGCGCGGCGACGCGGAGACCGTCCGCATGCACCTGCGCGAGCTCGGCGACGTCGATCCGGACCTGGCGCAGACCTACCGCGTGCTGGCCGGCCGCACGGCGCGCCGCGCGCTGGCGGCCGGGTTGCTGCCCGAACACGCCGCCAAGGACGTGCTCGGCGCTCTCGACGAGCCACCCACCACACCATCCACAGGCGACACCACCGGGGAGACATCGTGACCACCGCGCGCACCAAGGGCGGCTACGCCGCAGGCACGCTCACGGTGCACCGGACCCCTGCCGAGATCGCGCCGGTCACGCGCGCGCTGCGACTGGCCGGTCGCCGGATCGCGCTCGTCCCGACGATGGGTGCCCTGCACGAAGGCCACCGCGAGCTGATCCGCCACGCCCGCCGGGCCCCCGGGTCCGTCGTCACGGCGGTGTCGATCTTCGTGAACCCGCTGCAGTTCGGGGCGGGGGAGGACCTCGATCGCTACCCGCGACCGCTGGAGGCTGACCTCGAGGCCTGCCGCGAGGAGGGCGTCGAGCTCGTCTTCCTCCCCGGCGTCTCCGACATGTACCCCGATGGCGCCGACACCACCGTCTCGCCCGGCGCGACCGGCGACGTGCTCGAAGGCGCCGTGCGGCCGGGACACTTCGCCGGCGTGCTCACGGTCGTGGCGAAGCTCTTCCACATCGTCGGGCCGGACGTCGCGTTCTTCGGTGAGAAGGACTACCAGCAGCTGATCCTGATCAAGAAGATGGCGCGCGACCTCGACTTCCCGCTCTCGGTCGTGGGCGTCCCGACCGTCCGGGAGGACGACGGGCTGGCCCTGTCGTCGCGCAACGCCTACCTCGACGCCGACCAGCGGGCCCGTGCCGCCACGCTGCAGCGCGCACTCGCCGCGGGCGCCGGCGTCTCAGCACGCGGACCCGGGGCGGTGCTCGAGACGGCCCGTGGCGTGCTGGCCACCGAGCCCGCGCTGCAGGTGGAGTACCTCGAGCTGCGCGACCCCGACCTCGGGCCTGCCCCTGCGGGTGGCCGCGCCCGATTGCTCGTCGCCGCCCGGATCGGCCGGACCCGGCTGATCGACAACGTTTCCGTGCAGCTGTAGGAGCGCCGCCATGTTGCGCACGATGATGACGTCCAAGATCCACCGGGCGACGGTGACGCAGGCCGACCTGCACTACGTCGGTTCCGTCACGGTCGACCGCGACCTGATGGACGCCGCAGGGCTGCTCGAGGGCGAGCAGGTGGCGATCGTCGACATCACCAACGGCGCGCGGCTGGAGACCTACGTGATCCCCGGGCAGCGGGGCAGCGGCGTGATCGGCATCAACGGCGCGGCCGCGCACCTGGTGCACCCCGGTGATCTCGTCATCCTCATCGCCTACGGCCAGCTCGACGAGTCCGAGGTGCGCGCCTACGCGCCGCGCGTCGTGTTCGTCGACGCCCTGAACCGGATCGTCGAGCTGGGCTCCGATCCCGCCCACGCTCCGGCCGGCTCCGGGCTGCTCTCCGGCGCGGTCTGACGTGCTGCTCTGCATCGACGTCGGCAACACCCAGATCGCGCTGTGCCTCTACGCGGACCCCTTCGCCGCTGATGCCGGTGCCGATGCCGCCGAGACCGTGAACCCGGCGCTGGTGCGCTCCTGGCGGATGCGCACCGACCGGCGGATGACCTCCGACGAGCTCGAGGTGTCGATCGACGCGCTGCTGGGCAAGTACGCGCCGCAGGTCACCGGCATCGCCGCGCTGTCGACGGTGCCGAGCCTGCTGCGCGAGCTGCGCATGATGATCGACCGCCGCGGCGGGCCGCACGTCATCGTCGGCCCCGGGGTGCGCACGGGAGTGCCGCTGCTCGTCGACAACCCGCGCGAGGTCGGCGCCGACCGGGTCATGAACACGCTCGCGGCGCACCGGCTGTTCGGCACCGCCTGCATCGTCGTCGACTTCGGCACGTCCACCAACATCGACGTGGTCTCCGCCAAGGGCGAGTTCCTCGGTGGCGCCCTCGCGCCGGGCATCGAGATCTCGATGGAGGCGCTGGCCAGCCGGGCTGCCGCGCTGCGCACGGTGGAGCTGGTGCGGCCGCGGTCGGTGATCGGCAAGAACACCGTGGAGTGCCTGCAGTCCGGAGTCCTGTTCGGGTTCGCCGGCCAGGTCGACGGCCTGGTGCGCCGGATACTGGCCGAGCTCGGACCGAAGGCGGGTCCGGTCACGGTGCTGGGCACGGGCGGGCTCGCACCGCTGATGGCGGGCGACTCCGAGACCGTCAGCGAGTACGTGCCGGACCTGACCCTGCTCGGCCTGCGACTGACCTACCTGCGCAACGCGCGCACCGAGGCCGCCGAGGTCCCGGCGCGCATCGCGAGGTAGCCCGACGGCGGGGGCGGCATGTTGCGGGGGCCGGGTCTCAGCGGCGTTCGGCCCGCAGCACCGTGGTGACCAGCGGCAGGTCGAACGTGCCGGATGCGGTCTCCGGATGGCCGTCGAGGTGGGTGCGCACGCGGTCCAGCAGCGTGGTCCGGTCGGTGGGGTCGAGGGTGAGCACCCACGAGTGGGTGCGCAGCCAGCTCAGCATCCCGGCGGTGGTCGTCGGCACCCGGTGGTGGAACTCGGCGTGCTCGGTGTCGCCGAACGTGCGATCCGCGGGGAACCGCTGGGAACCGGAACTGCGCTGCGATCCGGAACTGCGCTGCGCCGAGCGCTCCGCCCACCCGTTGGCGCGGCGGAAGCCCTCGATCCAGCCGGCGGCGGTGTCCTCGCTGTTCCACAGCGCGGCGAGCACGCCGCCGGAGCGCAGCACCCGCGCCGCCTCGGCGATCGCGAGGCGGGCGTCGAACCAGTGCCAGGCCTGACCCACGAGCACGGCGTCGACGCTCCCGGCCGGCAGCGGGATGTCCTCGGCCGTGCCCGCCAGCGCGGTGACGGTGGTGAGCCGGGTGCGCAGCAGGGCGAGCATCGCCGGATCCGGTTCGACAGCGACCACCCGGGCACCCGGGCGAGCCGCCAGCGCAGCGGTGAGCTTGCCGGTGCCGGCCGCGAGGTCGAGCACATCCAGCGGTTGTCGGGCGGCCACCGGCGCGAGCGCCCATCCGACGGCCTCCGCCGCATAGCCGGTGCGGTGCCGCTCGTACTCGGCGGCCACCGATCCGAACGATCGCGCACGTTGCTTCTCGACCACCATGCGTTCGACCTTACGATGCCGGGTGGCGGGTGTTGCGATGTGAGTCCGGACACCTGAGGCGGCGGTACCGAAACTGCTGGTGAAGGTCGCCACTGGCTTCGGATTGCCGTTCGGAACTGTTCGCAGAACGGGCCCGGACCGACCATCGAGATGCCTCGACCGGCAATCCGGTAATCGTTTCGTCACTGCCCTCGCATGGCGTAGAACGAGCACAGCGAGTTCTCTCGACAGTGTCACTGCAATAGCTATATCGTGCGGCGAGATGGCGGCTCGGCTGCAGTTGGTGAACTGCTGATGAGTGGAGGAGCGCGGCGGTGGCGCAGATCAAGGAGATCCGGCTGATCGACGACCTCGACGGTGCTGGTGCCGACGAGACCGTCGAGTTCGGAATCGACGGCAAGGTGTACGAGATCGATCTGTCCAAGGACAACGCCGGCAAGCTGCGCGATGCACTCGCCGACTTCGTTGCTTCGGCCCGCCGTTCCGGTGGGGCTCGCCGCCGCACGGCGATCACCGCAACGGCGGCGCGGCGCCCGTCGATCGATCGTGAGCAGAATCAGGCGATCCGGGAGTGGGCCCGCAAGCGCGGAATGACGGTGTCCGGCCGCGGTCGCATTCCGGCCGAGGTTCTCGAGGCCTATCACCAGGAGAACTGACCCCGCCCGTGCGGGTCCAGGTCGGGTCCGGCGGTGCGCCGGACCCGTTCCTCTGGTTAGGGTGGCCTCATCAGCTTCTCGAGGAGGCCCAGTGGCACGCAGGATGACCACGCTCGAGGTCCGCCGCACCGAGCGGCTGACTCCCCACATGATCCGGGTGATCGTGGGCGGGCCGGGGATCGCCGAGTTCCCCGACACCGAGCACACCGATCGCTACGTCAAGCTCGTCTTCCCGCAGCCGGGGGTGAGCTATCCCGAGCCGTTCGACGTCGACGCGATCCGCGCCGGGATGCCGCGCGAGACCTGGCCGTCCACCCGCACCTACACCGTCCGCGCGTTCGACGTGGCCGCGGGCGAGCTGACCATCGACTTCGTCCACCACGGTGACGAGGGCATCGCCGGCCCGTGGGCGGCGGCCGCCCGGCCCGGTGACGTGCTGAGGTTGTTCGGCCCGGGTGGCGCCTACGCCCCCGATGCCGCCGCCGACGGCCACGTGTTCATCGGCGACGAGGCCGCGCTGCCCGCCATCGGCGCAGCATGCGAACGGGTGGCTCCCGGTGTACCGGTGCTGGCGCTGCTGGAGGTCGCCGATGCCGATGAGCAGCAGAAGCTCGCCGGTCCTGGCGCCATCGACGTCCACTGGTACCACCGCGACGCCGCCACGCCCGACCAGTTGCTCGAGGCGGTCCGCGCCGCCACGTTCCCGGCCGGCCGGGTCGACGTCTTCCTGCACGGGGAGGCCGGTTTCGTGCGCGACATCCGCAGGCACTTGCTCGCTGAGCGCGAAATCCCGCGGGAGCAGGTGTCGGTCTCGGGGTACTGGCGACGGGGCCGTGACGAGGACGGCTGGCAGGCCGACAAGGCCGCAGAACGGGCCGCTGAGCGGGCCGCAGGCGGCTGACCAGCGGCTGCGTCCCCACGGCCCGAAGCGCGCCTGCACCTCGACGGGCCGATCGACGCGGCCCGGGAATCGACGTTCACCGCTACGTGTTGTACCCACCTGAGCCGTGGACCACGGGCGACACGCACCCACAGCCGATACAGTGGTACAGGGCGTACGCGGCGCAGCGCGCGCCAGTGTTGCGGCGCAGTATGGCGCAGTAGGCGAGGAGTACAGATGTTCGAGAGGTTCACCGACCGAGCGAGGCGTGTTGTCGTGCTGGCCCAAGAAGAGGCCAGGATGCTCAACCACAACTACATCGGCACCGAGCACATCCTCCTTGGCCTCATCCACGAGGGCGAGGGAGTGGCTGCCAAGGCCCTGGAGTCCCTCGGGATCGCCCTGGAGGGCGTCCGTCAGCAAGTCGAAGAGATCATCGGCCAGGGCCAGCAGGCACCGAGCGGGCACATCCCGTTCACGCCGCGGGCCAAGAAGGTGCTGGAGCTCTCCCTGCGTGAGGCGCTGCAGCTCGGCCACAACTACATCGGCACCGAGCACATCCTGCTCGGTCTGATCCGCGAGGGCGAAGGCGTCGCGGCACAGGTGCTGGTCAAGCTCGGCGCCGACCTCAACCGGGTCCGCCAGCAGGTCCTGCAGCTGCTGTCGGGTTACCAGGGCAAGGAGCCCGCAGAGGGCGCCTCCGGTGGCCGTGGCGAGGGCACCCCCAGCTCGTCGCTGGTGCTCGACCAGTTCGGCCGCAATCTCACCCAGTCGGCCCGTGAGGGCAAGCTGGATCCGGTCATCGGCCGGGAGAAGGAGATCGAGCGGGTCATGCAGGTCCTCTCCAGGAGGACCAAGAACAACCCCGTCCTGATCGGCGAGCCCGGCGTCGGCAAGACCGCCGTCGTCGAGGGACTCGCGCAGGCGATCGTCAAGGGCGAGGTGCCCGAGACGATCAAGGACAAGCAGCTCTACACGCTCGACCTCGGCTCGCTGGTCGCCGGGTCCCGCTACCGCGGTGACTTCGAGGAGCGCCTCAAGAAGGTGCTCAAGGAGATCCGCACCCGCGGCGACATCATCCTGTTCATCGACGAGCTCCACACCCTGGTGGGTGCCGGAGCCGCCGAGGGCGCGATCGATGCCGCCAGCATCCTCAAGCCGATGCTGGCGCGCGGCGAGCTGCAGACGATCGGTGCCACCACCCTCGACGAGTACCGCAAGTACGTCGAGAAGGACGCGGCGCTCGAGCGTCGTTTCCAGCCCATCCAGGTGGGCGAGCCCAACGTCAAGCACACCATCGAGATCCTCAAGGGTCTGCGCGATCGGTACGAGGCGCACCACCGCGTCACCATCACCGATTCGGCGCTCGTCGCGGCGGCCACGCTGGCGGATCGGTACATCTCCGACCGCTTCCTGCCGGACAAGGCGATCGACCTGATCGACGAGGCCGGCGCCCGGATGCGCATCCGCCGGATGACGGCCCCGCCGGACCTGCGCGAGTTCGACGAGAAGATCGCGGGAGTTCGCCGTGACAAGGAATCGGCGATCGACGCCCAGGACTTCGAGCGCGCGGCGCACCTGCGCGATTCGGAGAAGCAGCTCCTCGCGCAGAAGGGCGAGCGGGAGAAGCAGTGGAAGTCCGGTGATCTGGACGTCGTCGCAGAGGTCGACGAGGAGCAGATCGCGGAGGTTCTGGCCAACTGGACCGGTATCCCCGTCTTCAAGCTCACCGAGGAGGAGACCTCGCGTCTGCTCCGCATGGAGGATGAGCTCCACAAGCGGATCATCGGTCAGGAAGAGGCCGTCAAGTCGGTCGCGAAGGCGATTCGCCGTACGCGTGCCGGCCTGAAGGACCCGAAGCGTCCGTCCGGTTCGTTCATCTTCGCCGGCCCGTCCGGTGTCGGTAAGACCGAGCTGTCCAAGGCGCTGGCGAGCTTCCTGTTCGGCGATGACGACGCGCTCATCCAGATCGACATGGGTGAGTTCCACGACCGCTACACCGCATCGCGGCTCTTCGGTGCCCCTCCCGGGTACGTCGGTTACGAGGAGGGCGGTCAGCTCACCGAGAAGGTGCGCCGCAAGCCGTTCTCCGTGGTGCTGTTCGACGAGATCGAGAAGGCCCACCAGGAGGTCTACAACACCCTCCTGCAGGTCCTCGAGGATGGTCGCCTGACCGATGGCCAGGGCCGCACGGTGGACTTCAAGAACACCGTCATCATCTTCACGTCGAACCTAGGCACGCAGGACATCTCGAAGGCGGTCGGCCTCGGGTTCGCCCAGGGCAACGACGAGCAGTCGAACTACGAGCGGATGAAGAACAAGGTCAACGACGAGCTGAAGAAGCACTTCCGCCCGGAGTTCCTCAACCGCATCGACGACATCGTCGTGTTCCACCAGCTCACCGAGGACCAGATCATCCAGATGGTCGACCTCATGATCACGCGGGTGGAGGGCGCGCTGGCCAACAAGGACATGGCCATCGAGCTCACGCCGGCCGCGAAGGGCCTGCTGGCCCGCCGCGGTTTCGACCCGGTGCTGGGAGCGCGGCCGCTGCGCCGCACCATCCAGCGCGAGATCGAGGACCAGCTGTCGGAGAAGATCCTCTTCGGGGAGATCGAGCCCGGCCAGATCGTCCTCGTCGACGTCGAGGGCATCGATCCCGATGCCCCGGAGGGCTCGCGCGCGGGCGACGACAAGGCCACGTTCACCTTCCGCGGTGAGCTCAAGCCCGTCCTCGTCCCGGAGATCCCGGCCGACATCGACATGGCGAAGAGCGGCGAGGAGTGAGCTAGCAGCTCCCGCAACTGCCACGAACAGCCCGTCCGGACGACGTCCGGGCGGGCTGTCCGCGTTCATCACTCCACCGGACGGTCCAGGGCGTTGACGCCGACCGGCCGACGCCCGATCATCGTCGGGCCACCCCGTCGGGGGCCGTTCGGTGGCGCTCCCTCGTGGATGGTGGGTGCACATGGCTCGACCGAAGGTGACCGATCCGGACGGCGTCGAGTGGCGCGTGTGGCGGCGCTGGTACGCGTGGCGGCGGTGGGTCACGCTGCGCGATGTGTGGAAGGCGCTGCCGGGCACCGGCGGCGGTGACAACAACGGCAGCAGCAGCAGCGACCTGGACTTCATCCTGGCCATCCCGTTCCTGCTCATCGCTGCGGTCGGCCTGGCCGTGACGGTGGTCGACCTGGCCGTCCAGCTGGTGGTGCTGCCGTTCGTGCTGCTGCTGCGGCTCGTGCGGCTGATGGCGTGGCCGGTGCAGCTCGATCGCAACGACAAGCACTTCCGGACGCTGCGGGTGAAGGGCTTCGGCGCCGCCGCGACGTTGCGCGACGAGCAGGTCGCCCAGGTGCGCGATGGCACCCTCGCGGGGCGCCCGCTGTCGGAGCCGGCGACCTGACGCTGCCCGTTCCGGCACCGCAGGAGCGGGGTTACCGCTGGCCCTGCAGCTGCTTCGCCGGGCCGCACCACTCGCTCAGTACGGCCGCGAGCGTGGTGGCGTCAGGGGCGGAGTCGGCGGCCCACGCGACGTAGCCGTCCGGTCGCACGAGCAGGACCTGCGGTGTGACACCGGCGCGCCGCACGACGGTGCGGGCGGCCACCCGGTCACCCCAGCCGCGGGTGGCCTGGGCTGCTGCCGTGCCGTCGGGGCTCGCATCGACGAGCACGAAGGTGGCGTTGCGCAGCGCCTCGTAGAGCCGCTGGCCGCCGGCCAGCTCCAGGTCGAGGGCGCGCTTGCCGGCGAGCCGGTGCGGGTGCTGCCCGCGCGGTGCGTAGGCGATGCCGACACCGCTGACGAGCCCGCGGGGGCGGCGCCGGATCGCCTCGACGCTCAGCACCGTGCGCATCGCGAACTGCACGATCTTCAGCCCGATATCGGACTTGATCAGGGTGGCGCGGGTCAGGCCGCCGGTCAGCGCCAGCACCATCCTGCCGACGGGATGGCGTTCGGACTCGAACGTGTCCAGCAGCGTCGCCTTGGCGGTTCCGCGGACGACGGCGGCGAGCTTCCAACCCAGGTTCATGGCGTCCCCGATGCCGGTGTTCATGCCCTGGGCGCCGATCGGGGAATGGCTGTGTGCGGCGTCGCCCGCGATCAGCACCCGGCCGGCGCGGTAGTGCTCGGCCTGGCGCTGCTCGGCGAGGAACCGCGACTTCCACCGCGGCTCGCTCATCCCGAAGTCGGTACCGGCGATCCGGGTGGCCGAGTCGCGGAGCTCGTCGGTGGTCAGCGGGGTGTCGATCGCGATGTGGTCGTTGCGCCGGTCCCAGATGATCATCCGGTGGTAACCGTCGCCGAACGGGACCACGAGGCACACGCCCTCGCGGTTGACGGCCGCGGCGACGGCATCGGAGGGCCGGTCGCGCAGCTCGACGTCGGCCAGCGTGATGGGTGTGACGTTCTCCTTGCCGACGAACGTGATGCCCACCGCGCTGCGGATGGCGCTGTGCGTCCCGTCGCAGCCCACCACGTACGCGGCGCGCTCGGTGCGGGAGCCCTCCGGTCCGGTGACCGTCAGCGTGACACCGTCGCCGTCCTGCTCGACGGCGGTGACCTGGGCACCGCGCACGATCTCGACGCCGCTCTCGACGCACCGCTGCTCGAGCATGCGCTCGGTGATGCTCTGCGGCGTGATGAGCATGAAGTTGAAGCGGCTCTCGATCAGCGACAGGTCGATCGACACGCCACCGTTGAGCTGCGCCGCGGGGACGATGTTGCCCTCGGCCACCAGCTCGTCGGCCAGCCCGCGGGCGTCGAGCAGCTCCAGGGTTCGTGAGGCCATGCCGAACGCCCGCGTCAGGTTAGCCTGCTCGCTGCGCTTCTCCAGGAGCGTGCACGAGATCCCCGCCAGCGCCAGCTCGTGAGCCAGCATCAGGCCGGTGGGGCCGGCTCCTACCACGATCACTCGCTCGTCCATCGGACCCTCCCTCGGGTCATTCACGGCTTCCGTAGTGCTACGGTAGCTGTGAATGAGGCTTAATTCAACGGACGTTCAATGAATCACCCCGAACGGGGACGCCGAGGGTGCGAGGTGGTGACGGGGACCTGCCGGTGGAGTGGGGGCCGCGGCCCCGAGCCGATCAGGCGCCGATGAGCCGTCCCGCGAGCACGGCGTGGCGGGGGTCGCGATCGGGGAGCGCGCGGATCAGCCGCTGTGCCAGCTCGACGTCGAGGAGCCCGTCGACCGTGCCCGACAGCGTCCACATCGCGTCGCAGTCACCGCTGGTGAGCACCGCTCGCCGGATGGCGGCGGCGAGCAGCTCCCGCTCCTCGCGCACGCGCGGCGCCTCGGAGCGGGGCAGCAGTGGGCCACGATAGGCGTTGACGGCGTCGCGCACCCGCCCGTCCGCGATGGCGGAACGCACGGCCAGGAAATCGGCGTCCACGCGCGCCTCCAGCCGGTAGGGCTGCGTCCGCAGCGCCGCGGCCCCCAGCGCGACGCGCAGCCGGTGCACCTCGGCGCGCACCGTGACGGTCTTGCCGGTGTCCCCGTGCAGCGCGGTGGCCATCTCGTCGGCGGTGAGCCCTTCGGGGTGCAACGCCAGCATCGTCAACAGCTCGGCGTGGCGCAGCGTCAGCCGCAGCGGGCGGCCGTCGAGGCAGGCAAGCGGGCGGGCGGTGCCGAGGAACGGCAGTGCGAGGACCGCCCGGGGCCGTGCCGTGGAATGGCGCAGCCGCAGCAACCAGCCTTCGGCGAGCGGTTCCAGCAGGCCCTCGCCGATCTCGCCGAGCGTGACCCGGTCGCCGGCGGTCGGCAACGTGACGTGCGAAGGCAGCCAGCCCATCGGCTGTGCCGCGAGCACCCGGCCACCGGGAGCCAGCAGCGCGCCCGGCTCGTCGCGCAGGCCCGCGAGGTGCGGCAGGTTCCGCGCCAGCAGCCGCTCGTCCCGCATCGCGAGCTGCGTCGCGAGGTGGCCCTCGGCGAGCCGTGCCGCGGCGATCACCAGCGCGATGGTGGTGGGGTGGAAGGTGCGAACCGGGCCGGTGACGTCGACCGCGCCGATCACCGAGCCGGTGTCGGGGTCGTGGATGGGGCACGCCGCGCACGTCCAGCTGTGGTAAGTGCGCACCAGGTGTTCGGCCGAGTGGATCTGCACCGCGCGATCGGCCGCCAGCGCCGTGCCCATCGCGTTGGTGCCGATGCTGTCCTCGGCCCACCGGGTGCCCTCGACGAGCCCGACACGCTCGGCGGTGCGCAGCACGTCGCGCTGGCCCTCCCGCCACAGGATGTGGCCCTGCGCATCGGTCACGATCATCATGTGCATCGCCTCGTCGGCGATCGAGACCAGCGTGTCGCGCAGCAGCGGCAGCACGGCGGCCAGCGGGTGGCCGCTGCGGATCCGGCCGACCTCGGTGTGCTCGTAGATCCGTGGCGGGTCGCCGCGCTCGGGGTCGACGCGCGCGGCGAGCGAGCGCTCCCACGAGTCGGAGATCAGTTCCCTGGGTGCCGGACCGCCGTGGTCGCCGCTGAGCACCGCCTCGCGGACCCTGGCGAGATCACGGGCTCGCTGAACCGGGTCGATGACGGTTGCCTGGCTGCCGTAGTCGGGCACGTAGCCTCCACGCCTGCGCTCGACGGCGTCCGATGCGGTGCCGCGCCGCGCTCTTCCTCAGTCTCCAGCATCCGCGTGCCCGGCAGCTCAGGCAACCTCCTTCGCAGACGCACTGGCGGAACGGTCAGGTGGGGTGCTCCGCATCTGCGGGTGATCGGCTGCAACCCATCTGCAACCCCCCGCTGATTACGGTCTGCGGCCACCTGACCTCGACGAAGTGGAAGGACCCCAGATGGCCAAGTACGCGGCTCCCGGCGACTCCGGCAGTGTCGTCACCTTCAAGACCCGCTACGACAACTTCATCGGCGGTGAGTACGTCGCGCCGGTCAAGGGCCGGTACTTCGAGAACCCCACGCCGGTCACCGGCCAGACCTTCACCGAGGTCGCCCGCAGCACCGCGGAGGACGTCGAGCTCGCACTCGACGCCGCCCACGCGGCCGCTCCGGCCTGGGGCAAGACGTCGGTGACCGAGCGCGCCAACATCCTCAACAAGATGGCCGACCGCATCGAGGCGAACCTCGAGATGATCGCCATCGCCGAGGCGTGGGAGAACGGCAAGGCCTGCCGCGAGACGCTGGCCGCCGACATCCCGCTCGCGATCGACCACCTCCGCTACTTCGCGGGCGCGATCCGTGCGCAGGAGGGCAGCCTCTCCCAGATCGACGACGACACCGTCGCCTACCACTTCCACGAGCCGCTCGGCGTCGTCGGGCAGATCATCCCGTGGAACTTCCCGATCCTGATGGCGATCTGGAAGCTCGCACCTGCACTTGCCGCGGGCAACGCCGTGGTGCTCAAGCCCGCCGAGCAGACGCCGGCGTCGATCCACGTGCTCAACGAGCTCATCGGCGACCTGCTGCCCGCGGGCGTGCTCAACATCGTCAACGGCTTCGGCGTGGAGGCGGGCAAGCCGCTCGCGTCCAACAAGCGCATCCGCAAGATCGCCTTCACCGGTGAGACCACCACCGGCCGGCTGATCATGCAGTACGCGTCGGAGAACCTGATCCCGGTGACGCTGGAGCTCGGCGGCAAGAGTCCCAACGTCTTCTTCAACGACGTGGCGAGCTCGAACGACTCGTTCTACGACAAGGCGCTCGAGGGCTTCGCGATGTTCGCCCTCAACCAGGGCGAGGTCTGCACCTGCCCGTCGCGCGCCCTGATCCAGGGGGAGATCTACAACGACTTCCTCCAGGACGCCGTCAAGCGCACCGAGCAGATCAAGCAGGGTGACCCGCTCGACACCGAAACGATGATGGGCGCGCAGGCGTCCAACGACCAGCTCGAGAAGATCCTTTCCTACATCGACATCGGCCGGCAGGAGGGCGCGAAGGTCCTCACCGGTGGGGAGCGCGCCGACCTCGGTGGCAACCTCTCGGGCGGCTACTACATGCAGCCGACCATCTTCGAGGGCAACAACTCGATGCGGATCTTCCAGGAGGAGATCTTCGGCCCGGTGGTCTCCGTGGCCCGGTTCTCCGACTACGACAACGCGATCGACATCGCCAACGACACGCTCTACGGGCTCGGTGCCGCGGTGTGGTCGCGCGACGGCAACGTCGCCTACCGGGCCGGACGTGACATCCAGGCCGGCCGGGTGTGGGTGAACAACTACCACGCCTACCCCGCGCACGCGGCGTTCGGCGGCTACAAGCAGTCCGGTGTGGGTCGCGAGAACCACAAGATGATGCTGGACCACTACCAGAACACGAAGAACCTGCTGGTCAGCTACTCGCAGAACGCCCAGGGCTTCTTCTGATGAGTGACCAGCCGGCGGAGGCGCCCATTCCGGAGGTGCCGGAGTCCGGCAACGAACGGGTGGCGCTGTCGCCGGCGGCCGCGGCGCTTCTCGTCAAACTGACGGAGATCCACGGGCCGTTGATGTTCCACCAGTCCGGTGGATGCTGCGACGGGAGCTCGCCCATGTGCTACCCGGACGGCGATTTCAAGATCGGCGGCTCCGATGTGCACCTCGGCGATCTCGCGGTCGAGGGGTTGGCACCGATCGGCTTCTACATGTCGGAGTCGCAGTTCGGGTACTGGAAGCACACCCACCTCACCGTCGACGTCGTGAAGGGTCGCGGCAGTGGGTTCTCGGTCGAGGCACCGGAAGGTGTCCGATTCATGATCCGCTCGCGGCTGTTCTCCGATGAGGAGTCGGCAGCGATCAACGGAGTCTGACTGCGGTGCAGATGGCGGTGTCCGAGCGTGGGCCGATGGCCCACGCTCGGACCTGTCCGCGACAGGAGAGGAACCACCCATGTCCGAGCCCGCAACGTTGCGCGCGCTCAGCGGCCTTCCCGCCGCTCCGGCGGCGCTCGCCGAGTCCACGCTGATCATGATCGACTGCCAGAACACCTACACGCGCGGCGTGATGGAGCTCGAGGGCGTCGAGAAGGCCCTCGACCAGGCCGAGGCGCTGCTGGACCGCGCGCGCTCGGCAGGCGTCCCGATCATCCACATCCAGCACGACGCGGGGGAGGGATCGCCGTACGACGTGCGTGCCGAGATCGGCGCGATCGTCGACAGGGTGGCGCCCCGCGGTGACGAGCCCGTGATCGTGAAGGCGTTCCCGAACTCGTTCGTCGGTACCGACCTGCACGAGCGGCTCACCGCCGCCGGCGCATCGAACCTCGTGCTCGCCGGGTTCATGACGCACATGTGCGTCAACTCGACGGCTCGCGGCGGCTTCAACCTCGGCTACGCGCCGACGGTGGTGGCCAACGCGACCGCCACCCGCGCACTCCCGGGCAACGACGGCGCCGTGTCGGCGGCGGCGTTGCAGGCCGCGAGCCTGGCCGCCATCGGCGACCTGTTCGGCATCGTGGTGGACGACGCGGGGGCGATCCCCGGCTGAGGGCGGCTCAGGACGCGGTCGAGTGCTGGACCACCTCGAACTCCAGCAGCGCCGAGCCGGAGGACACCGGGCGGGCGCGCTCGCCGGAGTGCGCCTCCATGGCCGGGCCCTTCAGCCACGCCTGGAACGACTCGTCGCTGTCCCAGTGGGTGACGACGAAGTAGCGGTTGTCGCCGGAGACCGGGCGCAACAGCTCGAAGGAGAGGAAGCCCGGCTGCCCGTCGACGGCGTGCAGGCGGTTGGCGAACCGCTTCTCCAGCTCGGGGCCCGCGCCCTCGGGAACCTCAATCGCATTGATCTTCACAACGGCCATGCCGTCCAGATTAGTGCCGGCGTAGGTTCCGGGTGTGCGGCGCACTGTGCGGACCAGTGACTCTCTCGAGCTGGAGATCGTCGAGTTCGGGGGCTCCGGCGAGCCGATCCTGCTGCTGCACGGGCTGATGGGCCGGGCCACCACCTGGTGGTCGGCGGCGCGCTGGCTCACCGCACACGGGCGCGTGCTGGGCCTGGACGCTCGCGGCCACGGCCGGTCCACGGCCCGCGGGCCGTGGACCACGGAGCGCATGGCGCTCGACGCCGCGGAGGTGCTGGAGTCGCTGGTGCGCGAGTCGGGCGGTCCGGGTGTGGTGATCGGGCACTCGATGGGCGGGCTGCACGGCCTGCTGCTGGCCGCGCGCCGGCCCGATCTGGTGCGGGTGCTGGTCGTGGAGGACATGGCCGTCGACTTCCGCGGCCGCAGCGCCGAGGACGCCCGCGCGTGGTTCGGTGCGCTCCCGCAGCCCTTCCCGGCGCTGGCCGCGGTCCGGGAGGCGTTCGGGTACCCCCGGCCCGAGTTCGGTGACTACATGGCCGAGTGCGTCGAGGAGCGGGCCGACGGCTACCACCTGCTCGCGTCGATCGAGCACGTCGTCGAGATCGCGGCGGAGTGGGCGCAGGTCGACCACTGGGCGGCGCTGGACGCCGTGCGCTGCCCCACGCTGCTGATCGAAGCGGCCGAGAGCGTGGCGCCGCCGGGGCAGATCGAGCGGATGGCAGGGCGGATCGCCGATGCGCGCCACGTCCGGTTGCCGGGCACGGGGCACCTGGTGCAGGCCGGGGACCCGGTGGCCTACCGGACGGCCGTCGCGGAGTTCCTGCGCGAGCAGCGGGTCTGACGGCCCTTCCTGCAGATCAACGGACGGCGTGGGCTGACCGCTCCCTTACGGGTACGTCAAGCGTGGCTACAGCGTCTGGCGGGAGCCGCCCGGCGGTGTGACGATGCGCCGAATGCCCCGTGATCCGGGGCCGCTCGTCGGAGGGACGCACATGGCTGAGGCCGGAACTGCACTGAGCGCCGGGTTGAAGAACCGGCACGTCACCATGATCAGCATTGCCGGTGTGATCGGCGCCGGCCTGTTCGTCGGGTCCAGCGGGGCGATCGCCTCGGCCGGGCCCGCCGTGCTGATCGCCTACGCCATCGCGGGCCTGCTGGTCGTCTTCGTCATGCGGATGCTGGGTGAGATGGCGGCCGCCAATCCCGACTCCGGCTCGTTCTCCACCTACGCGGACCGGGCGATCGGCCCCTGGGCCGGCTTCACGGTCGGCTGGCTGTACTGGTGGTTCTGGGTGCTGGTGATCCCGGCCGAGGCCACCGCGGCAGCCAAGATCCTCAACGCCTGGATCCCGGCGCTGGACCAGTGGGTGTGGGCGCTGGTCATCACGCTCGTGCTGACGGTCACCAACCTGTTCAGCGTGGCCAACTACGGCGAGTTCGAGTTCTGGTTCGCCATGCTCAAGGTGGTCGCGATCATCGGGTTCATCGCGATCGGCCTGCTGGCCGTGCTCGGCCTGCTGCCCGGCAGCGGGGTGAGCGGGGTGTCGCACCTGTTCGACACCGGCGGCTTCATGCCCAACGGGTTCGGGGCCGTGATCGCCGCGGTGCTGCTGACGATGTTCAGCTTCATGGGCACCGAGATCGTCACGATCGCCGCCGCGGAGTCGGACAACCCCGCCGAGAAGATCGGCCGGGCCACCCGCTCGGTCATCTGGCGGATCTCCCTGTTCTACCTGGCCTCGATCCTGCTGGTCGTCGCGATCGTGCCGTGGAACGACCCCGCGCTGGCGAAGGACGGCTCCTACCAGTCCGCGCTGGACATCATCGGGCTCCCGGGGGCCAAGGCGATCGTCGACATCGTCGTGCTGGTCGCGGTCGCGAGCTGCCTGAACTCGGCGCTCTACACGGCGTCGCGGATGATGTACTCGCTCGGCAGGCGCCGCCAGGCCCCGTCCGGCGTGATGCGCACGACGGGCAACGGGGTGCCGCGGGTCGCGGTGCTCGTGTCGACCGCGGTCGGGTTCCTCGCCGTCATCGCCAACTACGCGGCACCGGACCAGGTGTTCACGGCGCTGGTGGCCACCTCGGGCGCGGTGGCTCTGCTGGTGTACCTGGTGATCGCGATCTCGCAGCTGCGGCTGCGGGGCAAGCTCGAGCAGTCGGGCACGCCGATGCCCGTGCGGATGTGGGCCCACCCCTACCTGACGTGGGTCGTCATCGTCGCGATCGTCGGGATCCTCGGCTACATGGCCACCCGCGAGGGCTCGCGCTTCGAGCTGCTGATGACGGCGCTGCTCGCCGTGATCGTCATCGTGGTCGGGGTGCTCACCACCCGCAACCGGCCGGTGCCGTCAGGCGTCGCCGTCGACGAGCTCGACGACGCGGGCACGTACGGGCGTGATCGGGTGTAGCTCGGCGAAGGCCCTGCCGGGCTCCGCGGTGGCCAGCACGCAGTGCGGCAACCAGGTGCCCGGCAGGTAGGCCGCCACCGGCCCCTTGACGCGCCCGGCGAGAGCGTCGTGCACCGCAGCGTGCACGGCGAGCAGTTCGGCGTCCACCACGGCCGCGAGCACGAGCTCGTCGGGGCGCCCGGCCACCGTGCCGAGCGTCGCGAGCCAGATCGACGGCAGTGCGAGCAGCCGCAGCTCCGCCGCGACGGCCGCGCGCGCCGGGGCCGGGATGGTCGTCGCGGCAGCCACCGTGACGGCCGGGCGGGTCGACGGCACGGCGATGCCGGTTGCGGCGAGCCGAGCCCGCAACGCGGCCACGGCGTCGACGGCGTCGTCGTCGAGCCGGAAGCGGATGGTCTGTGCCACGGCCGGGCCCTATGCCGGGAGCGCGAAGCGGCCGTCGTCGTGCTGCTCGGCCAGCCCGTCGTCGAGCAGCGAGTGCAGGCAGCGGTCGCGCTGCCCGGCGTCGGACCAGGCCAGGTCGAGCACGGCCTTCTCGACGGGGTGCTCGGCGTCCCGCAGCACGTCGAGCAGCCGTCCACGGACCTGCCGATCGGTGCCGGCATAGGTCTGCACCGCCTTGCGCGGTCCGGTGTACTCGGGACGGCCGGCGAGCTGCCACGCACACACCTCGTGCACCGGGCAGCTGCCGCACCGCGGGGTGCGGGCCGTGCAGACGAGCGCACCGAGCTCCATCAGCCCGATGGAGATCGTGGCGGCAGTGGTGTCGTCGGCCGGCAGGAGCGCGTCGACGTCGGCGAGATCCGCCTTCACCCGGGCCGGACCGGCGTCACCGGCACCGTGCACGGCCCTGGCCACGACGCGGCGGACGTTGGTGTCGACGACGGGGCAGCGCCGCCCGTAGCCGAAGGCGGCGACGGCGCGCGCCGTGTAGCTGCCGATCCCGGGCAGTGCCTCGAGCGCGTCGATGTCGGACGGGACGGCGTCGCCCTGCTGCGTGGCGATCACCTCGGCCGCGGCGTGCAGGCGCAGTGCACGGCGCGGGTAGCCGAGCTTCCCCCAGGCCCGCAGCACATCGGCGCGCGAGGCCGCGGCGAACGCGGACGGCGTGGGCCAGCGCTGCATCCAGTCGAGCCAGATCGGCTCGACGCGCGCGACGGGCGTCTGCTGCAGCATGAACTCGCTGACCAGTACGCCCCACGGGGTGGTCTCCGGACGGCGCCACGGCAGGTCACGCTTGTTGACGAGGTACCAGTCGAGTACGAGATCGGGCAGCGGCACGGATCGAGATCGTGCCACTGCCCGTTCCCGTGCGACTACACGACCTCGTTGAGCTTCCCGGTGGCGACGTCGAAGACGAAGCCGCGGACCTGGTTGGTGTGCGGGATGAACTTGCTGGCCCTGATCCGCGCGATGGACTGGCGGACGTCCTCGTCGAGGTCGGGGAAGGCCTCGGCGGCCCACTCCGGCTTGATGCCGGTGTCGTCCTGGATCGACTTCTTGAAGCCGTCGTCGGTGAAGGTGAGCATCCCGCAGTCGGTGTGGTGGATCAGGATGATCTCCTGGGTGCCGAGCAGTCGCTGGCTGATGGCGAGCGAGCGGATCTCGTCGTCGGTGACCACGCCACCCGCGTTGCGGATCACGTGCGACTCGCCCTCGTTGAGGCCGAGGATGGCGTAGACGTTGAGCCGTGCGTCCATGCAGGCGAGCACGGCCACGTGCTTGGCGGGCGGCAGCGGCAGCGGTCCCTCGAACGTCTCCGCGTAGCGGGCGTTGTTGGCGAGCAGTTCGTCCGTGACGGACATGGGTGTTCCCTTTGCAGATCGGGAGTTCCGGGTGGCGTCGCGGGCTCGGGCCCACGACGGTGGGCACGGCTCGGCCGCGCGGCGACCCGGACGTGCGGGATCGCGCTACGCGGCCCAGCGACAGAACTCGTCGAAATGCGTGATGCGGCGGCTCGGCCAGAAGGCCTCGAGGAACATGCGCATCACCTCATGAGTGTTGCGCGTTAGTCCGTTGGGGGCAAGCGGGCGCCCGGGCGAGGGTCCGTCGGGCGAGTGCAGCTCGGCGCGTCGCGACGCGCCGGTCCCACGCGGGTCCGCAACTTATGGTAGTCGATCAGATACTCTGAGTGACATGTGGGAGCCGGTCGGACCGCTGCCCGCGTCGGTCTACTGGAGACGGCGCTGGGTCGCTGCGGCATCGACGGTGCTGGTGATCGCACTCGCCGTCCTGTGCGTCTCCGCACTGACCGCTCCGAAGGTTCCCGCAGGTGACGGTGTCACGGCACTCGCCGCGAACCGCGCTGCACTGTCCGCTCCCCAGCAGGTCTCCCCGTCCCCGGCGGCTCCAGAGCCCGTCGAGGGAACCGTCGTGCAGCCACAGGCGCTGTCGCAGGTCCTCTCCGACGCTCTGTCGTCGCCGGGGACGGCGGGACCCGGACCGATCGTCACGCCGTCCTCGCGCGGCGCAACCGCGCCCGACGCCACGGCGTCCGCGACGCCGACGGCCACTCCGGCCCCGCCTCCCACCCCGCCCGCCGGGCCCACCACCACCCCGCCCGCCGCCACAACCACGCCCCCGGCCACGCCCCCGGCCACGCCTGCGGCCGTGCCGGAGGGCCGTCCCGACGAGAACGCGCGCCCGGCCGCGGCCGCGTCGCCCCCGCCGCCGTCGACCGGCCCGGTGGCCTGCACCAACCCGATGATCGCCGCGAGTGCCGAGGTGGACCAGCCCGAGCACCGCCTCGGGGATCGCGTGGTGCTGCGCCTGGTGATCAGGAACATCAGCGGCCAACCGTGCTTCCGCGACCTCGACGGCCAGCGCCAGGAGGTCGTCGTGTGGAGCAACGACCTAGCCACGCGCCTGTGGTCGAGCAACGACTGCGCCAACCCGTCGAACCCCGACCTCCGGACGCTCGTGCCCGGCCAGCCCGTGGTGTTCTCGGTGACCTGGGCGGGCGGCACGACGACGCCGGGCTGCGTGGCCCCGCGCAAAGCGGTGCCGGCAGGCCCGTACCGCGTGATGACGCGGCTTGACGACGTGATCAGCGCACCGGTGCCGCTGACGTTGACACCCTGAGGCGCCCGGCCCCCACTTGACAGGCCCCTATTTGATCGCCTTCAGCACGGCGCTCACGTCGTGCACCTCGGTGGTGGTGATCCCGGGCGGCACGGATCCGCTGTCGGGGGGCACGAGCGCGTGCGTGAAGCCGAGCCGGGCGGCCTCGGCCAGCCGCCGCTCCAGCGCCGGCACCCGCCGCACCTCGCCCGCCAGTCCGATCTCGCCCAGCACCACCACGTTCGACGGCAGCGCGACGTCGCGGCGCGCCGAGGTGATGGCCAGCGCCAGCGCCAGGTCGGCCGCCGGCTCCACGACCCGCATCCCGCCGACCGTCGCGGCGTAGACCTCGGCGTCGTGCAGCCGCACGCCCGCGCGCTTCTCGAGCACGGCGAGCAGCATCGCGACACGGGCGTTGTCGAGGCCGCTGACGGCCCGGCGCGGGCTGGGGATGTCCTTGCCGGTGACGAGCGCCTGCAGCTCGGCAGGAAGCGGCCTGCGGCCGTCCAGGACGATGGTGACGGCGGTACCGGGCACCGGCGGCCCGGCGGTGCGGTCGAGGAAGAGCCCGGAGGGATCCGGCATGCCGACGATGCCGGTGTCGCGCAGCTCGAAGCAGCCGACCTCGTCGGCGGGGCCGAACCGGTTCTTCACACCGCGCACCATCCGCAGCGTGGAGTGCTTGTCGCCCTCGAACGAGAGCACGACGTCCACGAGGTGCTCGAGCACGCGCGGCCCCGCGATCGAGCCGTCCTTGGTGACGTGGCCGACGAGGATGACCGGCAGGCCCCGGTCCTTGGCGAGTGCCGTCAGCCCGACGGTGACCGCGCGGGTCTGCGTGACGCCGCCCGGCGCGCCGTCGACCTCGGAGCTGGACATCGTCTGGATGGAGTCGACCACGAGCAGTTCGGGTCGCAGCTCGTCGATGTGTCCGACGATGGCGCCGAGGTCGGACTCGGCGGCGAGGTAGAGCTCGTCGTGCACGGCGCCGGTGCGCTCCGCCCGCAGCCGCACCTGCCCGGCCGACTCCTCGCCGGTGACATACAACACACGACGGCCCCGCTGGGCCGCCACCTCGAGCAGCAGCGTGGACTTGCCGACGCCGGGTTCTCCCGCCAGCAGCACCACCGCGCCCGGCACGAGACCGCCACCGAGCACCCGGTCCAGTTCGGACACGCCCGTCGGGCGGGAGCGGGCGCTGTCGAGCTCGATGTCACCGATGCGCCGGGCCGGGGAGCTCGTCGCGCCCGCGACGACGCGGGCCCGCGCCGGGCCGACGGTGGGCGCGGCCTGCTCGAGCGTTCCCCATGCCTGGCACGACGGGCAGCGGCCGACCCACTGCGTGGTCTGGTGGTTGCAGGCCGAGCAGCGGTATCCGGCGCGGTTCGCTCGGGCCCGTGCCGTCACTAGCTGTGGTTGTCGGTGCCGGACTCAGCGGGGTTGCCGACCGGCACGTCGATCCGGACCGGGCCCACGTTCTTGAACGTCAGCACGACCTCGTAGACCAGTCCGGCCTTCACGTCCTCGCGCAGCCCGGTGAGCACGATCTGGGCCGTGCGGTTCTCACCCGCGGCGGCGGCCGTGGCCGGCGTGGCGGGTGAGGACGGCGTGGGGGTGGCCGTGGGGGTGCTGCCGGCAGCGGGCGCACCGGAGGCGGGCGCGCCCGTCGAGGTGGCTGCGGCGACCGGGGTGGGCTTGCCCTCGACGTCGAGCTCGCGACCGGCCGGGATCGTGGAATCGCCGGTGACCAGCACGGATGCCGCGACCGGGCTGGATGCCGACACGAGCTGGTCGTCCTGGCCGCCGCCGTTGACGATGGTCAGTCGCAGCGGGGCACTGCTGCCCGCGACGTACTTGTTGCCGTCGGTGGCGTTGGTGGGGAAGTCGATCTCCGCGTTGCGGATGGCCAGCCTGCCGACCGTGGCGCTGGCGCCACCGACGCCGGCGACCTGGGAGCTGGTCTGGGTGATCTGGCCCGCGCCACACCCCGCCAGCGCGACGGCTCCGAAGACGACGCCGATGATGGCGGCTGCTCCGGTCGGGCGAATACGCAGCGTGCGACTCACGGGTCTGACGTCCTTCCGGCCGGGTGCGTGCCGCGGTGCGGCAGGTGCGCTAGCTCGGCCGTTCCGGGCGCGCTACCGCGTACCGGTTCGACCGGTTCGCAGCCTAGTCGGGGTTCTCCGGGGCCACTGACGCGGCTGCCGCAGGCACGTTTCGCGGCCGTTGTCAATCCCCTGACCTGCGGTGACGGGCCGGACCGGGCGGCAGTGACCGGGCGGGTCGTGTTAACCTGGAGGCTGCGAAAGGGGCAGAGGACACATGGTTTTTAAGGTCGGAGAGACCGTCGTCTACCCGCACCACGGTGCCGCTCTCATCGAGGCCATCGAGACTCGGACGATCAAGGGCGAGGAACGCAAGTACCTCGTTCTCAAGGTCGCGCAGGGTGATCTCACGGTGCGTGTTCCCGCCGAGAATGCCGAAGTTGTCGGTGTTCGCGATGTGGTGGGCCAGGAAGGTCTGGACAGAGTGTTCGAGGTGCTCCGCGCCCCGCACACGGAGGAGCCTACGAACTGGTCGCGCCGATACAAGGCCAACTTGGAGAAGCTGGCGTCGGGTGACGTGAACAAGGTGGCCGAGGTCGTCCGCGACCTGTGGCGCCGCGAGAAGGACCGCGGGCTTTCCGCTGGTGAGAAGCGGATGCTCGCCAAGGCCCGCCAGATCCTCGTCAGCGAGCTCGCGCTCGCGGAAGGTACCGACGAGGAGCGCGCCGAGATCCTTCTCGACGAGGTGCTGGCCACCGCCACCGCCTGAGCGTCGGCGCAGCTGCACATCATGCACGGACCGCCGGTCCCTGCCCCCGCATGAACGTCATTGCGGTGGTGGTGGCCGGCGTTCGTCGTGCCGGGCCTGATGCGCTGACCGAGCTCAACGGGCACTCGCTGCTGGTGCACGCCGTGCGTGGCCTGCTGGCGGCCGGGGTCGTCGAGCGGGTGCACGTGCTGGTTGACCCCGGTGCGGATCCCGGGCCGATCACGGCCGCCTGCTCGGGGCTGCCCGTCGAGGTGCATGCGGCCGCCTTGCGCCACCTGCTGCTCCGGGTCGGGCCACACGCCCGTCAACGAGCGGGTGCAACCGATGGTGACGGTCTCGTCACACCCGGATCCGATGCCGTCGTGCTGCTGCACGACGCCGCCCGACCGCTCGCGCCTCCCGCGCTCGCCGCCGCGGTGGTGGCGGCCGTCGTCGCAGGCGCGCCCGCAGCGGTTCCGGTGCTCCCGCTCGCCGACACCGTCAAGCGCGTCGACCCGGACGGCACCGTCCGCGCCACCCCGGACCGGTCGGCGCTGCGGGTGGTGCAGCTGCCGCAGGCCTTCCGCGCCGAACTGCTGGCCGACGTCGCCGATCCGCTGGGCGCCGCCGCGGAGCTGGCCGCGGCGGGCGTCGCGGTACACACGGTTGCGGGTGATCCGCTGGCGTTCGCCGTCCACACCGCGTGGCACCTCGAGCAGGCCCGGCTGCTGGCCGGCCGGATCGTGCTGTGATCCTCAGGCCGTGAGAGTCGGCATCGGCACAGACGTGCATCCGGTCGAGGCCGGGCGGGACTGCTGGATCGCGGGCCTGCTGTGGCCGGGCGTCGACGGCTGCTCGGGCCACTCCGACGGCGATGTCGCCGCCCACGCCCTCTGCGACGCCCTGCTGTCGGCCGCCGGCCTCGGTGACCTCGGTGCGGTGTTCGGCACCGGCCGTCCCGAGTGGGCGGGGGCGAGCGGGTCGGCCCTGCTCACAGAGGTCACCAGGCTGCTCATCGAGGCCGGCTGGCGGGTGGGCAACGCCGCGGTCCAGGTCATCGGCAACGCCCCGAAGGTCGGCACCCGGCGTGCGGAGGCGCAGCAGGTGCTCTCCGCCGCGGTCGGCGGCCCCGTCTCGGTGTCGGGCACCACCACCGACGGCCTCGGCCTCACCGGTCGCGGCGAGGGTGTCGCGGCGATCGCGACGGCCCTGCTCCTGCCCAGCCCCTGACCGTCGAGAACGCACCTACCGTGATCAACAGGCCCTGATGATCACCGCAGCTACGTTCTCGGCGGGGCTGCCACCATCCACTGGTGCCCGAACGGGTCGGCCAGCCGGCCGCCCCGGTCCCGCGCCCCGTCGCCGTAGTCGTGATCGGCCACCGGGTAGATGACGGTGGCGCCGGCGGCGAGCATCCGCTCGGCCACCGCGTCTGCGTCGGTCACCTCCAGCGCCATGATCACCGGAACCCCGCCACCGGACGGGGCCGGATCACCGTCTCCGGCGTCCTTCACCGCGAATCGCAGGTCGCCGATCCCGGCCATCGCGTGCACGACGCGACCGCCCGGCTCGGTGAAGCGCTCCAGCACCTTCGCGCCGAACGCTGCCGTGTAGAACGCCAGCGCCGCATCGGCACCCTCGACGACCAGCTTCGGGTACATCCCTCGGATCTCCATGGGCATGAGCCTGCCGCAGTCGCCACCAGGCGTCTTGGACGAACGGGAACTCCCCGGTGACGGTGGGTGGGGGAGGGTGTCCGTACTCTGAACATGTGAGCTTGCGCCTTTTCGACACCGCCACCAAGAAGCAGCGGGACTTCGTCCCGGTGCGGGCCGGGGCAGCGTCGATCTATTACTGTGGCGCCACGGTGCAGGGCAAGCCGCACATCGGGCACGTCCGCTCCGGTCTCAACTACGACGTGCTGCGCCGCTGGCTCGAGCACCAGGGGCTCGCGGTCACGATGGTGCGCAACGTCACCGACATCGACGACAAGATCCTGGTCAAGGCCGCGGGCGCCGGGCGCCCGTGGTGGGACTGGGGCGCGGAGTTCGAGCGCGAGTTCCAGGCCGCCTACGAGGCGCTGGGTTGCCTGCCGCCCACCATCGAGCCGCGGGCCACCGGGCACATCACACAGATGGTCGAGCTGATGCAACGGCTGATCGACGGTGGTCATGCGTACGCAAGCCAGGGCAGCGTCTACTTCGACGTCAAGTCGCTGCCGGAGTACGGCACGCTCTCCGGCCAGCGGGTGGACCAGGTCGAGCAGGGCGAGCCGGACAACACCGGCAAGCGCGATCCCCGCGACTTCGCGATGTGGAAGGCCGCCAAGCCGGGCGAGCCGACGTGGCCCACTCCGTGGGGCGACGGCAGGCCGGGATGGCACCTGGAGTGCTCGGCGATGGCGGGCATGTACCTGGGCCGCGAGTTCGACATCCACGGTGGTGGCATCGATCTGATCTTCCCGCACCACGAGAACGAGCTGGCCCAGTCGCATGCCGCGGGTGATCCGTTCGCGCGGTTCTGGCTGCACAACGCCTGGGTCACCATGGGCGGCGAGAAGATGTCCAAGTCGTTGGGCAACACGCTGTCCATCGACGCGATGTTGCGCCGGGTGCGCGGTGCGGAGCTGCGCTACTACCTCGTCGGCCCGCACTACCGTTCCAACATCGAGTTCTCCGACGTGGCGCTGCAGGAGTCGGTCACGGCCTACCGTCGCATCGAGTCCTTCGTGCACCGCGTGCGCGAGCGGCTCGGCACGCCCGGGCCCGGCGTGCTGTGCGCCGAGTTCACCGCCGCGCTCGACGACGACCTGAGCACGCCGTCGGCGCTGGCCGCCATCCACGGCACCGTCCGCGAGGGCAACGCCGCACTCGACGCCGGCGATCACGCCGCCGCGTCGGGTGCTGCGGCGTCCGTGCGCGCCATGACCGGGGTGCTCGGTCTCGACCCCCTCGACCCGCGGTGGATCGTCGGTGCCGGCAACGATGCCGCCACCGTCGCGCTCACCGCGCTGGTCGAGGATCTGCTCGCGCAGCGCCAGGATGCGCGGGCCAGCAAGGACTTCGCCGCGGCCGACGAGGTGCGCGACCGCCTCACGGCCGCCGGGGTGTCCGTTGAGGACAGCCCCGACGGACCCACATGGTCGCTCAAAGATGGCTGATCGGGACCGGTAGCCAGGTAGGGAATCAGAATGGCCGGCAATTCCAAGCGTCGCGGTGCGACGCGCAAGGACGGCACCAAGAAGGGCATGGTCGTCGGATCCGGCGGGCAGCGGCGAGCCGCGCTCGAGGGCAGGGGCCCGACACCTCCGAAGGAGGAGCGGCCCCACCACCCGGCTGCACGCCGCGCGGCACGCGTCGCGAAGGCGACGGCCGGGCGGGGCAAGGTCGCGGGCAACAACCGCCGTCGCGCGGGCGACGGCGACACCGCCGAGACGGTGCTGGGTCGCAACCCGGTCGTGGAGTGCCTGCGTGCCGGCGTGCCGGCCACGGCGCTCTACGTCGCGATCGGGATGTCGGCCGACGAGCGCGTCGTCGAGGCCGTGCGGCTCGCTGCCGACGCCGGCATCTCGATCCTCGAGGTCCAGCGGGCCGAGCTCGATCGCATCGGTGGTGGCGCGCTGCACCAGGGCCTGGCCCTGCAGGTGCCGCCCTACGAGTACGCGCACCCCGACGACCTGCTCGAGGCCGCTGCCGACTCCGGACGTCCGGGGCTGATCGTGGCGCTCGACGGCGTCACGGACCCCCGCAACCTCGGCGCCGTCGTGCGCTCGGTCGGGGCGTTCGGCGGCCACGGCGTGGTCGTGCCGCAGCGCCGTGCCGCCGGCATGACGGCCGTTGCGTGGCGCACGTCGGCGGGGGTCGCGGCGCGGCTGCCCGTGGCGCGGGCCACCAACCTCACCCGCACGCTCCAGGAGTACGCCACCGCGGGCTACATGATCGCGGGCCTCGACGGCGAGGGCGACGTGACGCTGGACGACTTCGAGATGGCCACCGGCCCGCTCGTGCTAGTGGTCGGCTCCGAGGGCAAGGGCCTGGGCCGCCTGGTCCGCCAGACGTGCGACGTGATCGTCTCGGTGCCGATGGCGGGCCCCGTGGAGTCGCTCAACGCCTCGGTCGCGGCCGGCGTCGTGCTCGCCGAGGTGGCGCGCCAGCGCCGGGCGCGCCTGCGCTGACCCACCGCGCCAACGAAAGAGCCACCGCGCCAACGTCTCGACGTCGGCGCGGTGGCTCTTTCGTTGGCGCGGTCAGGCGGCGGCAACGCGGCGGCCGCGCAGCCGCGCCACCACCCGGCAGCCGACGTAGAGCAGGAACGCGATCGCGGCCACGTACCCCGACACCGGCAGCCCCGGCGCCAGCGACATCACCGTGCCGCCGAGCAGCGCGACCTCGGCGAACAGCACGGCCAGCCCGGTGGCCAGCAGCGGGTTGGCGGTGACGCGGGCGGCCGCCGCCCCGGGCGCGATCATCACCGACAGCACCAGGATCGCGCCGACGATCGGCACGGCCAGGGCCGTGGTGAGGCCGATCAGCACGGCGAACACCAGCGACAGGAACCGCACGGGCACCCCGCGCGCGAGCGCGACATCGGGGTCGGTGCTGGCGAACAGCAGCGGCCGGTAGAGCACCGCGAGCACCCCGATCACCAGCACGGCGACGATCGCGAGCACGACGAGGTTGGTGGAGTCGACCGACACGATCGACCCGGTGAGCAGCCCGAACTTGTTGGACGCGCGGCCGCTGTAGAGCGCGAGCATGAGCACACCCAGGCCCAGCCCGAAGGCGAGCACGACGCCGATCACCGAGTCGCGCTCGCGCTGGCGCAGCCCCAGCAGGCCGAACACCACGCCGGCGACGACGGCACCGACGACGGCACCGATCCCGACCCCGACCCCGATCAGCAGCGCGGCGGCCCCGCCCGTGAACGCGAGCTCCGCGGTGCCGTGCACGGCGAACGACATCCCGCGGGAGACGATCAGCGGTGCGAGCGCGCCCGCGACCAGCCCGAGCACGGCGCAGGCGAGCAGCGCGTTCTGCACGAACGGGAGGGCCAGCAGCGCGCCGAGCCCGTCGAACGTGAACAGCCTGGCGACGATCTCGCTCATTCCGGTTCTCCGTGACAGTGCTCCGGGTGCGCCTCGGCGCCGACGACGACGAGCCGGTCGCGCACGTTCAGCACGTCGACGCGGGTGCGGTAGAGCTCGGAGAGCACCTCGGACGTCATCACCTCCGACGGCGGCCCGATCCGGAACCGGCCGTTGACGAGGTAGAGCACGCGGTCCACCAGCGGCAGCACCGGGTTGATCTCGTGGGTCACGAAGAGCACCGCGGTACCGGCGGAGCGCCTGCGCTGGTCGATGAGCTCGGTGACCGTGCGCTGGTGGGCGATGTCGAGCGAGAGCAACGGCTCGTCGCACAGCAGCACGTCCGGGTCGCCGACGAGCGCCTGCGCGACGCGCAACCGCTGCTGCTCGCCGCCCGACAGGCGCCCGACCGGCGAGTTGGCGTACGCCGTGCCGTTGACGGCGGCGAGCGCGGCGTCGACCTTCGCCCGCCGCGCCGCGCGCCCCGTCAGCCCGATGCCGAGCTTGTGCCCGTCGAGGCCCAGACCCACGAGATCGCGGCCGCGCAGCGGCAGGTCCGGGTCGAGCGCCTTCTGCTGCGGCACGTAACCGATGCTGGGGCTGCCCCGCCGCGGCGGGTGGCCCCCGATCCGCACCTCACCGGCCGTGAGCGGCAACAACCCGAGCAGTACCCGCACCAGCGTGGTCTTGCCGGAGCCGTTGGGCCCCAGTACCGCGACGAACTCGCCGGGTGTGATGTCGAGGTCCAGGCCGTCCCACAGCGTGCGCTCACCGAAACTGATCCGGGCGCCGCGCATCGACAGCGCCGGCTTCGCGACCGCTGCCGGCGCGTCCGGTGGAGTGGTACGGGTCGGGGCTGCCACGGGCTCAGGCCCGGTTCAGAGCAGTGGCGAGAGCATCGATCTCGCCACCCATCCAGGTCACGTAGTCGGTGGCTCCGGCGGGCAGCGTCTCGGTGACGTCGACGACAGGCACCCCGGAAGTCTGCGCCGCCTGCTTGACCTGGTTGGTGGTGGGGGTCTCGGTCTGCGCGTTGAGGATCAGCGCCTTGACCCGGTCGGTCCCGGCGAACAGCGCGAGCGTGGCCTGCAGCACGGCGGCGGGCGGGTCGATGTCCTCCTCGACGGCCTCGGCGAACTCCGTCGGGGTGGCGTCGGTGAGCCCGGCCGCCTTGATCAGGTAGCCGGGAACCGGCTCGGTGATGGCCACCCGCGCGCCCGGGTGCGCGGTGCCGATCGCCTTGGTCTTCGTGGTGAGCTCGGCGAGCTTCGCGATGAAGGCCTGCGCGTTGGCGGAGTAGGTGGCGGCGTTGGCGGCGTCGGCCTTGGCGAGGTCGTCCGAGAGCGTCGACGCGAGCTTCGTGACGGTGGGGAGGTCGTACCAGACGTGCTCGTTGAAGCTGCCGTCCGTTGGTGCCGGCGAGGGCTCCAGACCCGACAGCGCGGCGACGTCGATCACGGTGCGACCGGCCGCATCCCCCGCGGACTGCACGAGCTTGGGCATCCAGTCGTCGTACCCGCCGCCGTTGAGCACGACGATCGCGGCCTTCGAGATCTTCACAGCGTCAGCGGGGGTGCTCTCGTAGGAATGCGGGTCGGCCGCCGGGTCGTTGATCAGCGAATCGACGGTGATCTTGTCGCCACCGATCGCCTTGACGATGCTGCCGTAGACGTTCGTCGAGGTCACGACGGCGATCGGCGTCGAGCCGCCCGCCGTCGGAGGAGCGGTTGCGGCCGGGGAGCCGCAGGCGGTCAGCGCGAGCGTGACGGTGGCGGCGACGGCGGCGCCGATCCCGAGACGGCCAGGGGTGAGGCGGCGGAGCGGCATGGCAGGTCTTCTCCCTGAGGTGCGTGCGAAGCTCTCGAGCCACCCTACATTGATAACCGTTGTCAATTCGCACTGAAGTGTGAACTTCAACTCGACGACGTGGGGAAGGCCTCGACTTTCCCGCTGCGCGTCTGAACCGTTACGGTTCGTGGATGTCCGGACTCCCGAACGTCCGACGTCCCGCGACGCTCGCCTCGCTGGCCGCCGAGCTGGGTGTCTCGCGCACCACGGTTTCCAACGCCTACAACCGTCCCGACCAGCTGTCGGCACCGTTGCGGGCCCGCGTGCTCGAGGCGGCCCGCAGACTTGGCTACCCGGGTCCCGACCCCGTCGCGCGGTCGTTGCGCACCCGCAAGGCGGGTGCGGTCGGACTGCTGCTCACCGAGGCGCTGTCGTACGCCTTCCGCGACCCCGCGGCCACGGGCTTCCTGGAAGGGCTGGCGCTCGCGTGCGAGCAGGCCGGCCAGGGCCTGCTGCTCGTACCGGTCAGTCCCGACCACGCCGATGTCGCGTCGGTGCACCAGGCGGGCGTCGACGGGTTCGTCGTCTACTCGGTGCGTGAGGACGACCCCCACTTCCTCGCCGTGCTGGAGCGCCCGGTCCCCACCGTCGTGTGCGATCAGCCGCACGGCGTCGAGGGTGTCGACCGCGTCGGCGTCGACGACCGCGCCGGCATGCTCGGGCTCGCCCGGCACATCACCGGGCTGGGGCACCGGCGCATCGGCGTGCTCTGCATGCGGCTGGGCTTCGGCCACAACGACGGCCCGGCCACCGAGGAGCGTCAGGGCGGTGTCACCTACCCGGTGCAGCGCGACCGGCTCGCCGGGCTGCGCGACGGGCTGGCCGAGGTCGGCGTCGACTGGAAGGACGTGCCGGTCTACGAGCGTTTCGAGCACAGCGTCACCGCTGGTCGCGATGCTGCCGCCCAGCTGCTCGCCGCCCACCCGGGGCTCTCGGCCATCGTCTGCACGTCCGACATCCTCGCGCTCGGCGCGCTGCAGTACGCGGTGGAGCGCGGCCTCTCGGTGCCGGACGACATCACGATCACCGGTTTCGACGGCGTGCCGGAGGCCGAGCGCGCCGGGCTCACCACCGTGCGGCAGCCGCTGCTGGAGAAGGGCCGCGTCGCGGGGGAGCTGCTGCTGGAGCGTGGCGACCGCAACCGGCCGCGCCGCGTCACGCTGCCCACCGAGCTCGTGATCGGCACGACGAGCGGCGAGCCGCGCGCGGAGCTGCGCTTCTTCTCCGGCTGGTGATCACGGCTCGCGCACACCGTGAGGGGTTGACGCACAGCGTTGACGGTGTGCGCGAGCCCCACCCGGTGTGCGTCAGCTAGGCGGGGCCGAGGCGCCGCGTGATCGAGCGGGCCAGCGTCGCCACGTCGCTGCCCGGCTCGGGGGCCACCGCTCCCTCCAGTAGCAGTGCCGCCAGCCCGTGCACGAGCGCCCATCCGGCGAGTGCGGTGGCGGGGTCGGCTGCCGCATCCGGGTTGGTGTGGCGGCGGGCGCCCTCGCGCAGCAGCGTGTCGGCCCGGCCCTGCGCGGTCGCGAGATCGGGGTCGTCGTGACGCACCAGTCCGGGGGCGCGCATCACCGCGAAGTGCGCCGGGTGGTCCACGGCGAACTGCACGTAGGTCACCCCCAGCTCCGCGAAGTCGACGTCGGCCGCCGCGGTCGTGGCCAGCGCGTCGGCCAGCAGCGACCAGCCCTCCGCGGCGAGCGCGGTGAGCAGCCCGGTCTTGTCGCGGAAATGGTGGGTCGGGGCGGCATGTGAGACGCCCGCGCGACGCGCGACGTCGCGCAGGCTCACGCCGGCCGGCCCGTCGTCGGCGACAGCGGCGAGCGCGTGGTCGAGCAGGGTGCGTCGGAGGTCGCCGTGGTGGTAGGGCACCCGGCCAGCCTAGCGCGAATCTTTCCGTTGACAAGATGGACGCGACGGTGCATCTTGGCGGTGACAAGATTCCAGCCTGGAGGAACCATGCCAACCCTGCCCTGGACCACCGTCGACCAGCCTGAACCCGGAACGGACGCGGTGGTGATGGCGTCGCGGTTCCGCGTCCGCGGCTTCCGGCACGTCCTGCCGTTCTTCATCGCGGCGATGCGCGTGCACGCCCAGGTCCGGCGCGCCGAGGGGGCGCTGGGGGTGAGCCTGGTGGCCCACCCGCTGCGCCGGGAGTTCCGGACGCTCAGCGCCTGGCGCGACCGGGACGCGCTGAACGCCATGGTGCGCACCGAGCCGCACCGGTCGGTGATGGTGGCGCAGAAGGAGGTGATGGCCGACTCGGTGTTCCGCTTCTGGACCGTGCCGGTGGCCGAGCTGCCGCTGAGCTGGGTGGATGCGGAGCAGCGATTGGAGGCGAGGGGCTAGGTCGTGGAGCGGGCTGCCAGCAGGTGTCGCAGCAAGTCGGCAACGTCCGATGGTTCGGCGACGCGGAACTGCGCGGCCGTCTCCCCGTCGCCGACCTTGACGCCGAGGTCGCCCGGCCCCAGTCGGACGAAAGCCGATTCGTCGGTGACGTCGTCGCCCACGAACAGCACCGCGTCGGCCTCGAGCCGCGCCCGCAGCGCGTCCACGGCGATGCCCTTGCTGACCTGCAGCACCGCCAGGTCGAGCACCTCCTTGCCGGGCGTGATCTCGATGCCGGGACGGGCGGCCGGGCCGGCGCGCACGGCGTCGAGCACGCGGGCACCGACGGCGGGCTCGGCATTGCGGACGTGCACGGCGATCCCGGCGGGCTTGGCCTCGAGCGTGACGCCCGGTTCGGCGTCGGCGAGCGCGTGGACCTCGGCCAGCAGCCGATCGAGCCGCGCTCGCTGCTCGTCGTCGAGCACCGTGGCCCCGTCGTCGAACTCGGCACCATGGCTGCCGACCATCCGGATCGGGACGCCGAAACCCGACACGGCGGCGAGATCGGCGAGCCCGCGCCCGGACACGAGCACGACGGTGGTGTCGGGCAGCGTGGCCAGCGAACCGATCGCGGCGGCGGCGGCGGGGAGCGGCCGCGCGTCTGATGGCACCGGGACGATCGGGGCGAGCACTCCGTCGAAGTCCAGCGCGACGAGCAGTCGCCCGACCGCTGCGAGCTCCTCGACGGCCTGCTCGAGGTCACTCATCGTCGTCCCCGTCGGGCAGCCCCAGCGCGGCGAGGAACGAGCGCGCCCACCGGTCGACGTCGTGGGTGAGCACCTGGCGGCGCAGCGCCCGCATCCGCCGCTTGCCCTCGGCAGCGGGCATGGTCAGCGCCGAGAGCAGCGCGTTCTTGACGCCGTCGGTGTCGTGCGGGTTGACCAGAACCGCATCGCGCAGCTCGATGGCGGCGCCGGCGAACTCCGAGAGCACGAGCACGCCCCCCAGATCGGACCGGCAGGCGACGTACTCCTTGGCGACGAGGTTCATCCCGTCGCGCAGGGGCGTGACCAGCATGACGTCGGCGGCCACGAAGAACGCGGCGAGATCATCGCGCGGCAGCGACTGGTGCAGGTAGTGCAGCACCGGATGGCCGACGCGGGCGTACTCACCGTTGATCCGGCCGACGGACTGCTCGATGTCGTTGCGCATCTTCTGGTAGTGCTCGACGCGCTCGCGGCTCGGCGTGGCCAGCTGGATCATCACCGTCTGCTCGGCGTCGACGCTGCCCTCGGCGATGAGCTCCTCGAACGCGCGCAGCCGCACGTCGATGCCCTTGGTGTAGTCGAGCCGGTCGACCCCGAGGATCACGCGCTCGGGGTTGCCGAGGTCGGCGCGGATCTCCTTGGCGCGCTGCTGCACCTCATCGGAGCGCGCCAGCTCGTCGAGGGCACCCGAGTCGATCGAGATGGGGAACGCCCCGAGGCGAACGGTGCGATCGCCGTACTGGACGTCGTTGCGGGTGTGCCCTGGCACTGCCTCGGTGAGGCGCGTGGCGAGCCAGCGGAAGTTGCGGGCGCCGCCTGCGGTGTGGAACCCGACGAGATCGGCGCCCAGCAACCCTTCCACCACCTGCTTGCGCCACGGCAGCTGCATGAACAGTTCGGTGGGCGGGAACGGGATGTGCAGGAAGAACCCGATGCGCAGATCCGGGCGCAGCGCCCGCAGCGCCGCGGGAAGCAGCTGCAGCTGGTAGTCCTGGATCCAGACGGTGGCGCCATGGGCGGCGACCTTCGCCGTTGCCTCCGCGAACCGCTGGTTGACCCGGACGTAGGCCTGCCACCAGTGGCGATGGAAAGCGGGCGGCGCGACGACGTCGTGGTAGAGCGGCCACAGCGTGCCGTTGGAGAAGCCTTCGTAGTAGTCCTCGACGTCCTTCGCCGAGAGGCTGACGGGGTGCAGCTGCAGCCCGTCCTCGACGAACGGCTCGGCCTCGGCGTCCGGCAGACCCGGCCAGCCGACCCAGGCCCCGTCGCGGGTGCGCAGCATCGGCTCCAGCGCGGTGACGAGGCCTCCCGGGCTGCGCTTCCACCGCGTGGTGCCGTCGGGGAGCTCTTCCAGATCCACCGGGAGCCTGTTGGCCACCACGACGAAGTCGGCGCCCGTGAGTTCGGTGCTCTCGTCCCGCACGCATCCTCCTTGCCGCCGGACGCCCGGTGGCGGTCGACCCGTGCGCAGCCTACTGCCGCTCCGGCTCCGCCGCGGGTTCTGCGGCCGTCGAGACCGCGGGGACCGCGAGGTGGCGGGGCTTGGTGAGGAAGTCACCCAGCGCCACACCGGCGGCGAGCGCGAGGCCGGTGCCCAGCGCGAGCGTGACGGTGACCAGGCCGTCCGCAACACCCTCGATGGCGAGCTGGTAGAAGCCGCGGTAGGCGGTGAATCCCGGCAGCAGCGGTGTGATGCCCGCGAGCGTGACGACGAGCGGGGGCACGCCGCCGCCACGGCGCAGCAGGCCGGCGGCACAGCCGACGACCACGGCGGCGATGCCGGTGGCGGCCACCTGGCCCGTGTCGAAGGACAGCGTGAGCAACCCGTAGGTGCCCCAACCGGCGGCTCCCGCAATGCCGGCGGCGATCAGGGAACGCAGCGGCGCGTAGCCCGCCAACGCGTAGCAGGCCGATGCGGCGGCAGCAGCGGCGACGGCGACGGCGTACCGCCCCGCGCTCGGCAGCGCACCCGCGACCTCCAGTTGGACCCCGAACTGGAGCCCGACCTTGAGCGCGAGCACGACGCCGGTCAGCAGGCCCGCCGACAGCAGCGCGATCTCCACGGCGCGTCCGGCGGACGTCACGAAGTAGTTGGAGATCGCGTCCTGCACCGTGCCGACCACCGACAGCCCCGAGAGCAGCACCGTGATGCCCGCGGCGACGACGAGCGAGGGTCGGGTCTCCGGCGGATAGATCCCGGTGCTGAACAACGCGATCGTGAAGCCGGTGGCCAACATCCCGCCCACGACCTGCTGGAAGAACGGCGGCAGCCCCCAGCGGTTGAGCAGCCGACCGGTGCGGTCGATCACGGCCGTGACTAGGAATGCGGTGAGCGCCGTGATCGGTGCTGCGCCGAGCATCAGCGCGATGGACCCGGCCAGGCCCGCCCACCCGGCCGTCGCCACCCAGCGGGGATAGGGGTGCGGTGCGGTCACCGCGACCTCGAGAGCCGCTGCGGCGCCCTGCACGTCGAGCTCGGCGCGCTCGATCCGGCTGATGATCTCGTTGACCTCGACGAGCCGGGTCAGGTCCAGCGCGCGGTAGCGCACCAGCCGCATCGACGTGACCGGGGCGGCGGCCATGCCCCGATGGCAGCAGATGGTGATGGACGTGAACGTGATGTCGACGTCGACGGTGGGCAGGCCGCTGACGGTGGCGAGCTGCAGCATCGTGCGCGTGGTCTCGTCCACGTTCTCGCCGCTGGAGAGCAGCACCTCACCCACGCGCATGCACAGGTCGAGCACCTGCTGCACGCGCGCGTCGTCGGGAACCCGAGGGCCGATCGGGGCCATCAGCTGCAGCGTCGGCGGCCCCGCGTGCATCAGCTCGTGGGCTTCGCGGCGCAGCGCGGTGCGCAGTCGTCGGGAGAAGCGGCGAGCCGAGTTCATGGGGCCAGGGTAGGTGTCGGAGGACATCACTATGATGGTCGGGCAGCACTCGCCGGTGTAGCTCAGTGGTAGAGCAACCGCCTTGTAAGCGGTAGGTCGTCGGTTCAATCCCGACCTCCGGCTCCACGTCTGACCAGCAGGAAGTGCGACTTCAAGATTGATTAAGGATCGTGGGTGGTCGGACCGGGTGGTTGCTCACCCACTCAACCTGCGGTATGTACGTGCGCCGCGGCTCGTGAAAATGGCCATGCCCGTGGCACGTCGCCGTACTATTGGTGGATGACCTTCCGGCGGATCACTGTCGACCCGGATCTGATGGGTGGGGTCCCGACGATCCGGGGCCTACGTATCCCGGTGGCCACCGTCGTGTCCATGGTGGCCGATGGCATGTCCGTGACGGAGATCTGCGCTGACCTGCCCGACCTCACGCCTGCGGATGTCGCCGAAGCATTGCGCTACGCCGCCGAGACCGTGCGCGAGCGGCAGCTTCCGCTGCTGCGTCCATCGGCGTGAGATTTCTGCTCGACAACAACCTGTCGCCGCGACTGGTTGAGCTGTTGGGCGCAGCCGGGTGGGATGTGGTCCACGTCGGCACGCTCGGGCTTCGGGCGGCGGCCGACAAGATCGTTCTCCGCGCGGCTCAGGATGATGCCCGAATCCTGGTGAGTGCTGATACGGACTTCGGGGCGATTCTTGCGGCTTCCCACGAGTCGGGACCGTCGGTTGTGCTCGTCCGTCGCGTCGCTGACCGCAGAGCTGAGGATCTCGCTCGCCTTCTGCTCGCCAACCTACCGCCGCTCGAGGACGACCTGCGTCAGGGTTGCATCCTCGTCATCGGTGAGGACTCCGTCCGCATCCGGCCGCTACCTATCGGGTAGCGGCGTGGGGTTCCGTCGTTCTGGCGCATGCCTGCCTCGCCACGCGGGGGGCTGCCCGCAGGGTTTCGACTTGTCGGATGGTCGGCACTCCGTGGCATCAAACGTGGCGCGAAAGTCCGCGATCTGGGTGCATGTCATGCATCGCATGCGCGGTCGTGGACTCTGTTCGCGCAGGTAAACGCCCTGATCGCTGTCTGCGGGCAGCCTTGTAGCGGTAGGTCGTCGGTTCAATCCCGACCTCCGGCTCCACGTCTGACCTGCGGGTTTGCGTGGTCAGACCGCAGCGAATCGATCGCGGCTACATTATGTGTGGCATGAACTCGGTTGGTCTGCCCAAGTAGCAGGACGTGCGGTATCCGGAAGGGCTGCGGTGCACATCGGGTGCGCGTATGCGCCGGTATGGACCCGCCGCAGAGCTGGATACGACAGCAGTTCCCGAGGGTCGTGCGCTGCGGCCGGTGGCGCCCGAGCTCCGGTTCGCGGACGCTGTGGTCATGTCGGAATCGCGGTACGGGCGAACGCTCGTGGCGGCGGAATCCACGAAGGCGCCGAGCGACCTCGATGTGGGCCGAGGACTTGGAGCGCAGCGAAGTGAGGTTGCAGCTGATCGGACAGGTCGCGGCCTATGAGTTGTCCGCCGCCGACCTTCGCGGGCAGATGCTGCTGCGCTACCGCCAGTGACTTTCGAGCCTTCCTACCCGGCTGTCGGTCCGGGCACGCCTGCCGCACTCGCGACGTGCAGGTGGAGCGAGTTGCCGCCGGCCCCGATCGAGGGGCGGACGCCGGCCGCCGTGGTGTGGACCGGGCGCGAGATGGTCGTATGGGGTGGAACGTCGCTCCGCGATCAGGATCGCCGCTACGCAGACGGCGTCGCGGCTGGCGACGGCGCGGCCTACGACCCGGAGAACGACACCTGGCGAGTGGTGGTGCCGAGTCCCTTGAGCCCGCGGGTGCTCGCGCAGGCGGTCCGGACCGGCGAACGGGTGGTCGTTCTCGGCGGCCGGCCCGCCGTCATCGCCGAGGGCGACCGGTCCCATCGTGATGCTGCCACCTACGACCCGGTCACCGACGCGTGGACGGCAGTGCCGCCCGTTCCCGAACAGCCGGGCCACGAGATCCAACGCAGCAGCGCCGCGGCCACGGACGAGCGGATCGACGTTTCGCGGCATGGGCCCATGGGCGATCGTTCCCGTCGAACGGGGGTCTCATGGTTCCCAGCAGCAGCGGAATCGATCGCCTTCGCTTCGACCCGACCGGCCAGACCTGGACATCCCTGCCCGACGACCCGGACGCCCCCAACTCGAACGCACCACCGATCTGGACCGGCCACGAGATCATCGTGCCGGCGGGATCTCCATGGCGAGGGTTCGGCTCCGGCCCCGCGCCTCGCCGCGCCGGGATCGGTTGGCGGCTTGATCCGGTGTCCGACCGCTGGCGAACCATCGCGGCGGGCCCACGCGGTGGCTCGTCAGTGTGGACCGGCGCGGCCCTGCTCACCTTCAACCACACCCTCATGCACGGCCACATGCCTGGCCCGTTCAACCACGTTGCCGGTCTGGCCGAGGTGTGGGATCCCCGGTCCGACATGTGGACCACGCTCCCGACCAGCGGATACGCCGGCGTATGGACCGGAAACGAACTGCTCATCTGGGGCGAGATGCTGCTGGTGCGCGGCGTGGCGAAGGGGATGTTCGGCACCAAGATGCGCTCGTTCATCACCGTCGCCGACGCGGCGGGGGTGGCGGCGATCGTGGACCAGCAGTTCGAGATCGGCCGGCAGATCCTCGATGCCGGGCTGGTACCGATCCTCGAACCGGAGGTCGACATCCACAGCGAGAGCAAGGCCGCGGCCGAGGAACTGCTGCGGGCGGCGATCGCCGAGCACCTCGACGCGCTACCGGCCGACCGGCAGGTGATGCTGAAGCTGAGCATCCCCACCGAGGACGACTTCTACCGCACGTTCGTCGACCACCCGCGGGTGCTGCGGGTGGTGGCGCTGTCGGGCGGCTACAGCCGTGCCGATGCGGACGAGCGGCTCACGCGCAACCACGGTGTCATCGCCAGCTTCTCGCGCGCGCTGACCGAGGGTCTGACGGTGCAACAGACCGACCAGGAGTTCGACGCCACGCTCGACACCGCCATCGGCGACATCTACGCGGCGTCGAACACCTGAACCACGTGGATCCCTGATCAGCCCTTGAGGCTCGTGCCGGTGGAGCGCAGGTCGGCGCACGCCCGCGTGACGCGCGCGGCCATGCCGATCTCGGCGGCCTTCAGGTACACCCGCGGGTCGTAGACCTTCTTGTTGCCGACCTCGCCGTCGACCTTCAGCACGCCGTCGTAGTTGGTGAACATGTGACCGGCGATCGGCCGCGTGAACGCGTACTGGGTGTCGGTGTCGACGTTCATCTTGACGACGCCGTAGTCGAGCGCCTCGTGGATCTCCTCGATCAGCGAGCCGGAGCCGCCGTGGAACACGAGGTCGAACGGCTTCGAACCGGCCGGCAGGCCCAGCTTGGCCGTGGCCACCTCCTGGCCCTGCTTGAGCACCTCCGGGCGGAGCTTGACGTTGCCCGGCTTGTAGACGCCGTGGACGTTGCCGAACGTGGCCGCCAGCAGGTAGCGGCCCTTCTCGCCGCCGCCCAGCGCCTCGACGGTGCGCTCGTAGTCGCCCGGCGCCGTGTAGAGCTTCTCGTTGATCTCGTGGGCGACGCCGTCCTCCTCGCCGCCGACGACACCGATCTCGACCTCGAGGATGATCTTCGCCTTGACCGCGCGGTCGAGCAGTTCCGCGGCGATCTGCAGGTTCTCGCTCAGCTCGACGGCCGAGCCGTCCCACATGTGCGACTGGAACAGCGGGTTCTCCCCGCGGTCGACACGCTCCTGGCTGATCGCGATCAGCGGGCGGACGAAGCCGTCGAGCTTGTCCTTGGGGCAGTGGTCGGTGTGCAGCGCGACGTTGATCGAGTACTTCGCCGCGACGACGTGGGCGAACTCGGCGAGCGCCGCCGACCCGGTGACCATGTCCTTGACGCTCGTACCGGACAGGAAGTCGGCCCCGCCGGTGGAGACCTGCACGATCCCGTCGCTCTCGGCCTCCGCGAAGCCGCGCAGTGCGGCGTTGAGCGTCTCCGTGCTCGTCACGTTGATCGCCGGGTAGGCGAACTGGCCGCTCTTGGCCCTGTCCAGCATCTCGTTGTAGATCTCGGGTGTGGCGATCGGCACGGTGGGACCCTCCTGTCGCGGATTCGCCCAAGTATCGCGCACGCGCCCGGATCGCAGCCGCGCTGGCAGCCCCCGCCGGGGAAGCCACTACGCTGAACCCATGGTCGACGACGGTGGGGAGAACGCCGTCGAGCAGACGTTGACGCGGCTGCGCGCTCTCGACGCGCGCCCGGAGCCCGACCTCGGTTCCCCTCGCACGCTCGCCGATCTCTATCGCGATCACCGGATGCGGATGGTGCGGCTGGCCGTGCTGCTCGTCGACGATCCGAGCACGGCGGAGGACGTCGTGCAGGAGGCGTTCGCCGGATTGCATCGGCACTGGTCAGGGCTGCGTGACGAGGCGGCTGCAGTCGGTTACCTGCGCACGGCTGTCGTCAACGGGTCGCGCTCGGTGCTCCGCAGGCGACGCACGGCACGTGACTACGTGCCGCCGCACCAGGTCAACGCGCGCTCCGCGGAGTCGCTGGCGATGCTCTCGGCAGAGCACCAGGCCGTCGTCGACGCGCTGGGCACGCTGCCGCCGCGCCAGCGCGAGGTGCTGGTGCTGCGCTACTACGGCGGGTTGTCGGAGGCCGAGATCGCCGAGGCCACCGGCATCACCCGCGGCACCGTCAAGTCCACCGCCAGCCGGGCGCTCGACGCCGTGGGCCGGGCGATGAACCCCGGGGCAGGATGACGCCATGTCCGTGAGCGACGAGTCGGAACGGCGGCTGGCCGAGGCACTGCGCGCCCGTGCCACCGGCGCCGGGCGGCCCGGACCGGCACTGCCCCGTCAGGCGCCACCGGCAGCCGCGTCCCGATCGGCTGCGGTCCCCGGGCCCACCACGCGGATGATCCTGCTGATCGCGCTGCTCGTCGGTGCCGTGCTCGGTGCCGCGCTCGCCCTGCTCTCCATGCTCGCGCCCGGCCTGCTGCCGGCGTTCGGCTGAGAGGGTCCTACCGCGCGCGCTGCAACCGGGCCGCGGCCTCGATCACCATCCAGCCCGACAGCTGGACGGACAGGTCGGCCTCCGGACGTCCCCGTCGCGGTTCCGCGGCCGGCACGCCCCAGTCCTGGCTGAACACCGGCCCGCCCGCCACCTCGGCCCGGCCGTTCCAGGCCGCTCGCGCGCTGGCCATGACCAGCCGGGACGCCGCATCCTCGAGCTCGGGCCTGCGCAGCGCCGCCTCGGCGAGGTAGCGCACCAGTATGCCCGCGAACAGGCCGCCGTCGCCGCCCCCGCAGCCCGGCAGCACGCCGTCGGCACGCGCCAGCCGGTGCGTGATGGCATCGACCACCGCGATCGCGCGGTCGGTCCAGCGGGGATGCCCGTCGCGTGCGGCGAGTTCGATGCATCCACCCAGGTAGACGCCCTGGCAGTAGGTGTAGATCATGCCGACGGTCTCGCGGATGCTCCCGTCGGGGGCCAGCCGCACACCGTCGCGGACGAGCCCGGTGTCGGGGTCGACGAGTGTCTCGGCCATCCAGTCGACGATCGAGCCGGCGAAGTCGACCTGGCCGTCACGGGCGAGCAGGATCGCGGCGGGACCGTTGGCAGGCGCGTTCTTGAAGTCGTCGTCGCGCCGCCACCAGATGCCGCCGCCGCTGTCCTCGGTCCAGCCGTCGTGCAGCCGGGCGGTGATGGCCGTGAGCGCGCTCGCGTGCGAGCCGCGGGCCATCGAACCCGCGCGCTGCACCGCCAGCCCGAGCCACGCGATGTCGTCGTAGTAGCGGTTGACCCACGACCCGAGGTTGCGCATGCGGACGCTGCGGACCGTGGCGCTGATCGCGGTGGCGCGCTGCGGGGAGGGGTCGCGGAGCTGGGCGTCGATCATGCAGTCGAGCAGGTGGGCCTGCCACCAGTAGTGCCACGGCCACAGGCCGGCCGGGGCGCGCCGCGGCCAGCGGACCCGGCCGATCCGGGTGCCCGGCAGCACGCCCCCGAACCGCCGCAGGTGCCGGTGGACGATCGCCCGCTCGGCGATGCCCGCGCGTTCCGACCAGTCGACCTCCGCGGCAGCCACCGGCTCAGTCTGCCTGATGGCCTGATCCGTGTGATACGTGTCGTTGACGCCATGACCCGCGTCGGCCACCGTGGATCGGTGACCCCTCACTCCGTGATCGTGCCGATCTTCGACGGCATCCAGCCGCTCGACGTGACCGGCCCGCACGAGGTGCTGATGGGCGCCACCGCACTGCTGCATGCCCTCGACGCCGGCCCCGGCTACGAGGTGTCGCTCGTGGCCACGGCCGAGCGGCCGGTCCGCGCGGAGAGCGGGCTGCGGCTGGTCCCCGACGGACCGCTGCCCACGAGTGGCCCCATCGGCACCCTGCTCGTGCCCGGCGGGATGGGTGCCCGCGCCACCGCGCCCGAGTTCGTCGACTGGCTGCGGGAGGCCGCCGGCCGGGCCGAGCGCGTGGTGTCGGTGTGCACCGGGGCCTTCCCGCTCGCCGCGGCCGGGCTGCTCGACGGGCTCGCCGCCACCACCCACTGGCGCTTCGCGGGCGAGCTGGGCAGACGCTACCCGGCCGTCGACGTCCAGGGCGACGCGATCTACCTGCAGCAGGGTCAGATCTGGACCTCGGCAGGGGTCAGCGCCGGCATCGACCTCGCGCTGGCGCTCGTGGAAGCCGACCACGGTGTGGACGTGGCACTGCGCATCGCCCGCGAGCTCGTGGTGTTCCTGCGCAGGCCCGGCGGCCAGAGCCAGTTCGCCGGACCGGTGTGGAGCCCACCGGCCCGCCAGCCCTCGATCCGTACCGCCCACGACCTCATCCACGGCGATCCCACAGCCGACCTGCGCGTCCCCGTGCTGGCCGCGCGGGTCGGGATGAGCGAGCGGCACTTCAGCCGGGAGTTCACGAAGGCGCTGGGCAGCTCGCCGGGTGACTACGTCGAGCAGGTGCGGGTCGACGCCGCGCGCCGGCTGCTCGAGAGCGAGCCCGTGCTCGTCACCGTCGCGGCCACCCGCTCGGGCTTCGGTTCCGCGGAGACGATGCGCCGCGCGTTCCTGCGCCGGGTCGGCGTGCCACCCGATCACTACCGGCGCCACTTCGCGGGTACCGCCGCCACCTCCAGCGCCACCGCCATCGAGAGGACGTGACCATGCAGGTCGCCATCGCCCTGTTCCCCCGGCTCACCGCTCTGGACTGCATCGGTCCCTACGAGATCCTGCAGCGCATCCCGTCGATCGACATCACGTTCGTCGGGGAGCGGCGCGGCGAGTTCCGCACCGAGAACGGCATGCTCGGCCTCACCGCCGACGCGACGTTCGACGAGCTCCCCACCCCGGAGATCGTGCTCGTGCCGGGCGGGATCGGCTCGCGCGAGCAGATGCGGGGCGGCCCGCTGGTCGAGTGGGTCCGCCACGCGCACCGGACCACGACGTTCACGACGTCGGTCTGCACGGGCTCGCTGATCCTCGGTGCGGCCGGGGTGCTGGACGGCCTCACCGCCACCACGCACTGGGGCGCCCTCGACACCCTGGCGACGTTCGGGGCGAAGCCGATCACGCAGCGGGTGGTGGAGCACGTCGCGGAGCGCGTGATCACCGCCGCCGGGGTGTCGGCCGGGATCGACATGGCCATCCGGCTGCTGTCGCTGCTGTTCGACGACGTGGCCGCGCAGGCCGCTCAGGTGTTCTGCGAGTACGACCCGCAGCCGCCGTTCGACGCCGGGCACCCCAGCAAGGTCGGCGCGGATGTCATGGCGAGGTTGGCCGAGTACCGCATGGCCCGGAGCTGACGAACAGCTCCAGCGTCGCCGGGAGCTGCGAGTGCAGCGGCGCCGGCAGGGCGTCGACGGCGAACCAGCCGATCTCGTCGAACTTGTGCGGCTCCCCGATCGCGACGCCTGCCGGGTCCACCAGCACCGCGTTCACCACGGCCACCCAGTGCGCGGTGCCGCGCAGCACGTTGCGCACGCCGATCGTCTCGACGTGCAGCGGATCCACGGTGTACTCCTCGCGCACCTCCCTCGCGACGGCCGCGGCGAACGTCTCGCCGTGCTCGAGCGCTCCGGCCCCGGTGTCCCAGGTGCCGGGCTCGTCGCGCGCCCCGGCACCGCGCCGGGCCAGCAGCACCCGACCGTGGCCGTCGTGGCAGACGAAGACGCAGGACACGGCAGGCGCGGTCAGCGGATCGGCCGCCATCAGAAGTGCTCCACCAGCTCGAGGAGGCGAGCCAGCGTCAGCACGCCGTCGTCGGCGGGGATCTCGGCCTCCTCCAGCTCCCAGGTGTGCGGGTTCGGGATGAACACCGCGCGCAGGCCCGCCGCGCGCGGCGAGGATGTCGGAGCGCGGCGAGTTGCCGATCATCCAGGTGGCCGACGCCGTGAGCCCCTGCTCCGCCACCAGCGCCCGGTAGTTCTCCGGGCGCTTCTCGGCCACGATGTGGACGCTGCGGAAGTGCTTCGCCAGGTCCGACGCGTCGATCTTGCGCTGCTGCTCGGCGACGGCGCCCTTCGTCATCATCAGCAGGTCGTGGCGCCCGCTCAGCTCGACGAGCGTCTCGACGACGCCCGGCACCAGCTCCAGGTGCCCGCTGACCAGCTCCGGCGCGAGCGCGGCGATCACCTCGCGCTCGGCCGCGGTGGCCGGGCGACCGTGGATGCGTTCGACGCAGTCGCCGAGGCTGCGCAGGAACGACTGCGTGCCGTAACCGTGCACCGGGATGTTGGTGAGCTCCACCGCGTTGAGCACATGCCGGAACCCGGCTCGGTCGAGGGTGGGATGGGCCAGCCAGTCGAAGTACCGCTCGACGGTGCGCTCGAACAGGACGTTGTTCTCCCACAGCGTGTCGTCGGCGTCGAACACGAGGGTCTGGCGATCACGGGCTGAACGGGCGCGGTCCACGTGCCGATACTAGGAACCCGATCGGGGGTCGAGCCCCCGGTTTTCGTCGGTGCCCGGGCGTAGCTTCGCGCCCATGGACAACCCGGAGCGCTACACCCACCAGGTCGACCAGTACGAGGCCTGGCAGCGCGAGACCATCCGGCGCCACGGCTGGGCCCTGCAGGCCGTGCTGGGCGACGAGGAGTCGCCCCCGTTCGTCTACACCGTCGGGCTCTCGGGTTTCGCCCATCCCGAGCTCATCCTGTTCGCCACCTCGCAGGCCACCGCCGCCACGGTCCTCAACGATCTCGGCGAGCTGGTCCGCGAGGGGCGCCGGTTCGAGGCGGGCGAGCTCGTCGCGCTGCCCAGCGGCGCGGTGCACCTGCTCGGGTTCCCGGATTCCGAGGATTGGCTGTTCGGGGCCAACGCGCTCTACCGGCTGCCCGGCGATCCGGCCGTCCCGGCGCTGCTCGTGGTGCCCGACGACGATCTGGCCATCACCGCGGGTGCGGACAAGCCCTGCCTGTTCTGCGATTGAGCGGGTTCACCATGCCGTCGAGAGGTCCGCGTGCTGGCGCACCCAGGCGTGCATCGCCACCCCGGCGGCCACCCCGGCGTTGATCGAGCGGGTCGAGCCGAACTGCGCGATCGACACCGTCATGGTCGCGGCCGCGCGCGCTTCCCCGGTCACCCCGGGTCCTTCCTGGCCGAACAGCAGCACGCACTCCCGTGGCAGCGTCGCCGTCTCCAGCCGCTGCGCCTCCGGCGTGTTGTCCACCGCCACCACCGCCAGGCCCCGGGATGCGGCGAACGCGGCGAGGCCCGCCACGTCCTCATGGTGGTGCACGTCGAGGTAGCGGTCGGTCACCATCGCCCCGCGCCGGTTCCAGCGGCGCCTGCCCACGATGTGCACGCCGGCCGCGGCGAACGCGTTGGCCGTGCGCACCACGGTGCCGATGTTGTGGTCGTGGCCGAAGTTCTCGATGGCCACGTGGAACGGGTGCGCCCTGGCCGCCAGCTCGGCCACCACGGCGTCGCGGCGCCAGTAGCGGTAGGCGTCCACCACGTTGCGGGTGTCGCCGTGCTCGAGCAGCTCGGGGTCGAAGCGCTCGTCGTCGGGCCAGGCCGCACTTCCGCCCGGCCACGGCCCCACGCCCACCTGCCCGGGCACGGCCCACTCCGTCGGGCCCACATCTGTCACGGGCACGACCCTTGCACGGCACCTACGGCTGCGCGGTGGCGGCCGCCGTGTCCCCTTCCTGCAGACGCCCGCCCGAGGGCAGCGACAGCGACACCGGGGAGTGCCCGCGGTGCGCTCCCGCCGCCGCGGAGTGGTACTCCTCCAGCTGCGCCGTGAAGCTCTCGTCCGCGTACACGGTGCCGTCCACCGTGACACCCTCGCGGCACTCGAGCACCGCCTCGATGTCCTCTCCCGACAGCGTCTTGTGCGTCTCCAGCGCGTGGGCGATGGCGAGCACGCCTGCCCGGTTCTCCTTCAGGATCGTCTCGGCGCGGTCGAGCAGCTCCTCGAGCTGGTTCTCGATCCGGTCGGCAAGCGCGTGGCGCAGCACCTTCTCGGTGCTCTCACCCTTGGGTGGGCCGCCGCGCCCGCCGCCGGGGCTGCCGACCTCGAGTCGCCGGGCCGTCGAGTAGGACGACACGGTGGACCCCATGCCCCAGTAGCCCTCCATGAACGACGCCACGGCCGTGGCCGACTCCAGGTCACCCGACACCCCGGACGACGAGTCGCCGTCGAAGAACATCCGCTCCCCGGCCAGCGACGCGAGTGACACGAGGATGTCGGCCTCGTACTCCGAGCGCCACCGGGTGAACTGGTCCTCCGGCGGGATGCTCGCGACCATGCCCAGGTAGTCGCTGCCCTTCTCGATCGTCGCGAGGTCGATCTCCATGTGGCGCCGCGTGCGGAAGGCCACCACGGCGTGGCAGGCCTCGTGCACGGCGACGGCGTGGCGCTCGCGCTCGATGTACTCGACGTCCTCCGGCGGCCCGAGGTCCTTGAGCTGCTTGGCCCGCATCACGTCCTTCCACGTGATCACCTCGCGGCCGTCGCGGATGGCGATGATCAGCGACTCGTTGACGAGGTCCTTGATCGTGGCGCCGGTGGCGTAGGGGGTGATCGTGGAGAGCTTCTCGATCTGGTCGGTGTCGAGCTCGTGGGCGACCTTGGCGAGGTAGCCCTCGTAGGTGCGCACCCGGCCCGCCTTGCTGGGGTAGCCGACGCGGTAGATCCGGTCGATGCGGCCCGGCCGCAACAGCGCCTCGTCAAGCGCCTCGGGCATGTTCGTGGCCATCATGACGAGGATCCGGTACTTGGGCGGCGGCTTCGGGCGCATGCCCAGCACGCGCCGGCCCAGCCGGTTGATGATGCCGCGTGGCTTCTTCAGCCCGGACAGCTCGGTGAGCAGCGCCTGCAGCGTGCCCATGCCACCGCCGCCGCCCATCCCGCCCATGCCACCCATGACGAAGCGGGAGCGCCCCGGATCGGCGCCGGGCTGCTCGGCGCCGGAGTGCATCGACGACCGGGTCAGCAGGTGGCGCGTGTCCTCGGACAAGTAGGAGAACCCGTGGCAGCCCGCGTTCTGGAACGGCGCGGGCGCGCCCATGCCGCCGACGCCCATGCCCCGTCCCCCGGGACCACCGGGGCCGGTCTGCGCGAGCGCCCCACGGTTGCCCAGCGCGTCGGCCTCGTCGAAGAAGACGATGACGCCGCCGTAGCGCAGCGCGAGCTTGCGCAGCTTGCGGAACAGGGACTTCACCTTGAGGATGCCGACGCCCATGAACATGTTGGTGAACGCGCCGGGATCGACGAAGACGTAGGGCTTGCCGGTCTCACCCGCCACGGCCTCCGCCATCAGCGTCTTGCCCGTGCCGGGCGGACCCCACAGCAGCATGCCGGACGGGACGTAGCCGCCCTTGGCCTCGATCTCGTCCGGGTTCTCCAGGAAGACGATGTTCTCCTTGACGCGCTCGACGACGTGGTCCTGGCCCCACACGTCGGTGAACCGGGTGTTGATGTCGTCGGGGTAGTAGGTGTCCACGCCACCGCGCGACAGGAACCAGAAGATCGCGGCGAACTGCAGCACGACGAACAGCAGCGTGAACGTCAACTGCAGGATCAGGGGCAGCGCCTGGAACACCAGCGCCGGTAGCTGGAAGATCGCCAGCACTGGCTGCGTCTCCAGGATCTGGCCCGCCACCAGCGCGAACAGCGCGATGAAGGCGATGAACTTGATCAGCCGGGACAGCCGGAACCGCGTCCAGTCCGAGAACCGCCTGCGCAGCGCGCGCTCGGTGCCGCCGAAGACCTTCTTGGACCAGAAGGCGTGGTAGCGCGGCGACCGCTCGCTGACGAAGAAGTGGATCTGGCGCAGCAGTTCGGCACCGGCCAGCCAGAGCAGCCACTGCGAGTCGACCACCTGGATGCGGGCCGCGTCGACGAACGGCAGCAGCGGGTTGTCGGCCATGGCGGCCCACACGATGACCAGCCACGCGAAGACGAACAGCAGCAGCAGGCGGGAGCGATCCCAGAACGACATCTTCTTGCGGGTGGGAGCGGGCGCGGCGTGCGGTGGCTCGTCCGGCGGGGTGAGTCCTTCGTGTGCGGGCACGGATTCGACCGGTGTCGTCATGGGGTCTCCCGGACGGTGAAGGAGGAGACCACACTCGTGATCTCCTTCTGGCGCTGCTGGTAGCACTCGGTCGAGCAGCGCAGGAAGAGCACGTAGAGCTTGCTGGCGTCCTCGTTGAGGTAGGCCGTCTGATCGAAGATCTGCATCGGTCCGCCCGCCATCCGGTAGCCGTAGACGGTGTGCACGCCGTGCAGGCCCTTCGGCGTCAGCACGTCGTCGCTGACCAGCGTGAAGTCGGTGAGGATCGGTGACGCCTGCTGGCGGCCCTGTGCGGTGACCGGCAGGAACAGATCCCGCAGCAGGTCGAACGAGAACTGCCCGCGGGCCGGCGCGGGTACCGATTCCACGCGGATCATCGCCGCGGGCATCGCCGCGCTGGTGGGCCCGAACAGGTGCATGGCCGACGGGGCGGTGTCGGCGTCGTAGCCGACCACCCACGATCCGGGGTTCGTGGCCGCGCCTGAGGTGTCCAGGCCCAGCGCCGCATTGATCGACTGGGCGTCGATCGGCTGCCACGAATTGGGGATCTTGAGATAGGTGTGATCAGCCGAGTTGGTGACGTAGTTGTAGGACGGCGCCCCGCACCCGGCCAGCGACGCAGCCGCAATGATCACGAAACACCATGTCGAGAACCGCTGGTAGACCCGGGTCCGGACAGCCATTCGACCTCCCGCCGTGACCGCACCGTGATCTATGAGTATGCGTCACGGAGAGCCTCGGGGGATGGGCCGAATCGGTTGTGAATGAAGTGGTGACAGATCAGCTCAGGCCGAGGTCGGCCAGTCCGAGCAAGGCCCGATAGGGGGCGCCCTCGGCCTCGATGATCTCCCGTGCACCCGTGTCGCGGTCGACGACCGTGGCCACGCCGACCACCGTGGCGCCCGCGTCCCTGGCCGCGCGCAGCGCCGTGAGCGGCGACGATCCCGTGGTGGAGGTGTCCTCGACGATGAGCACGCGGCGCCCCGCGATATCGGGCCCCTCGATGAGCCGCTGCATCCCGTGCTGCTTGGCGGCCTTGCGCACCACGAACGCGTCGACGGCCCCGACGGCGTCGTCGACGGCCCGTTCGGCAGCGGCGGCGTGCAGGATCGAGGTGGCCACCGGGTCGGCACCGAGCGTCAGCCCGCCGACGGCGGAGTAGTCCCAGTCGGCCGTGAGCACACGCAACAGGCGTCCGATCAGCGGCGCGGCACGGTGCTCGAGCGTGACGCGGCGCAGGTCCACGTAGTAGTCGGCCTCGGCGCCGGACGAGAGCGTGACGCGTCCGTGTACGACGCCCAGCTCCCGGACCAGGCCGGCGAGCTGGTCGCGTTCGGCATCAGCGGTACTCATGTCGCTCACCTGTCCCCCAGTGCGAGCAACCGCCGGACCAGCGCCCTCGGCAACAGATCCACGGCTGCGACGATGGCCTTGTACTGCACGCTGGGCACCGACACGACCTTGCCGCGCGCGAGGTCGGCGAGGCAGTCGTCCACCACGCGGGTGGCCTCGAGCCAGAGCGGCCCGGTGCGGGCGCCCATGTCCAGGCCGGCGCGTTCGTGGAACTCGGTGCGGACGAAACCGGGGCACAGCGCCATGGCGCGGACGCCGGTTCCGTCGAGTCCCGAGGCGATGGCCTCGGTGAACGTGGTGACCCATGCCTTGTCGGCGCCGTAGGTGGACCCGCGGCCCGCCAGGAACGATGCCACGCTCGACACGTTGACGACCGCGCCGCGGCGTCGCCCCACCATGCCGGGCAGGGCCGCCCTGGTCAGCTGCAGCACCGCCGTCACGTTGACGTCGAGCTGGCGCTGCAGCGCGTCGATCCCCTCGTTCAGGAACTCGCCGGGGGTCGAGAAGCCGGCGTTGTTGATCAGCAGGTCGACGGGTGCGGCGTCGGGGTCCGACAGCCGGGCGGCCACCCGGTCGCGCTCCGCCGAGACGGACAGGTCGGCGGCGAGCACCTCGACGGAGACGCCCGCGGTGCGCGCCGCGCTGGCCGCGGCCTCCAGGCGCTTGCGATCCCTCGCCACGAGGACGAGGTCGCGGCCGTCGGCGGCCAACCGGGTGACGAAGGCGGCACCGATGCCCGCCGTGGCTCCGGTGATCAGGGCGGTGGGCACGCTCAAAACACTAGTTGGCCGTGCAGATCACTTTCCGAGGCGGTGCCGGGCGGCGTTCTGGCCCTGCTCCAGCGCGGTGGCCACCTCGGCCAGATCGGCGAGCAGGTCCTGGAGTCGATCGGGGGTGGAGTCCAGCGGGGCCGTGGCCAGCACCCAGGACTCCTCGGCCCACAGCAGCTCGACGTCGTCACCGACGGCGTCGCTCGCGTCGGCGAGCCGCGGGGTGAGCAGCGGGCGCACGGCCTCGGCGTCGGAGACGAACGCGTAGCGGGCACCGACCGGCTCGAGCAGGTCGAGGCCGGCGTCGTCGGGCAGCGGGGCGGACGGGAGCCGGAGCTCGACCGCCGCTGGGAGCTGGGCCTGCACCTGCACGGCCACCAGCACCGAGTTGAGCCGGCCCGCCTGCTCGTGGTCGAACACGTAGGCCTGCCGCGGCCCGTCGGGCGTGGGGACGTCGCCGCTGATCAGGTTGCGCGCCACCCCCGGCCCGCCCTGGTGGATGGTGCCGTAGCGCCACCGGCTGGGCAGCACCGGATCGGTGTCGAGGTACTCCCACCCCCGCATCGCCGCCCAGCGTCGCCGGTCCTTGACGCCGCTGGAGCCGCGGGACCGGTCGGCGATGAGCAGCACGACGCCCACCACAACCGCGATGATCGCGATGACGAACCACACCGTTGACGTGCCCACGGGGCGGAGCCTAGACCGGACACGGCCACATCGCCGGGAACGCCACGTTCACTCGAACGTGCAGTTGCCCCACCCGTGCTCGTGGCACGGGTGGGGCAACGGTGGAGCAGCGCGTCAGCGCATCGTGACGGGCATCGGGGCAGGCAGGGCGCGGCCGACGATCAGCCCGCCCGTGCCGCCCGATGCCGCGGCGTCGAGGTCGACCCGGACGGTGTCGCCCTCGCGGACGTCGCCGGCCAGCAGCTCCTTCGCGAGCTGGTCGCCGATGGACGACTGCACGAGCCGCCGCAGCGGCCGCGCGCCGTACACCGGGTCGAACCCGTTCATCGCCAGCCACTCGCGGGCGCCGTCGGACACCTCGAGGGTGAGCCGGCGCTTGGCGAGCCGCTTGCGCAGCACGTCGAGCTGGATGTCGACGATGTGCGTGAGCTCGGCGGTGGACAGCGCGTGGAACACCACGACATCGTCGAGCCGGTTGAGGAACTCCGGCTTGAAGTGCCGCTGCACCACGGCCATCACCGCGTCGCGGCGACCGCGGTCGTCCAGTGCCGGATCGGTGATGGACTGCGAGCCCAGGTTGGACGTGAGCACCAGGATGGTGTTGCGGAAGTCGACCGTGCGGCCCTGGCCGTCGGTGAGCCGCCCGTCGTCGAGCACCTGCAGCAGCGTGTCGAACACATCGGGGTGGGCCTTCTCGACCTCGTCGAACAGCACCACCGAGTACGGCCTGCGCCGCACGGCCTCGGTGAGCTGACCGCCCTGGTCGTAGCCGACGTAGCCGGGAGGAGCACCCACCAGCCGGGCGACCGAGTGCTTCTCGGAGTACTCGCTCATGTCGATGCGGATCATCGCCCGCTCGTCGTCGAACAGGAATTCCGCCAGCGCCTTGGCCAGCTCGGTCTTGCCGACGCCGGTGGGGCCGAGGAACAGGAACGAGCCGGTGGGCCGGTTCTCGTCGGCGATGCCCGACCGGGCACGACGCACGGCGTCGGACACCGCGCGCACCGCCTCGGCCTGGCCGACGACGCGATGGCCCAGCTCCTCCTCCATGCGCAGCAGCTTGGCCGTCTCGCCCTCGAGCATCCGACCGGCCGGGATCCCCGTCCACGCGGACACGACGTCGGCGACGTCGTCGGGGCCGACCTCCTCCTTGAGCATCAGCTCCGCATCGGGTGCGGTGACGGCGGTGGCCTCCGCGAGCTGCTTCTCCAGCCCGGGGATCTTGCCGTAGCGCAGCTCGGCGGCCCGACCCAGATCACCGTCGCGCTCGGCGCGCTCGGACTCCCCGCGCAGCGACTCGAGCTGCTCCTTGAGCTCGCGGACGCCCTCGATGGCGCCGCGCTCGTTCTGCCAGCGCGCGGTCAGCGCCGAGAGCTCCTCGCGCTTCTCCGCCAGCTCGGCGCGCAGCGCGGCCAGCCGCTCGACGGAGGCGGCGTCGGACTCCTTCGCCAGCGCCATCTCCTCGATCTCCAGCCTGCGCACGGCCCGCTCGACGGTGTCGATCTCGACGGGCCGGGAGTCGATCTCCATGCGCAGCCGCGACGCCGCCTCGTCGACGAGGTCGATGGCCTTGTCGGGCAGGAACCGCGCGGTGATGTAGCGATCCGACAACGCGGCGGCCGCGACGAGCGCGGCGTCGGTGATGCGAACGCCGTGGTGCACCTCGTAGCGCTCCTTGAGCCCCCGCAAGATGCCGACGGTGTCCTCCACCGAGGGCTCACCCACGTAGACCTGCTGGAACCGGCGCTCCAGCGCGGGGTCCTTCTCGATGCGCTGGCGGTACTCGTCGAGCGTGGTGGCACCGACGAGCCGCAGCTCGCCGCGCGCCAGCATCGGCTTGATCATGTTGCCTGCGTCCATCGCGCCCTCGCCGGAGGCGCCAGCGCCGACGATGGTGTGCAGCTCGTCGATGAACGTGATGACCTGGCCCGCCGAGTCGGTGATCTCCTTGAGGACGGCCTTGAGCCGCTCCTCGAACTCACCGCGGTACTTGGCGCCCGCGACCATGGACCCGAGGTCCAGCGAGATCACGCGCTTGCCGCGCAGCGACTCCGGCACGTCACCGGCCACCACCCGCTGGGCGAGGCCCTCCACGATGGCGGTCTTGCCGACGCCGGGCTCACCGATGAGCACCGGGTTGTTCTTGGTGCGCCGCGACAGGACCTGCACGACTCGCCGGATCTCCGAGTCGCGCCCGATCACCGGGTCGAGCTCGCCCTTGCGGGCCCGCTCGGTGAGGTCGACGCCGTACTTCTCCAGCGCCTGGTACGTGCTCTCCGGATCCGGGTTGGTGACGCGCGCGCTCCCGCGGACCTTGGCGAACGCCTCGCGCAGCGCGTCGGCAGAGGCGCCGTGGCGGCGCAGCAGCTGCGAGACCGGGCTGCCCGTGGAGGCGAGCCCGACGAGCAGGTGCTCGGTGGAGACGTACTCGTCGCCCATCTCGGTGGCGAGCTGTTGGGCGGCGGTGATCGCGGCGAGCGCATCGCGCGACAGCTCGGGCGCCCGTACCGTGGCACCTGCCGCCGACGGCAGCCGGTTGCCGAGCTGGGTGAGCTCGGAGCGCACGGCAGCCGCGTCCGCGCCGACGGCCGCCAGCAGCGGGGCGGCGATGCCGTCGGGCTGGGAGAGCAGCGCGCCGAGCAGATGGGTGGGGCCGACGTCGGGGTTACCGGCGAGAGCGGCAGCCTGCACAGCGGCCGAAAGAGCCTGCTGCGACTTGGTGGTGGGGTTGAAGGAGTCCATCCCTCACGTCCTCCTGCAATGGGTCCTTGGCACCATCGTGCCCGTCTACATGACCAACGTCAGGAAAGTTGAGTCTGTTCCGCTCAAGCTGCTCGATTTCCGGAGTCCGGCCATACTGCACCCGATGCCAGCCGATCCGCTCCTGTCGAGCCTGCTCGCCGCGGTGGCGGCCACGCCCGACGACATCCCGTTGCGGCTGCACGTGGCGCAGCTGCTCGGTGAACACGGCCGGATCCCCGAGGCGCTGCAGCACTGCACCGAGGTGCTGCGCCGCGATGCCGGCAACGGCGAGGCGATCACGCTCCTCCAGCGCCTCACCGCCGCACTCACCGCACCGGCGACCCCGCAGCAGGCGGCTTCCGACTTCGACTGGAACCACGCCGAGCAGCAGGTGTCCGACATCCCGGAGCCCGCGCTCGCGCAGGACGGGGCGCCGTCACCGGTTGTCGAGGACATCGAACGGCCCGCGGTCCGGCTGGCCGACGTCGGCGGGATGGAGCACGTCAAGGAGCGCCTCGAGCTCGCGTTCCTGGGCCCGATGCGCAACCCGCAGCTGGCCAAGGCGTTCGGCACGAACCTCGCGGGCGGGCTGCTGCTCTACGGTCCGCCGGGCTGCGGCAAGACCTTCCTCGCCCGCGCGGTCGCCGGGGAGCTGGGTGCGAGCTTCTACAACATCGGCATCTCCGACGTGCTCGACATGTACGTGGGCAGCAGCGAGCGCAACCTCGCGCAGATCTTCGACGCGGCCCGGCGCAACGCTCCGTGCGTGCTGTTCCTCGACGAGGTCGATGCGCTGGGTCAGAAGCGCTCGCACCTGACGCACTCGTCGAGCATGCGCAACACGGTCAACCAGCTGCTCGCGGAGATGGACTCGCTCGGCGGCCGCAACGACGGCGTGTTCGTGCTCGGCGCCACCAACCACCCGTGGGACGTCGACAGCGCGCTGCGCCGCCCCGGCCGGTTCGACCGGATGCTGCTCGTGCTGCCCCCGGACGCGCCGGCCCGCGCCGCCATCCTGCACTACCACCTCGCCAACCGGCCCGCCGCCGGCGTGGACCTCGACCGGCTGGTGCGGGTCACCGAGCACTTCTCCGGGGCCGATCTGGCGCACGTCTGCGCGACGGCCGCCGAACGCGCGCTGGCCGCGTCGATGCGCAGCAACCGGCTCGTCCCGCTGACCACCGCCGACCTCGAGGCCGCCGTCCGCGAGGTCCGGCCCAGCACCGGACCGTGGTTCGCCACGGCGCGCAACGTCGTGGCGTTCGCCAACACCGACGGCAGCTACGACGACCTGGCCACCTACCTGCGCAAGCACCGCAAGCTGTGACCTCGGCCGCCGCGCGGGTGGAGCAGCTCCGCCGGCTCGGCCGGCTCGCCGATGCCGAGCGCGAGGCCCGGACCGCGCTGGCCGAGCACCCGCAGGACGCCGAACTGCTCGGCTCGCTCGCGGCCGTCCTGCTCGCCGGGAAGCGGCACGTCGAGGGCCTCGCCGTTGCCGAGGCGGCATCGGCGGCCGATCCCGGGTACGAGCGGGGCCACCGGCTGCGGGCACTGCACCTGTCCCGGCTCGGTCGCCACCAGGAGGCCGTCCAGGCCGGATACGTCTCGGTGTCGCTGCTTCCGGAGGAGGCGGTCGCGGCACTCGGGTATGCGCAGGTACTGCAACGGGCCGGGCGCACCGTCGACGCGCTGCAGGTGGCCAGGCGGGCCGTCGCGCTCGAGCCGGAGTCCGCGGTCGCCCACCACGTGCTCGGCGACATCAACTTCGACCTCGGGGCCCGCCGCGACGCCCGCGCCGCCTACCGGGAGGCGCTGCGGATCGAGCCGCAGAACGCCGACGTCCTGCACGACCTCGCCCGCCTCGACGCCCTGCAACAACACCCGGGACGGGCCCTGCGCGGGTTCGTCGACGCCGGCGTGCTGGACCCCGGTATGGGCATGGTGATGCCCGCCATCACGACGGTGCTCTGGCGGCTGTCGTGGCAGCTGCGGATGGGGCTGGCCGGCGCCGTGCTCATCGCCTTCGTCGCGAGCGGGCCCGATCCGGACACCGCCGCCTGGTCCGTGCGCATCGCGGCCACGACGGTGCTCGGCGCCGCCGCACTGCTGACGTGGTGGACGGCGCGCGGCCTGCCCCGGCAGACCGGACAGGTACTGCGCGCGGCGCTTCGCGCAGACGTCCCGCTGACCGGCACGTACCTCGCCATCGCGGTGTGCCTGCTGCTCTACGCGGCGGTGGCCGTCACCGGGGTCGCGGTGCTGGCCGCAGCGGTCTGGGTGGTGCTGGTGCTGCTGGGCTGGTTCACGCTGGGCGTTCGCCTGTTGCGGCGGCGGCCGCGCTAGACGGTCCGGCTCGCGCTCGACCGCAGCGTCCGGGCCGAGCCGGAGCCCAGGTGCGCCGAGCGCGGGAACCGGCGCCGCTGTGCGGGCAGCACGGGCGGCGTGGCCTTGGCGCCGAAGTAGTCGCCGCCCTTGCGGGCCGGGTCGTCGGTGCCCCATTCGCGCTTCTCGGTGACCCGGGCCATCCGCGGGATGTGCTTGCGGCAATGGATGTAGGCCTCCTCCACGTGCACCACGACCCACCGGTCGGCGCGCCGACCCCGGGACTCGTCCTGGGGGACGTCCGGGTGCGCGACCCGGAACGCGGCGTCCTCGACGATCTCGGCGGCACCGTTGACGTGCAGGCCGATCATGTCCTCCACGAAGTCGACCATGAGCAGGCCGACGTGGCCGTTCTCGACGATGTTGCCGAGGCTCGCGTGCACGCCGTTGCCGCGGTACTCCGGATAGGCCAGCGTCCGGGTGTTGAGCACCCGGATGAATCCGACCGGTCCGGCGCGCAACGAGGCGTCGCACTCACCTTCGGCATCGGCCGATGCGACGAACAGCATCTCCATGCGTCCGACGAACGCGACCATCGCGGGGAGCAGGCGGTCGCGGAGCTGATCGGCGTAGAACCGATCGGCCCGATCCGTGGAGCCGTACTCGCACTGAAGTGCACGTTCACCCCCCGATCCGGCACTCGGACTGGGGATGTCACATTCCACGGAGTCCACACGGAGGTCCGCGGTACGCCGTTCGATGGAACCGGTTCGGGTGAGTCGGAAAGTTCGCAGTGACACACCGACACCGTGCCATTACCACTCCGCAGGGGCCAGCCCCGTCCGTTCGCGCGCTAGGCTGGGTCGCTGACGCCCGAACCCACCACGCACCCCGGGCCTGCCCTGCGACCAGAGAGAGAGCCGGCCGTCGATGACCGCTGAACAGTTGCTCACCGCCGACCTGCCCTCGGTGGTGGAGCCCCGCAGCGACCGGTCCGGGATGGTCGAGGTCATCCGGGAGAGCTGGGCGCACGTCGAGCCGCAGTCCGAGGACCTGGGCCGGCACTTCTACGCCACGCTGTTCAGCCGGGCACCGGCCACCCGCGAGCTGTTCCCCGTCAACATGGAGGTGCAGCGCAGCCGCCTGCTGCGGGCGCTGGTGCACGTCGTGCAGATGGTCGACCAGCCCGACGACCTCGTGCCGTTCCTCGAGCAACTGGGCCGCGACCACCGCAAGTTCGGGGTGCTGGCCGAGCACTACGACGCGGTCGGGCACGCGCTGATCAGCGCCGTCGAGACGTTCTCGGAGGAGGCCTGGACCGACGAGGTCTCCGCAGCATGGCACGAGTCCTACGCCATGGTGGCGAGGGCGATGCACGCCGCCGCGGAGGCCGAGCGCGGCCCTGCCTCCTGGCTGGGTCGGGTCGTCGGGCACGAGCGGCTGGGCTGGGACATCGCCAAGATCGCGGTGCAGACCAGCGAGCCCATCCCGTACCGCGCCGGCCAGTACGTCAGCGTCGAGACGCCACAACGGCCGCGGCTGTGGCGCTACCTGTCCCCGGCCAACGCCCCCCGGCCCGATGGCCTGCTCGAGTTCCACGTGCGCGCCGTCAACAGCGGGTGGGTCAGCCGGGCGCTCGTCGCGCACTCGCGAGTGGGCGACACGTGGCGCATCGGCCCCCCGATGGGCCGCATGTACGCCGACCCCAGCTCCGAGCGGAGCCTGCTGATGGTGGCGGGTGGCACCGGCATGGCGCCGATCAAGGCACTGCTGGAGGACATCTCGGCCCGCCAGGAGAAGCCCCGGACGCAGGTGTTCGTCGGCGGCCGCACCTGGGAGGACCTCTACGACTTCGCGTCGCTGCGCAAGCTGTCCTACAGCAACGCGTGGCTCGACGTGGTGCCCGTGGTGGAGAAGGAGGACGAGGCGTCCGGTGCCGAGCACGGCACGCTCGCCGACGTCGTCACCCGCTACGGGGCCTGGGCCGATCACGACGTGCTGGTGTGCGGCTCGCCGTCGATGATCCGGGCCACGGTGTCGCGGATGCTGGTGGCTGGCACCCCGCTCGACCGCATCCGCTACGACCCGTTCACCGTGGACTGACCCCGCGCACGCAGAAGGGGCCCCGCACATCTGGCGTGTGCGGGGCCCCTTCTGCGCGGCGGGTCAGCTCTGCGTATCGGTCAGCGGGGTTTGGGTCGCCAGACCACCAGTGCCTGCTTGCGATCCACCGGCACCAGATCGCGCCGGTAGGACGCGTGCACCGAGGCCGCCACCTGCTCGGCCGCGGCCCGGGTGTTGAGCAGCTCGTGGGCCATCTCCTCGATGCGGTGGCGCAACTCGTCCACCAGCTGTTCGAGCTCGATGATCCGCTTGATCCCCGCGAGGTTGACGCCCTCCTCCTGGGAGAGGCGCTGCACCTCGCGCAGCAGTGCGATGTCACGTGCGGAGTAGCGACGCCCGCCGCCTGCAGACCGGCCGGGGCTCACGAGCCCCAGCCGGTCGTAGCTACGCAGCGTCTGGGCGTGCAGCCCGGCCAGCTCGGCGGCAACCGAGATGACGAAGATCGGGCTGTCGGGTGTCGCTCCCGCAGGGAGCGACGGCCCGCCGACGGTCATCACGCACCTCCGAGCAGATCCGCACGAGGGTCGAACGCCTTGGTGGCCTCCGCGTAGGCCTGCAGCGCCGCCGTGGCCTCGTCGTCGAGCCTGGACGGCACGGCGACCTCCACGGTGACGAGCAGATCGCCCGCCTTGTCCTTGCGCGAGACGCCGCGCCCCCGCACCCGGAAGGTGCGCCCGCTCGCCGTGCCCGCCGGGATCTTCAACGACACGTTGGCCTCCAGCGTGGGAACGGTCAACGTGCTGCCCAGCACCAGCTCAGGATAGGTGACGGGCACCGTCAGCGTCAGGTCGTCGGCGTTGCGCGTCGACCGACCGAACAGCTTGTGCGCCCGCACGTGCACCGTGACGTACAGGTCGCCGGCAGGCGCCCCGCCACGGCCCGGCTCGCCCTGGCCCTTGAGCCGCACCTTCTGCCCGTCGGCCACGCCTGCCGGCACCCGGACCGTCAGCGAACGGATCCGGGTGGACACGCCGTCGCCGCCGCACTCCGGGCACGGGTCGTCGATGATCCGGCCCGTTCCGCGGCAGTCGACGCACGGCTCGGAGAACGCGAACGCTCCCTGGCTGCGGCTCACCAGGCCCACCCCGTTGCAGGTGGGGCACTGGCGCGGGGTGCTGCCGGGCTTCGCACCGGTGCCGCCGCAACGCTCGCAGCGACCCGGCGAGCTCAGCCTGATCGGAACCTCGGCACCGCGGACCGCGTCGACGAACTCGATCGTGAGCTCGCTCTCGACGTCGGCACCACGCTGGTTGCGCGGCGGTGCGGCGGTGCCGGCGCCACCCCGATTGGCGAAGATGCCACCAAGGATGTCGCCGAGCCCACCGCCACCACTACCGGCCCCGGCCCGGCCGAACAGATCGCCCATGTCGAAGCCCTGGCCGCCGGCCCCGGTGCCGAAGCCGCCGGGGAACCCGCTGCCACCACCGACGCCACCACCGGCGAACAGAGCACGCGTCTCGTCGTACTCCTTGCGCTTCTTGTCGTCGGACAGGACGCCGTAGGCCTCCGACACGGTCTTGAACCGGGCCTCCGCCTTCGCGTCACCGGGGTTGGCGTCGGGGTGGAGCTCGCGGGCGAGCTTCCGGTAAGCCTTCTTGATCTCATCGCTGGACGCGCCGGAAGCGACGCCCAGCTCACGGTAGAAATCCTTCTCGATCCAGTCGCGCTGGGTCACTCCGCCTCCCCTCGGCTCATGTCGGTGATGTTCAGGCCGGGCCCTGGTCGGTTCCCTTGTCGGGATCCGGCCACAGGTCCCTGGCGTCGTCGGGCACACCGAACGCCGAGCCGTCATCGGCACGGTCGGTGACGGTGACCATCGCCGGCCGCAGGACCCGATCGGCGATGCGGAACCCGCGGCGCAGCACGCTCGACACCACCGAGACGGTGGGGCCTGCGATCTCCGGGCTCTCGTGCTGGACGGCCTCGTGGACCGAAGGGTCGAACGGCTCGCCCTCCAGCCCGAACGCCTCGAGACCCAGCTTCTGCGTCACGGCCACCAGTTTGTCGCCGACGGCCTTGAACGCGCCGGTGAGATCGCCGTGCGCCTCGGCCCGGTCCAGGTCGTCGAGCACCGTGAGCAGTTCGGACACGAACTGCACGCGGGCCCCGACCAGCACGGACTCTCGGTCGCGGTCGATCCGGCGCCGGTAGTTGGCGTACTCGGCACTGACGCGCTGCAGGTCTGCGGTGCGCTCGGCCACCTGCGCGGCGAGCTCCGCCGCGGCAAGTGCGTCGACGCCGGCAGCAGGCTCCGGGGCCGCGGCCCCGGCCGGGTCGTCCCCGGCCGGAGTCCGCGCCTCGCCGGTCTCCGGGTCGATCCGACGCCGGTCCCGGATGACGACCCGCTCCGCGTCGGCGCCGTTGTCGGCGCGTTCGTCACGGTCGGGAGGAGTCACTTCTGGTCCTTCTCCTCGTCGACGATCTCGGCGTCGACGACGTCGTCAGCGGCGTCGTCGGAGGCCTGCTGGCCGCCGGCATCGCTCGTGGCCGCACCGTCGGTGCCCGGCTGCTGGTAGAGCGCCGAACCCATCTTCTGCGACTCGGTGGCGAGCTTCTCCATCGACGACTTGATCTTGTCGCTGTCGGTGCCCTTGAGCGCCTCCTGCGCCTCGGTCAGCGCGGAGTTCACGCCGTCCTTGACGTCGGCGGGGAGCTTCTCGTCGTTCTCCTTGACGAACTTCTCCGTCTGGTAGACGAGCGACTCGGCCTGGTTGCGGACCTCGGCGTCCTCGCGACGCTTCTTGTCCTCGTCGGCGTGCGCCTCGGCTTCCTTCATCATCCGGTCGATCTCGTCCTTGCCGAGAGCCGACCCGCCCGTGATCATCATGGCCTGGCTCTTGCCGGTGCCCATGTCCTTGGCGGACACGTTGACGATGCCGTTGGCGTCGATGTCGAAGGAGACCTCGATCTGCGGGACGCCGCGCGGTGCCGGCGGCAGGCCCGTGAGCTCGAACATGCCGAGCTTCTTGTTGTAGGCAGCGATCTCGCGCTCACCCTGGAACACCTGGATCTGCACCGACGGCTGGTTGTCATCGGCCGTGGTGAAGATCTCCGACCGCTTGGTGGGGATCGTGGTGTTGCGCTCGATGAGCTTGGTCATCACGCCGCCCTTGGTCTCGATGCCCAGAGACAGCGGGGTGACGTCGAGCAGCAGGACGTCCTTGACCTCACCACGCAGCACACCGGCCTGCAGTGCGGCGCCGACGGCGACGACCTCGTCGGGGTTGACGCCCTTGTTGGGCTCGCGGCCGCCGGTGAGCTCCTTGACGAGCTCGGTGACGGCGGGCATGCGGGTGGAGCCACCGACGAGCACCACGTGGTCGATCTCGCCGACGGAGATGCCGGCATCCTTGATCACCTGGTTGAACGGTGCGCGCGTGCGGTCGAGCAGGTCGGACGTGATGCGCTGGAACTCGGCGCGCGAGAGCGTCTCGTCGAGGAACAGCGGGTTCTTGTCGGCGTCGACCGTGATGTAGGGCAGGTTGATCGTGGCCGTGTTCTGGCTCGACAGCTCGATCTTGGCCTTCTCGGCCGCCTCACGGAGGCGCTGACCGGCCATCTTGTCCTTGGTCAGGTCGATGCCCTGGCTCGCCTTGAACTTGTCGACGAGCCACGTGATGACCCGCTCGTCCCAGTCGTCGCCACCGAGGTGGTTGTCGCCGTTGGTGGACTTGACCTCGACGACACCCTCACCGATCTCCAGCAGCGACACGTCGAACGTGCCACCACCGAGGTCGAAGACGAGGATCGTCTGCTCCTTCTCGCCCTTGTCCAGGCCGTAGGCCAGCGCGGCCGCGGTGGGCTCGTTGACGATGCGCAGGACGTTGAGGCCCGCGATCTGGCCGGCCTCCTTGGTGGCCTGGCGCTGCGCGTCCTCGAAGTACGCGGGAACGGTGATCACCGCGTCGCTGATCTCCTCACCCAGGTACGCCTCGGCGTCGCGCTTGAGCTTCTGCAGCACGCGCGCGCTGATCTCCTGGGCGGAGTACTTCTTGCCGTCGATGTCATCCGTCGCCCAACCGGTGCCGATGTGGCGCTTGACCGAACGAATCGTCCGGTCGACGTTGGTGACGGCCTGGTTCTTCGCCGACTGCCCGACGAGAACCTCGCCGTTGCGGGCGAAGGCCACGACCGAGGGCGTGGTCCGCGCGCCTTCCGAGTTGGCGATGACCGTCGGCTCGCCACCCTCAAGGACGGCGACGACGGAGTTGGTGGTCCCGAGGTCGATGCCGACCGCACGAGCCATGGTGGTTGCCTCCGTGGAACTGGTAACTGGGATCCGGTTTCTTGCCTGTACTGCGCTCAAGTCTGCCACGTCCTCGACGGGCACCGTCACGGTGCCTTGAGTCGAGTTCGCTCAACTTGCTCAAGCGGTCCAACGTGCGACCCCCGCCATGTGTTCCCGAGGCCTGATTTTCCCGAACGCCCACGGGCTGACCTGCGGTTGTCCTACGCTGCCCGCATGGCACTGCCGGTACGGGCGCAGCTCGACGCCGCCGTCGCGGGCGTGGGGATGCAGGTCACGCGGGAGAACGTGCTGCAGGCTCGGGCCGCGTTACTGGGGGAAGCGGACCGGCTGGAAACCGAACTTCTGCAGCAGGACCGCACCTGGCCGGGCCTTGGCCGCTGTGGCGGGGATCCGGTCTCGGCGGATGCCTCCGTAGCGTTCGACGAGCGTTCCCGCGCCCTTCTCGATCGCTGTCGGGAGTACAACGATCACCTCAGGAAGGCGGCGTACGCGTTGGACGCCGTCGCGAGGAGCTATGGCTACTCGGAGGACGAAATAGCGTCGTCGTTCAAGCCCACGTGATGAATCGGATGCTCGTCGCGTTGCTGGCCATATTGGCAACCCTCACTGCTACCGCCTGCAGCCCGGCCCCCGCACCGCCGAGTGCCCCGGCGACGGAATCCTGGCTTCCTCCTCGGCCGCGAGAACTCCCCATCGACGGCCTAGACCCCTGCACTGCACTGACAGAGCAACAGCGCGTGACGCTCGAACTCGGACGCACTCGCGCCTTCGCAAGCCCGAGCCCAGACCGAGGACCCGCCTGTACGTGGATCTTCACGGCGGTCACCGACTTCTGGTCCGTGTCACTCGAGACCAGTCCCCATCGGGGTGCGACATCAGCGATCGGCAGTACCCGGGCTACCCGAACATTGACGATCGCCGGATTCCCAGCCGTCGAGACGTCGAATCCGCTGGCTGACGAGGACAAGCAGTGCTTCGTGATCATAGATGTCGCCGCCGCCCAGGCCCTCGTGGTCGACTTCACCTCGAACGGCGACACAGTCGCGATGAATCATGCGCTCGCATGCAGCAAGGCGAACCTTGCCGCGGAACAGATCATGCAGACCCTGCTGCAGCAGACTCCCGGCTAGTTCTCCCAAACGCCCACGAAGCACGCACCCCGTCCGTACGCTCCGAACCCGGTGGGAGGAGCGAGGGTGAGAGAGATCGGCTACTACCTCTACGAGAACGTGCCGCTCCAGACGAAGTACCAGTGGATGGCGCAGTCGCCGGGCAGTGCTGCTGTCGACCCCACGCGGGCGATGCTCGGCGCCACCGGCAACGCCTACTCGGCCTCCGACGGCAACGTCCGCGAGACGCTGCAGGCGTTGGGCATCAACTGGCAGGGATCCGCGGCCGACGCGGCCGGGCAGGCGCTGCACCAGGCCGCCGACCGCAGCGGTGCGGTGGGGGCTGCCAGCAGCACGGGCAGCGGCTCGGTGGCGGGGTACGGCCACTCGTTCGACGCGGCCCGCGCGAAGGTGCACTGGGAGGATCCCGGCACCTGGGACTGGTGGGACCAGGTCGTCGACGTCGGTGGGTTCGGGCTGCAGGTGATCACCGGCCGGCAGAACTCGATCATGTCGGACTTCGCGGCCACCGCGGAGCGCAACCGCACCCTCGACGCCGAGGCCACCCGCGCCCTCTACGAGCACGAGTCCGAGAGCCGGGCGGCGCTCGCCGCGTTCCCCGTGGTCGATCCGGCCGCCGCCCTCACCACCGAACCGGCGGGTGGCGGCGGGGGCGCCGGGTCGGCCCACGGCGTGCCGGCCGGTCCCGCCGCGAATCCTGCGGCGTTCACTCCGACCGCCCAGATCGCGCCGGCACAGGCGCCATCGGCGCCGGCGGCCGGAGCGCTGCCACCCGTACCGATCCCGGCAGGATCTCCTCCCGCCGGCGCCCCGACCACGAACCCCTCCAGCACCGGCACCGGAGCACCGACCCGCACGCCGGTTCCGGATGCCCGGATCCGGCCGCTGCCCAACGTTCCGTCGCAGGTCACCGCACCTCAGGCCGGTGCAAGTCGGGTGGACCCGGGCCTCACCCCACCCACCCGGAGCGGCGCCGACCGCGTTCCGCCCACGCCGTTGGCCGATCGGGCCACCGCACCCGTGCCGGGCCGGCGCGACCCGATCGCTGTGGCTCCTCCGCCGGTCGCGGCGCGTCCCGGTGCCGTCTCCCCGTTCGGCAGCAGGACCGGCTCGGGAACCAGCAGCCGGGGCGGCAGCACCGGCGGCGGCACCGGCGGCGGCACCGAGTTCGGCGAGCGCATGGCACCGCGCGCCGCCGAGCCGACCACCACGATCGCGACGGCCGCGGGTCGTGCCACCGGAGCGGCATCGGCCGGACGGGCGGGCTCCGGGGTGCCGTTCATGGGCGGGATGGGTGCCGGCGCGGGTTCCGGGGCCACCGAGCGCAAGGCGCGGTACGTGATCCCGTCCGCGGATGCCTTCGAGGTCCCGCTGCCGCTGCACCCGACGGGCGTCATCGAGGCGGACGGCGACGAATGACACTCGACTGGTCCCGCGCGGCGGTGCTGTCCACCACCGAGTTCGAGGTCTGCTGGGAGTTCCTCCGGCTCGGCGAGACGCCGTGGCAGCTCGATCCCCCACGCTCCGGGCTCACCGCGCTCGAGCGCGACACGATCGTCACCGGCGCGTTCGTCGACATGCGGCGGCGCGGACTCGCCGGGGCCGACGAGCCACGCCCCGACATCGTCGACCGGATGCGCATGCTCGCCCGCCCGGAGTGGTCGGCCGACGTCCGCTTCCGCGCCGACACGCTCGTCGCGGGCGTCGTGGCCTGCGTGGGCAGGCGCTGCACGCTCGCGGTGCGGCACGGCAACGAGATCGCCCTGCTCGCGCTCGCCTCCGAGGACGCGCTGCGGGCACTGCTCGAGCTGGTCGGGGTCACGGAGCCGGGACGCGGGCCGCAGCTCCGGCTCCTCGCCGCCACGGTGGTTCCGGACGCCACATCGGCGGCCGAGCTCGTCAACGGCGGGATGGCGGCGGACGACGCCGCCGCTCTCGCCGCCGCCTGCCGCGGGATCGTGCTGGCCGGTCAGCTCGGCGCTGCCGCGAGCACGGGCGACGGGAGTCGGGTGCGGCGCGCGCCGCACGTGATCGGGTTCCACCGCGGCGACGCCGGCACGTTCAGCACGATCCGGCGCGGCGACGTCGTCACCGTCGCGCCGACGGGCCGCGACGGCCTGCTCGCCGAGCTGGCCGACCTGGTGGCCGCCGTCCGCTGATGCGAGCTCGACGCGACCGCGCCAACCCGTTGGCCACCGCGCCGATGTCGGGACGTCGGCGCGGTGGCTACTTCGTCGGCGCCGTCACAGGGGGGCGGCGGGGCGGGGCTCGACGCGGCCGGCAGCCGCCTCCGGCAGCGGGTCGAGCACGGGCGCGAGCACGCGGCGATGCTCCGCGTCGGTCACGAGCCGCTCGGCGGCGTCGCGGTACTCGAGGTCGCCGTCGGCACCGAGGTCGGCGTGGTAGCCCGCGGCGGCGAGCTGCTCCTCGTCGAGGTCGACAAGCAGCTCCCACCGGCTGGGGATCACCTTGTAGTCCGGCCACGGCAGGTGCCCGTAGGCGTCGTGCAGGTCGGCCATCAGCCCCACGAAGACCTGCTGCCAGCGCAGCGGCATCGACTGGGCGAGCGAACGCGGGACGACCAGGTGGTTCTCGGTGGCACCGGGCGCCGGGCGGTCCAGGTAGTCCTGGACGGGGGTCGTTGACGAGGGTTCGGGGGGCAATGTCGGCTCCTGATCGTGCTTCGTGCTCGTGCCCTCAGGCGCGGTTGTTGGGTGCGGTTCCGGGACGGGTGGCAAGCGGGACGAGTTCCGCGTAGTCCCACGGGACCTTCTGCACCCGGACGTTGGCACCGGTGTAGGGCGCCTCCACCATCTGGTCGTTGCCCATGTAGAGCACCACGTGGTGGATCGTGGACGGGTCGTGCGGATCCGTGGCGTAGAACAGCATGTCCCCCGGCTGGGCCTCCCGCACGGGCACGTGCCCCCCGTTGTTGTACTGGTCGGCCGCGACCCGCGAGATGGTGATGCCGGCAGCGGCGAACGCCTTCAGCATCAGGCCCGAGCAGTCCCACCCGCTGGGCCCGGTGCCGCCCCAGACGTAGGGCTTGCCGACCTCGCCGAGCGCGAAGTTGATCGCCGTGGCCGCCACCCCCTGCGCGAGGACCGCCGGGCCGCACGCGGCGAGCGGGCTCACCGCACCGGCGATCTGTGAGACGAGGTCGGCGGCCAACCCCTCCCACTTCGCGTAGGCCTGCGGGAAGGCCGATCGCTGCACCGTCTGCGCCGCGACGGTGACGGGCATCGTCTCCCAACCGGGCACGGCCATCAGCCGCTGCAGGAAGATCGTGGTGCTGTAGACGGGATCCGTGACCTGGGCCGGTGAACCCCAGCCGGCCGACGGTCGCTGCTGGAACAGCCCGAGCGAATCGCGATCGCCGTAGTTCAGGTTGCGCAGTGTCGATTCCTGCATCGCGGTGGCCAGCGCCACCAGCGAGGCGCGCGGCGGGGCGTTCAGGCCCTTGGCCACGCCGATGATCGTGGCCGCGTTGCGGCGCTGCTCGTCGGTGAGGTCGGCCGACGTGGTTCCCGCCTGCACACCCGCAGGCCCGCCCGCCGAGCGCAGGTTCGCATCACAGGCCCCGAACGTCGCGGCCGCGCCACCCCCGCCGCCACCGACGCTGAACGCCACGAAGGCCACGCCGATGAACAGGCCGAGAGCGGCCGCGATCGCCACCAGTGGCAGCAGCAGACGCAGCGGGCGCAGCGTGTTCACGACTCACGTCCGCTCGTAGCTGGACACGCGCCAGCCGACGTCGGAGTTGATCAGCACCTCGGTGAGCGTCAGCGCATCGGTGGGGACCTCGACGCGCACGGACTTGGGCGAGACGCTGACGGCCTTGGGCGGGCCCGTGACCTTCGTTGACGGGATGTTGCCCGGGTCGACCCCCGCGAGCACGCCCATGTACTCCGGGGTGGTCGTAGCCCGCAGCCCCTCCAGCCACTGACCCGCCGGCGTGCCGGCAGGCGGGCGGACCCAGGCCGCGGTCCACGCGGCCGCGACGTCGAGAGCGGCCTGCGGGGCCTGGCTGACGGGAAGCGCGGTGGGCTGCAGCTCGGCGACCGGCGGCAGCGCCGTCGGGGCGGGCGACGACGACGGGTTCAGCGGCTGCTGCGGAGTGGACCGGTAGGTCGGGGTCGGCGCCATCGCGATCGGCGGGATCTTGCCGGACGCCGAACCCCCGCCTGCCGCGGTCAGCGCGAAGCTCAGTCCCGCAGCGAGCGCCGCGACCACGACCAGCGTCATGGCCAGCCGCGCCGGTGATCGCAGGGGCCACTGCCACAGTCCGCGGTAGGCCGCCGCTCGACCCCGCGGGGTACGGATCGGCATCAGCCCGACCCGCCACGCGGTCCGTAGGCAGGCTGCGCGGGACGCGGCCGGTAGATGCGGTAGACGGGCACGCCGTCAACCAGTTCGGCCTGCACGGGCCGCGCGCCACCCGGGCGCAGCGGCACGGCGTCGGACCGCCGGTAGATCGAACGGTCGTCGACCTCACCCGGTTCGGACCAGCTCGGCCCCGACGTCCCGCCCTCGACTCCGCTGGATCCGGCCGGCAAAGCGGGCCTGCGCGCCGCCGGGATGAGGGCGGGAGCCCGGGCCACCTCGACCTCGGTGCGCTGGCGCGGGACCCGGGTGGCCTGCGCGGTGACGCGGGCGCCGGGCTCGGACTCGGGCCGGGCACCGCCGGAGTAGTCGGCGCCCGCGGCGGCGCCCCGTCGCTCGTCCCACCAGCGGGACTGGCGGTCGTCCTCGGCGGCGGCACCGCCACGGACCCGCTGCCACACCCGCGACATCGGCCCGGTGCCGGCGCCGGGCACGATCCCGCCGAACTGCTCCCGGGTGAGCGACACCATCGACACCAGCCGCCGGAAGGGCCGGGCCACCGCCCAGAGCACGACCGTGACCACACCGGTGACCAGCAGGGCGAGCCACAGGTCGATGCCGGAACCGGGACGGAACAGCGAGACGACCAGCAGCGCGTGCAGGCCCGCCAGCGCGCCGACCACCAGGGTGTTGACGATCGCGGCACCCGCCACCCGCAGCAAGGACGGCAGGATGTCGGGCTTGAGCACCGCCACCACGGCGATCGCAGGAGCGGTCATGATCAGCAGTCGCAGCATCAGCAGCGCGACGAGCACCAGCACCTTCGAGAGCAGCTGGAACAGCGCGATGCACATCGCCTGGACGACGGACAGCACGCCGATGCCGATCCGGCTGCCGGACTTGCCCTGGAAGTAGGGGTAGCGATCGCCCATCTTGCCGGCGATGGTCGCGAAGTCGGCCTTCTTCTGCTGGGCCAGGTCGGGCGTATCGGCGTGCGCGTTCAGCTCATCAATCGTGAAGGTCTGCGCCCGCAGCAGATTTCGCCCCTGATCTACCGCTTGCGGAACGTCGGGGGCGCCGAATTCTCCACGCAGCCAATTCTGATAAATGACCTGATCGACCAGAACGGTGGGTAACGTGTTTCGGTCACCCATGCCGATCTCGCCGAGGAATCCCTCTTGCATATTGGTGACGCCGTCGAGCAGGAGTGAATCGGCCGCCTTCGACCAGTCAACCGGTGCGAGATAGGCCGCAGAGCCGACAACCAGTGCGGCGACACCGAACGCTGCCCGTTGCGCTTGCTTTGCCAGGTCTCCACGCAGGGCATACACCAGCAAGATGACAGCAAGGACCGCCAGCACTGGGCCAATCCATGTGGTGAAGACGGCATCGTACATCGCTCGAGTTCCGGTCGTGATCAGATTATCGAGCGGGGTGAGGAGGTCGCCGCCGCTAGCGATCAAATAGTGCGACCAGTTGACTCCACCCACGGCGAACTTGGCTACGTTCAGCTCCTGATTACCCAACCAAGTGTCAGTGGTACTGGCCGGGTTGAATACGGCCGCCCCGGCACAGCCGAGATCGTAGTTGTACCAAACAAGCCCACCGTAGCCGACCTCGCGATACACACTTCCGATTTCGCCGTGGCTTCCCCTCGGGGGATCCAACGATCCCACAAGACCCGTACCAGGCCGATCCGGCTCGGGCGACTCCTTGCAGTCGAACGGCTGCGCCATGGCGGGCGAGCCGATGAGCGACGACCCGCCGACGATGGCGAAGACGACGAGCAGCGCGGCGGCGCGCCGCCGCGGTGGTCGTGCACCCGTTGCGGCGGCGACCGCACGGAGCCGCTTGCGGCGCGCGACGAACATGGCGGCCGCCAGCACCAGGGCTGCGGCCAGCCACCCGGAGCCACCCGGGACGTCCCCGGGGGTCACCGGACGCTCTCCCCGCCCGTCCGCGCGCGGTCACCGTCGATGTCGCGATCGTCGACGTCGTCGATGTCGCCCAGCAGATCCAGTTCCTCGTCGTCGAGCAGCTCGGCCGTGAGCACCTCCGTGGTGCCGGTGTAGGCACCGGCGTGCCCATTGCCGTTCGCCCCGTGGGGCGCGTCGCCGCGGAGCAGGCCGTCGGGGTCGTCCAGATCGTCGAAGTCCTCGTCGAAGTCGACGTCCTCGGCGAGGTCGGACGACCCGTGCGCCGCGGATCCGTTGACGACCGGCGCATCGGGCCCGAACCGGTTCGGGATGGGCCCGGCCGGCACGGGGCGGTGGGGTTGCTCGGCAACCAGTTGCTGGCGGGGTTCCGGCTCGTCGGGAGCACGGACCGCCGCGGGTGCCATCGCCGCCGGCACGCCGCGGGCCGAGACCCGGCTGGCGTCGGGGTTGGTGTCGAGCGCCTCGCGGACGTGCTCGAGGTGGGGGGCCTCGAGGTCGATGCGGATCTTCTCGACGCCGCCGTGCCCGTCGGCGAACACGAACTGGCGAGGTGTGTCGTCGGGACGGTCGTCGTGGCGCGGCCGGGGCGACAGCGTGCCGAGCATCTGCTCGTAGCCGACACCCGTGGGGACGCGCAGCAGCCGCAGCGCCTCACCCTGGGCCTCATCGTCGTCGGTGCGGCCGACGAACACGGCGTTGACCAGCGACGCGAACCCGGAGACGCGCAGCAGGTCACCCGCCAGCTGCGACGCGAACAGCGCCCGGACGTTGAACTTGCGGCTATCGCGGGCGAGCCGGTCGATCAGCACCTTGCCCGTGGGCACCTGCGAGAGGAAGTGGGTCTCGTCGAGCGCGACGCCCTTGCGGAGGTTGCGATCGGCGTCGTAGATCGTGCGCTGGGTGAGCCACGAGGCCAGGTTGAGCAGCTCGACGGCGAGCGACTCGCCGTCGGTCCACTCCTCGCGCGGGCTGCCCGGGCGGGGCAGCGTCATGCCCTGCATCGTGAGCACCGTGAGCCGGTAGTCGCGATCGGCCTGCCAGGGGTCGTGGCGGGACGTGTCGGGGAACAGCAACGCGGCCTGGGGCAGCTCGCGGCGCTCCTCGAGGAAGTCGGCCACCACCCCGGAGTGCTGCTCGCCGTCGCGGGCGTGCCGGCGCAGCACGTCGATCACCATGCCGGGGTGGCGATCGGGCGCGCCCCCGACCTCCCGGACGGCCCGCAGCAGGACGATGCGCGTGTGGGGCAGCCGGGCCACGTCGTAGGGCAGCAGCCCGGTGAGCACGTCGAGCACCAGCCGGCGCCGGGTGGCCGCTGCCAGCGAGCGCTCGCGCCGCCAGGCCCGCTCCGGATCCTCGTCATCGGCGTAGTGCTCCGGGCGTGGCTCGGCCACCACCCGGTACGGGTTGAGGATGCCCGGATCGGCCCGCAGCAGGTTGATGTGGCGCGAGAACGGTGCCAGCTCGGGGAGCCGGGTGAGCTCGGCGAGCGGTCCCGACGGGTCGAGCACCGTCCAGCGCGCACCGGCACGCAGCGTTTTGTAGACGATCAGCCCGGTGAGGAACGACTTGCCCGATCCCAGCCCGCCGACCACAGCGGTGAGCCCGGATGCGCGCCGGACCTCCTGCGCGAGCCAGGGGTCCCAGGCCACGGGACGCCGCGTGGCCGTGCACGTCTCGCCGATCATGATGCCGCGGCGGTCGCCGACCGACGCCGTGGCCGCCGGCACCGCCGCGGCGGCCCAGGTGACCGAGCCGCGCCTGCGGTAGGCGGTGGAGGCGAGCGGCTCGCCGGGGATGAACTCCCTGGCGTAGCGGTACTGGGCCTCGGGGTGCTCGATCTGCACCTTCGGGCGGTAGACATCGAGCACCTGCTGCGCCCGGCTGACCGCCTCGGCCTCGTCCTTGCCGGCCACCGCGATGCGCCACCAGCCGTAGACCCGCGTGTTGAGCTGGGTGAGCCCGCTGGTGAGCTCGTCCTCGACCTCGAGCACGCGGTCGGCCTGGCGCGCCAGCGACATCGGGGGGTCGAGGTCGTGGTCGTGGGTGTAGTGCCGGATCTGGCTGCGCACCTTGCCCATCTGGCGCTGCAGCTCGCCCGCCACCTCCTCGGGCTTGCGGATGTACATCCGCGCCGACCACTCGACGGGGAACGGCAGCCGGTCGGAGTGCTGCATCCACGGGTCGTCGACCTCGGGGATGCGCAGGCCGTCCATCAGCCCGACGGTCAGCACCGCGACGTTGCGCGAGACGGTCTGCGAGCGGATCCGGCCCACGACCCGGACCGTGGGCGCGTAGGGCTCCTGGTAGACGTCGACCCCGTCGGTGAAGGCGGCGAGGTCCTCGGTCTCCCAGCGGGTGGTGGCGCCGGGCACCATCGACAGCGTGCGCGGGGCCGGCAGCCCCAGCGCCACCGAGCGGTGCATCAGCCAGGCGATGTCGTCGGCCGTGGCGGGCACGGCGTCGAGCCCGCCGCTGGCCACGAGGGAGTCGATGTGGCCGACCTCCGAGGCCAGCGCCGCCAGCTCCGCCTTGACCGTGCCGGGCGCGACCTTGCCCAGCACCGGGGCCGCGATGTCGACCCAGCGGTCCAGCATGCTGCGGCCGGAGACCTCGATGCCGAGGAACACCTCCTTGTCGGACATCGACAGCCCCATCAGATGGCGCTGCTCGCCCTCGAGGAAGCCGTCCCAGCCGAGCGCACCCGCGACGTCGGGCATCCGGCCGAGCGCGTTGTTGTCGAAGGACTCCGCCCACATGTGCACCGGGTAGGGGCGGGTGGTGACCCGCAGGTGCACCCACCGGCCCTGCAGCTCACCGAGCTGGGCCGCGATCTGGCGGATCAGGACCTCGCGCTGCGAATCGCTGCGGAAGCTCCACGCCTGTGCCGCGAGCCGGTACCAGGCCATGACCTGCGTGCCGGTGCGTGTCAGGTGACCCTCGATGGAGCGCAGCGCGATGTCGGGCACGTACTTCGGCAGCCCGGTCTCACCTGCTAGTGCACGCCCCCGGCGACGTTCACCGGGCTGTGACGCATCACGTGCAGCGTCACGACGTGGCACGCCTGCGCCCCTTCCGACTCGTGCTTGCCTGCTTCTTCGTGCCTGCCTGCTGCTTCGTCGCTGTTCGGGTGCCGGCCTGCTTGCTGGCGGCGGGGCCCCGGACGGCACCGCGGCCACGGGCCACCGGCCCCACCCGGACATGGCCGGAGCGGATCGGGCCACCCGCCACGGCGGTGGAGGCGCGCGGACCGCTGATCTCGAGCTTGAAGTGTGCGAGTACCTGACCCAGCGGGCGCTCGTAGTTGATGCGCTGCCCGAGGAACCTCGTGAAGACCACCGTGAGGAGCAGCGCCCACGCCACCGAGAAGAAGTCGAGACCGATCCCGATGCGGCGCTGGACGAACATGATGGCGATCATGACGAGCAGGCCGAGGCCGTACGCGACGTAGCGCGCTCGCCACGGGAACGTGGCCCTCGGCGGGCCCAGCCATACGGAGTCGACACGATAGATCTCGTCGTCGGTGCGGACCAGCACCCGATCACCCTGTGATGAGGCCGGCCAGGAAGCTGCCGATCTGCGGGCCGTTGCCCGAGACGGCGATGCCCAGCGCCACGAGACCGATGAGCAGGCCAACGCCACGGCGCGCCACGCCGGCGTTGTCGCCGCGCCCGCCGATCCACAACAGGATGATCGCGATGCCGAGCAGCACGAGCGGTACGACGTTGCCCTGGATCCAGCCTTGCAGACCGTTGGTGCTGAGCCCCTGTGCGTAGAGCACCTGGGCTGCTGGTCCGGTCATGGCTGCGCTCCTCCTCGTGGTCACCACTACCCCCGAGGCTGCCGCGTACCGACCCCCTCGGGCATGGTGGCCACCCGACCTGGCCTGCTCCTAGCCGATCGACGCAGCGTCTGACCACTGCATCTCGATCGACATTGAGTAGACCATGCTGACCAGCACGAGCATAGAGGGTCGCCCGCACGGCGGCACCGTGGACGCACGGACGGCCACGCTGCGTCGCCGACGGCCTAGTCGGGTGCGTTTCACGCCGTTCCTGAACCGATCGAGTGACAGCAGGCCCCCGACCAGCCCGGGTGTGGCGGACGTGATGCCGGATTCATGTCACATCGCTCCGGATCGCTCATCCGATTACCCACCGGTAGGTTCTTGTCTGATCTGCCGGAATGCCCCCGGCAGTGGACAGGAGCAGCGGTTTAGTCTGCTGCGCAACGGCGCGCGATCCACCACTCGCGGGCCCGTGCAGTCCTGGGAGGAAGCCCGTGCTTGTGCGACTGGTGATCGGTCTGCTGATGACGGTGATCGCGTTGGCGATCTCCGGACGGCGGGCGTTCTGGATCTACAACCTGATCAAATCCGGTCAGCCGGCGCATGACCGCACCGACGGCCTGGGCCAGCGGGTGCGGGCCCAGTTCGTGGAGGTCTTCGGCCAGCGCAAGCTCCTGAAGTGGTCGGTGCCGGGACTGGCGCACCTCTTCACGTTCTACGCGTTCGTCATCCTGGCCACCGTCTACCTGGAGGCCTACGGAGCGCTGTTCGACCCCACCTTCCACATCTGGCTCATCGGCCAGTGGCCGGTGCTGGGGTTCCTCCAGGACACGATCGCCGTGCTCTGCCTGCTGTCGCTCGGCGTGTTCGCGGTGATCCGGATCCGCAACGCCCCGGAGCGCGAGGCGCGAGCGTCGCGGTTCTACGGCAGCCACACCGGTGGCGCCTGGCTCATCCTCTTCATGATCTTCAACGTGTTGTGGACGCTGTTCTTCTTCCGCGCGGCGTCCTCGGCGCTGGGCACGTTCCCCTACACCTCCGGCGCGTGGGCCTCGATCGGCCTCGGCCACCTCTTCGAGGGCCTTTCCCACGACACTCTCGAGGTGGTCGAGAGCGTCGGGCTGATCCTGCACATCGGCGTCATGCTGGCCTTCACGATCATCATCGCCTACAGCAAGCACCTCCACATCTTCGTCGCGCCGGTCAACGTCTCGGCCAAGCGCTTCCCGAAGGCGCTCGGCCCGCTCCCCGCCATGGAGTCCGGCGGCAAGCTCATCGACTTCGAGGACCCGGGCGAGGACGACGTCTTCGGCCGCGGGAAGATCGAGGACTTCACGTGGAAGGGCATGCTCGACTTCGAGACCTGCACCGAGTGCGGTCGCTGTCAGAGCCAGTGCCCGGCATGGAACACGGGCAAGCCGCTCTCGCCGAAGCTCGTGATCATGGACCTGCGCGACCACCTGATGGCGAAGGCGCCCTACATCATCGGCAGCAAGAAGGACGACGTGCCCGAGGTGGGCTCGATCGACTTCGCCGCGGGGTTCAAGGACGACAGCTACCACCACCACGGCGTTCCGGAGTCGGGTTTCGGCCGCATCACCGGATCCGGCCCGGAGCAGGCCGCCCGGCCGCTCGTGGGCACCCTCGAGCAGGGCGGCGTGATCGACCCCGACGTCCTGTGGTCGTGCACCACCTGCGGCGCGTGCGTCGAGCAGTGCCCGGTGGACATCGAGCACGTCGACCACATCGTCGACATGCGCCGCCATCAGGTGCTGATCGAGTCGGAGTTCCCCTCCGAACTCGGGGTGTTGTTCAAGAACCTGGAGAACAAGGGCAACCCGTGGGGCCAGAACCAGCGCGAGCGCCTGGACTGGACCAAGAAGCTGGACTTCGAGGTCAACGTCTTCGACGGTGAGCTCGCTCCCGAGGTCGAGTACCTGTTCTGGATCGGTTGCGCCGGAGCCTTCGACGACGGTGCGAAGCGCACGGTGCAGGCCACCGCCGAGCTGCTCAAGCGGGCCGGCGTCAACTACACGGTGCTCGGCCCCGAGGAGACCTGCACCGGTGACCCGGCGCGACGCTCCGGCAACGAGTTCCTCTTCCAGATGCTGGCGCAGCAGAACGTCGAGGTCCTCAACGCGGTGTTCGAGGGCCGCGAGCCGGGCACCCGCAAGATCGTCACCACCTGCCCGCACTGCCTCAACACGTTGGGCCGCGAGTACCCGCAGCTCGACGGGCACTACGAGGTCGTGCACCACACGCAGCTGCTCAACAAGCTGGTGCGCGAGGGCAAGCTGGTGCCGGTCGCCGCGCCCGATGAGGACGGTATCAACGGATCTGGGCGCGCTCCGGTCACCTACCACGACCCCTGCTACCTGGGCCGCCACAACGAGGTCTACGAGGAGCCGCGCGCGCTCGTCGGCGCGGTCGCCACGCTCACCGAGATGCCGCGCCACGCCGACCGCTCCATGTGCTGCGGCGCAGGCGGGGCACGAATGTGGATGGAGGAGCGGATCGGGCAGCGCGTCAACGTCAACCGCACCGAGGAGGCGCTCGCCACGCTCGAGGGCGCGGGCAGCTCCAACGGATCGGCCCCGGCGGGCGGCACCATCGCGGTCGGCTGCCCGTTCTGCAAGACCATGCTCACCGACGGGCTCACCGAGAAGCAGTCCGGCGGCGCGGGCGAGAACGTGCAGGTCCAGGACGTTTCACAGATGTTACTGGCCGCCGTAAAGCGTGGTGACTGACGGCTACCCGCGGCCTAACAGGGAGAGAAGGACACCACCACGTAGGTCTGCACGCTCGGGCTGGTCTGCTCCATGTGGACCCGTCCGAGCGCCTTGCCTGCTGCGACTGCCCATGGCGTGGCACAGCCGTCGACGACCAACCGGCGGTCCCCCTCCTCTGACACCGGCTTCGGCAGCTTTCCGGCAGGCGGCCCGACCGTCGGCGTCGACCTGAGCCGATCATGCATGAGCGTGACGCTGTCCGTGCACGTCTGACTGCCCGTGGCCGCGAGCAACTGAGCCAGCCCTGCCGGTGCCAGCAGTCGGCACAGGGGCTGCGGATCGGGTTGCTGCGAGTCAACCGCCTGAAGCATCGCCACAAGCACATCGTCACGCCGTTCAGCGATCTGCGGCCGAATCGCATCGCCGGCTTCGGCGAAGACTTTGGCTTCTTCTGCCTTTGTCTGCTGCAACGAGACTCCGAACCCCACCCCCGAGACCACGCACAACACCGCCCCCACCGCCGCCAGCCGCCACCATGGCAGCTGGGCGAGCCCGGCGAGCAGCACCCCGATGCTGGCGGCGAGCGCCCATGCCCACGGGCCGGTGCTCAGCATCAGCCCGATGACGACCACGATGCCGGCGAAGGCGAAGTCCCAGCCGCGCAGCAGTCCCTCGAGGCGCAGCAGCCGCAGCACGATCAGCGCACCGAGCCCGGCGAGCCAGGGGATCCACGACAGCCCGGAGAACGGCCAGAGCAGCAGCGCTGCGACGAGCACGCCGAGGCCGACCGCGCCGCGCGGGGTGCGGGCGAGCTTGCGGAAGTCGAACCGGGGCCGGTGCCCCTTGGGTGGTGGCCCAGCGGGTGGCGGCTCCGCCGGCGGCGGGGTGGCCTTCTGCATCGGCTCCGGGACGGCCGGGGGCGGCACGGCGGGCCGAGTGGCCGGGAGCCACGGTGGCGGGGTTGCAGGCGACGGGTCCATCGCAGCGCGAGAGTACCCGGCCGACCGACCCCGCCGGGGTGATTCGGGTCAGAGCCAGCCGCGATCGCGCGCCACCTGCACCGCCTCCGTGCGGCTGCCGACGCCGAGCTTCTGCATCGCCGACGACAGGTAGTTGCGCACCGTTCCCGGGGAGAGGTGCACGCGCGCGGCGATGTCGGACGCGGTGCCGGACGCGTCGACGCTGCGCAGGACCTCCAGCTCACGATCGGTGAGCGGGCTCGCCTCGGTCATCAGTGCCGTCATCGCCAGATCGGGGTCGACCCAGCGGCCACCGCCGTGCACCCGGCGGATCACGTCCGCGAGCACCGTGGCGGGCGCGCTCTTGGTGACGAAGCCGGTGGCCCCGGCGGCGAGCGCCCGGCGCAGCACGCCTGGGCGCGCGTGCCGGGTGAGGATGATGCACCGGGTGCCGGGTTCGTTGTTGGCCACCCACTGCGCCACCTCGGCGCCGTCGAGTCCGGGCATCTCCACGTCGAGCACCGCGACATCGGGATGGTGCTCGCGGATCCGCTCGATCGCCTCGTCACCGGTGGCGGCCTCGCCGACCACCACGAGATCGGACTCCAGTCCCAGTAGCGCGCCGACCGCGCCCCGGGTCAACGACTCGTCATCGGCCAGCACCAGCCGGATCGGGGTGCTGCTCATCGGGCTGCCACCGGCAGGTCGGCGGTGACGGCGAACGTGCGGTCGGCTCCGGGCCCGGCCACGAGCCGGCCACCGTGCTCCCCCAGGTAGCGCTCGAGCGCCACCAGCCCGGTGCCGGGATCGGAGCCGTCCGGCGGCGCGGCACCGTCGTTGACCACCCGCAACCGGGCTCCCTCCCCGACCAGCTCGATGTCGATCGAGCACCGGGTCGGCTGTGCGTGGCGCAGGACGTTGGTCATCGCCTCCCGCAGGACCCGCCCCAGCACGTTGCGCGACAGCGGACCCACGATCGACGGGTCGCCGTGCACGTCCAGCGCGACGCCTGCCGACTCCAGCACCGCCCGCGCCCCCGCCACCTCCGACGCCAGGTCGGTGCCACGCGTGTCGCGCACCATCGCCCGAACCTCGGTGAGCGACTCGCGCGCGACGCGCTGCACGTCGTCCATCTCGGTGCGGGCCCTGGCCGGGTCGACGTCCAGCAGCCGCGAGGCCAACTCGCTCTTGAAGGCGACCACCTCCAGCGCGTGGCCGAGGATGTCGTGCAGGTCGTCGGCCAGCCGCAGCCGTTCGCGGGTGGTGGCGAGCTCGGCCGCGGTGCGGCGCGAGTCGTCGAGATCGGTGACGGCCTTGAGCCACCAGAGGCGCTCCACGTCGATGAGCCAGATGGACGCCACGTAGAAGGCGGCGAGCCCGCTGCCGAACCACGCGCTGAGCGGGGTGCCCTCGTACGCGGGGATGCCGACGACGTACCCCGCCACCAGCACGACGACGGCGGCGGACCCCACCCACCCGAGGGTCGTCCGCAGCCGGTGCCCGCCGACGATGTCGCCGAGCAGGACCGCGCTCACGATCGACCAGGTGAACCCGGTGAGGCTGCTGGCCAGCGCGACCAGCGTGAGCGCGAGCCCGACGGAGCCGGCCGCGATCATGAACCAGAGCGGGGCCGTACGGCCGAGTGAGCGAACGTGTTCCCGGACCCGCCACACGTGCAGGCCCAGCCCGGCCACGTAGAGGACGAGCACCACCGCGGTCAGCTGTGGCGGCCCCGGCCACCCGGAGACCCAGCCCGACACCGGCGGGAGCAGCAGGAAGAAGCCCGAGTACGCGAATCCGGCCCGCCCGAAGCGGCGCGCTGCGCGGACGGTGCGCTCATCGGCGAGATCCGGAGGTGGCCCTGGCACGAACCGACCGTATCCGACCGTGTGGACGGCGATCCGGTCCTCATGACAGCTGTCATGCCGACCGTGGACCGTTGTCATCACAAGGTGTGATCACCGGGACTACTGGGTGCCCTCAAGATCGGCGACAGTTGGGCCATGACACAGACCACCCACCAGTTCGGCCCGGCGGCCACGGCCTCGCCGGACGTGCCGCTCGCCGTCTCGGTGCACGGCCTGCGAGTCACCTACGGAGACTTCGAGGCCGTCCGAGGCATCGATCTGGACGTCCGCCGCGGCGAGATCTTCGCGCTGCTCGGCACGAACGGCGCGGGCAAGACGACCACGCTCGAGGTGCTGGAGGGGTTCGGCGCCCGCTCCGGCGGCACCGTCTCGGTGCTCGGCCTCGACCCGGCCACCCAGCGCTACGAGCTCAAGCAACGGATGGGCGTCCAGTTGCAGGAGGGCGGCTTCATCGAGGAGCTGACGGTCCTCGAGTCGCTGCAGCTGTGGCAGAAGCTCGTGAACCGGGTCGACCGCCCGGAGCGGCTGCTGGAGCGCTTCGAGCTCGGCAGCAAGCGCAACACCCAGGTCGGCAAGCTGTCCGGCGGCGAGAAGCGCCGCCTCGACCTCGCGCTCGCCGTGTGGGGTTCACCGGACCTCGTGATCCTCGACGAGCCCACGACCGGCCTCGATCCGGAGTCGCGCCGCCGCACCTGGGATGCCATCCAGGAGCTGCAGGAGGCGGGCCGGACGGTGGTGCTCACCACGCACTACCTCGAGGAGGCCGAGGCGCTGGCCGACCGCGTCGCGATCATGCACCAGGGCATCGTCGCCGTTCGCGGGACGCTGGCGGAGATCGTCAGCGCGCAGCCGGCGAGCTTCTCGGCCGCCGTCCCGGCGGGGGCCCCGCCGCTGCCGGCGCTGGTGGGCGAGCCGGTGTTCACCGGCGAGCACCTGCAGGTCCACACCGCGGAGCTGCAGCGCGACCTCACCACCTTCCTCGGCTGGGCCGCCGACCACGGCGTCGCGCTGCGCGACCTGCGGGCCGCACCGGCGTCGCTCGCCGACATCTACCACGCAGTGCGCATGCAGCAGGAGGACTCCCGATGACCACCGCAACCGCCCCGGCACCCACCTCGACCGCGAGCCGGGTGACCGCACTGGCCGTGAGCGAGCTTCGGCTGATCTCGCGCAACCGGACGGTGCTGGTGTCCTCGGCCATCCTGCCGCTGGCGATGGGGGTGTTCTTCGCCTACGCCTTCAAGGCCAACGATCTGGGCGTCACCGGCGCCGCGATGGCGGTCGCCGCGCAGATCGCGGTCGTGCTAGCCATGGGGATCTACGTGACGGCCACCCAGACGCTTGTCGCGCGGCGCCATTCCCGGGTGCTGAAGCGCCTGCGGATCACCGGTCTCACCGATCGCGACCTGCTGGTGGCCGTCGTGCTGCCGACAGTGGTCATCGGTCTCGGCCAGCTGGCGATCTTCCTGGTCTTCAACCTGGTCAGCGGCACGCCGTGGCCCGTGAACGTGGCCTCGATGGTCATCGCGGTCGTGGGCGGCATCGTGCTGGTGGTGGCCGCCGCGCTCGCCACGTCGGTGATCACACCCTCGCCCGAGCGGGCGCAGATCACGACGCTGCCGCTGACGTTCCTGCTGCTCGGCGGCGCCATCGTCACCGCGATCACGGCTCTGAGCGGCTGGTGGGAGCTGCTGTCACTGCTCCCCGGCGCCGCGGTCGGGTCCTTCGTGCGCTTCGCGATGGCGGGTGGCATCGCCGACCAGGGCCTCGCCGGACTGCCGGCGTTCGTGATCCCCGCGGTGTCGCTGATCGGCTGGTCGATCGCGTTCCTGGTGCTCGCGGCCCGCAAGTTCCGCTGGGACCCCCGGCACTGAGTTGGCTATCGCCGGGTGTCGACCCGGTGGAAGTTCAGGTGGGCCCGCGACGGCGTCGGCCCCCGCTGCCCCTGGTAGCGGGAGCCGACGCCGCTGCTGCCGTAGGGGCGTTCGGCCGGGCTGGAGAGCCGGAACAGGCACAGCTGGCCGATCTTCATCCCCGGCCACAGCGTGATCGGCAGGTTGGCGACGTTGCTCAGCTCCAGCGTGATGTGACCGGTGAAGCCCGGGTCGATGAAGCCCGCGGTGGAGTGCGTGAGCAGGCCCAGCCTGCCGAGGCTCGACTTGCCCTCCAGCCGGCCGGCGAGGTCGTCGGGCAGCGTGACCTTCTCGAACGTGGAGCCCAGCACGAACTCGCCGGGGTGCAGCACGAACGGGTCGTCGCCCTCCGGCTCGACCGGCGACGTCAGCTCGTCCTGCTGCTCGGCGGGGTCGATGTGGGTGTAGCGCGAGTTCTGGAAGACGCGGAAGAAGCGGTCCAGCCGCACGTCCATGCTGGAGGGCTGGAGCATCGCGGGATCCCACGGGTCGAGCACGAGACGTCCGGACTCGAGCTCCTTGCGCAGGTCACCGTCCGAGAGCAGCACGCCGCCACCCTACGGCGTGGTGTTCAGGCTTCGGTGTTGGAGGGGAAGGGCGAGCTCAGCAGCGGTGACGGGCACAGCCCGAACATCCACGCGACCGCCTGCTCGACGCGGGCCGCCTCCAGCCCGTCGGACGGCTCGCTCTCCGACGTGCGCATGTCGAGGAGCTGGCGGACCGTGGCCATGACGGCCGGGCTGAGGATGCTGCGGATGGAGTCGCCGGGAGCGGCGACGTGCGGCCCGTCGACGAGCACGGCCGGCGTGCCCAGGCCGGGGGCGTCGGCCACCAGCTCGGGGTTGTCGGAGACCAGCACCCTGCTGGCCGCGAGCAGGCCCACCAGCTCGGCGAGCGGGAGGTTGCGCACCACCGTGGCGCGCGGGTGCTCCGCGAGCGGGTAGGCGGCGCCGTGCTCGGCCAGCTCACCGAACAGCACGACCTCGACGTCGGGCTCGCTCTCGAGCAGCTCCGGCAGGCTCGCGAGCACCCCCAGCGAATCCGGACGATCGAGCCCCACGAGTACCAGCCGCGGCCCCTGCGCGCGCACGCGCCGGACGAGGCGGGCGAACCGGAGGTCGGCCGGTTGGGGGTTGGCGGCCATCGTGTCGCCGACCGGGATGGCGTTGGGTCCGATCGGGCTGCCCAGCGCCGCACCGCCGGTGGTGAGGAACAGCGACGCCAGCTGGCCGATGATGCGGCGGTTGGCCTCCTGCGGGAACGGGCAGAGCAGGTCGTCGCTGGCGACCCCGGCCTGCAGGTGCACCACGGGGATCTGCCGCCAGAACGCGACCTGCGCGCCGACAGCGGCCGTCATCCCGCCGCCGTAGACCATGACGGCGGACGGGTCGAGGTCGACGAGCAGCCCGTCGATCCTGGTCATGAGCATCGCGGCGATGGCGGCCGGATTCGGATCGGATGGCTCGTGCAGGAGCAGCGTGATGTCGGCGGGCACGCCGAGCGCCTCGAACGCCTCGTGCACCGACATGGGGTCGGGGCCGGTGGCGACGGTGAGCGCGCGGATGCGGTCGGCGTCGGTGAACGCGGTGGCTACCGGGGCGAGACGAGCTACTTCGGGTCGGCTTCCGGCGATGAGGAGCACGTCGTGATCGTGATCCTGAACCGGGAGCGAACCCAGATCCGGGTCGAACTCGGTCATGCGCAGATCCTTAGCGGCCGGGGGAGCTGGCCTTGCGGGGTACCTGTGTCTTGCAGGGTCGGGGCCTTGCGCGGAGCGGACCTTGCTGGGGTCGGAACAGTGTGAACCCGACCCGGCGAACCGTCGACCCCTATGCCGCCCCGCCGTTTCCGTTCGGGTGAGAACCACCCTGTTGGCCGCACGGAGAGAGGGACTTCAGCTACACAGCGTGAGCTGCTACCGTTGCGGGGAGCGCGCTGCGGATGTAGTTCAATGGTAGAACATCAGCTTCCCAAGCTGAATACGCGGGTTCGATTCCCGTCATCCGCTCCACACGTAAAGGCCCAGGTCGGAACGCATTTCACCGCGACTCCTGGGCCTTCGTCATGTCCGTGGCCCACCGATGGATCAGCGCCGCCAGCCGCCGCCCGGATCGGTGTCCCGCGCGGTCAGTCCGATCGGACGCGGGTCTCGTCAAGATCTGCGGGAGTGAGCCCCTTCGAGCGCGCCTGGCCTTCCCGCATCAGGTGCACCTGAGTCAGCTCGCCGACTTCCTCCTGGAGCTTCAAGATCTGCCAATCGCTGCTGCGGTCGATCCCGAACTCCGCCGCGGACTGACGAGACACGCGCTCCACCTGCGCCGTCAGCTCTCCGAGATCCATGGCCCGTAGCGTTCCAGGCAGCAGGCTCGACCGGCCTGCGGGTGGGAGCACGGGCCACCAGGTCGACGGGCCGAGTTCAGCGACGCGAGAAGGCGAGGCCGGGATGCCCAGAACCAGCGCGCGGGGCGGACCGCAGACGCGTGCGCGGATCCTGGAGGTCGCCACCCGGTTGTTCCTCGACCGCGGGTACGACACGGTGACGGTCGCCGAGATCGCGCGGGAGGCCGGCGTCTCGAGCGTGACGGTCTTCAACCACTTCCCGCGCAAGGAGGACCTCTTCCTGGACCGCCAGGACGACGCCGCCGACCTGCTGCGCTCGGCGGTGCGCGACCGCGCCGACGGTGTCGACGTGCTGGCGTCCCTGCGCGAGGCGACGCTGCAACTCTTCGACACCCGGCATCCGCTGTCGGGCGTCGACGGCCGGTCCGTTCCGTTCTTCCACACCGTCGCGGGATCTCCAGCGCTGGTCGCGCGGGCGCGGGAGATCGCCTCCGACCTCGAACGGATCCTTGCCGAGGAGCTCGAACGCGACCCCGTCTTCGCGGGCGACGGGCCGTTGTTCGCCGCCCTCTTCATCGCCGGCTACCGGACAGTGCTGGTGGCGACGGCCCGCCACCTCATCGCCGAGGAGCCGTCCGATGCCGTGCTGGCCGACCACCGGGTGCGCCTCGAGAGGCTGTTCGATGCCCTCCGCCTCGGTGTCGGCTCACCGGGTTCATGACCCAAGGGCTCGGACGCAGGAAGGGAGCTCCGGCGATGCCCACCCAGATCATCGTGCTCAACGGCGGATCCAGTTCCGGCAAGACCGGCATCAGCCGGTGCCTGCAGGCCGTGCTGCCGCACCCGTGGATCCGGCTCGGTGTGGACGATCTCGTCGACGCGCTGCCGCCCGCGCTCCTCGACGGTGCCGGCATCGCGTTCGGGCAGCGGGGTGAGGTCGAGGTCGGCGACGGCTTCCGCGAGGTCGAGGCCGCCTGGACGGCCGGCATCGCCGCCATGGCCCACGCGGGTGCCCGGATCATCATCGACGACGTGTTCCTCGGCGGTGCCGCGTCCCAGGAGCGCACCCGCGCGCAGCTCGGCGGGCTGGCGGTGCTGTGGGTCGGGGTGCACTGCGAGCCGGCGATCGCGGCGGCTCGCGAGATCGCCCGCGGCGATCGGGTGTTGGGGATGGCGGTCGCGCAGGCGGAGCTGGTGCACCGCGGTGTCAGCTACGACGTGGAGGTGGACACCGGGAGGACGGAGTCGCTGGACTGCGCCCGCGCCATCGCGGCCCACGTGGTCTGAGCGGTGGTCAGTCCGCCCGCATCGTGGACCGGCCGCGGACGACGTCCGGCGGGAACCGGGTCTCGTTGACCTCGATCTTCGCGGCCGCAGCGGCCAGCTGGTCCAGCCCGGAGACATCGGCCAGCCGCACCAGGTAGATCAGGACGTCGGCGAGCTCGCCCGCCACCCGGTCCCGCAGCCCGCCCGGCTCCCGGACGGCCGCCGCCTGATCGGGTGTGAGCCACTGGAACTCCGCCGCCAGCTCCCCCGCCTCCGCGACGAGCGCGATGGCGAGGTTCTTGGGCGTGTGGAACTGCTCCCAGTCCCGGGCTGCGGTGAACGTGCGCAGCCGCTCGGTCAGTGCCGTGATGTCGTCCACGCAGACGACCGTAGCCGGGTCAGCCGGTGTGCCCGATCAGGCGCGGCACGAACACGTCCCAGACCGGCGGCGGCAGCTCGTGCCCGGTGCCCGCCAGTACCAGCAGGTCCGCACCCGGGATCGCGGCCCGCAGCGCCTCGCCGTGCGGGAGCGGGAACACCGGGTCCCGGTCCCCGTGCACGACCAGCGTCGGGACGGCGACGAGCCCGATGTCGAGCGGCGCGCCGAAGTCCATGACGAAGTGGTTGGTCAGGCAGGCCGCGATGTCGACGGTCCGGTCGACATCGCGCACGGCCAGCTCGCGCATGGCCGCCTCGTCGAAATGCGGTGAGCCGGAGTAGACCCGCATCAGCCCCACGATGAAGTCGACGACCGCGGAGCGGTCGGTCGGATCCGGGCCGGGGCCGCCGACGTAGCCGAGGAACTCGGCCGACATGCCCGGCAGGTCAGCACCTCCCGGGGTGCTCGACACGATGGTCAGCGACGCGACGCGCTGGCTGTGGCACACCGCGGCCTGCGCGACGATCGCGCCTGCCATCGACCGCCCGACGAGGTGCGCCCGCTCGATCCCGAGCGCATCGAGCACCCCGACCGCGTCATCGGTCAGATCCCGCAGGGTGTAGCCCGGGTGGCCCGGCGGGTAGCTGACCGAGCGTCCGGTGTCGCGGTTGTCGAAGCGGATCACGTACCGCCCGGCCGCCGCGACCCGCGCGCACAGCTCGTCCTCCCACCACAGCATCGACGCGGACGCGCCGTGCACGAGCAGGACGGCCGGGTCGGTGACCGCCCCGAACGTCTCCACACAGATCTCGACCCCGTTGACATCCATGACCTTCTCGCCCGATCGCATGCCTGTTCAACGTCGCGCAGGCCGGGAACTCATCGGGATCCCCGCGGCCGTTCGGGCTAAATCCCGGGCCCCGGGGGTGGTGCCCGTCTCCTCTCCGGAATCCGACGGCCACAACCCGTCACGCTGGAGGGCGCAACGCCGATGTAGGAGCGTGCAGCGCCGGGGGCGGCGCTGGTGCCGATCTTGGGGGCTCGTGATGTTGCGGATGGGGACGTTCGTCATCGTTCTGGAAGCGGTGGCGGTCGCGGTGGCCGTGTTGGCGTTCGGCTGGCCGGTGTTGCTCGTCGGGGTGCCGCTGCTGGTCGGCACGCTGATCGTGCTGGTGGTCGTGGGGCTGTCGGAGGGTCCGCGGCGCAAGCTGGCGGCCCACCGCGCAGCGCGCCACGTGGAACCGGCGCCGCAGGGCGGCCTGATGAGCGGGTTCTTCGAGATCCCGCGCCAGTCCGGGCCCGTCGAGGCGCCGAACAACGTGCGCCGGTAGGACGCCGCACCCCGCTGCGAGCCACACTGGGCTGGTGCTGATCCGCGAGGCCCGCCCCGAGGAGGCCGACGCGCTGGCGGCTCTGGCCGTCCGGTCCAAGGCGCACTGGCCCTACCCGGAGGCCCTCATCGCGCGGTTCGCCCGCTCGCTCGGGCTCACCCCCGAGGTGATCGCGGCCAACGACGTGTGGGTCGCCGAGCACGAGGGCGCGGTGCGGGGCTTCAGCACGCTCCTGCACCGGGGCCCGGTCTGCATCCTCGACGACCTGTGGGTCGAGCCGGCCGCGATCGGATCCGGCGTCGGTCGAGCGCTCTTCGAGCACGCTGCCGCCCGTGCCGCCGCGCGCGGTGCCGCCGCGCTCGAATGGGACGCCGAGCCGTACGCCGTCGGCTTCTACGAGCGGGTGGGCGGTCGGCAGGTGGGTCTCGTCGGCTCGCCACTCGGGCGCAACCTTCCGGTGATGCGGCTGCCGCTCGAGCACCTCATGCCCGGTCAAGTGGGGACGACCGGCGCGACGTGATCGACCGATGCACCGCCGGCCGCCTCAGCACGAGGCTCGGACGATGCTCTTCGACCCGACGTTCGTGGCCATCGAATCCGCCCACCGCATCCGGCGGCTGCACGCCGAGGCCGCCGAGGCCCGACTGGTGCGGGCCGCCCGACCGCGGCGCTACTTCACCCGCGGCCGTCGTGGCGGTGGCGTCCTGGCCAGCACCACGACCCCGGCGACCGCGATGGCGAGCCCCAGCACGAACGGCCAGACCCAGCCGTCGCGCACCGGGTCGCCCAGCAGGACGATCCCGATGATCCCGGGGAGCACCACCTCGGTCACCACGAACACCGCGGTGACCGAGCCGACGTCACCGCGGGAGAGCGCCGCGGAGTACCCGATCATCCCGACCACCCAGAACCCGATCACGAGGTAGGTGGTGGGCTGCCCGAGCAGCGCCATCACGGAGAAGCCGTTGCCGACCTCGACGTGCGCGGCCCGCACAGCCAGCGACGAGCCACCGAACCCCATGCCCGCAGCGAGCGCGAGCGGCCAGGCCCGCGGGAACTGCCGCAGCACCAGCACCACCACGGCCAGCACCAGCAGTGTGGCGATGAGGACGACGTTGACCGTCTCCGACTGCACCGGCGGGCGGTCCGTGCCGGCGCTCGCCGCCACCAGCACGAGTCCGGCCAGGCAGGCGATGACGGCGATCCGGGGGTTGCGCCCCAGCGGCCGCTCGTTCATGCGGGCACCGGCCACGGCCGTCAGCGCGATCGAGCCGCCGATCACGGCCTGCACGGCGAAGACCGGGAGCTGACGCAGCGCGACCGCAGCGCACAACCACGCCACGAGGTCCACGAGGATCCCCGCCAGGAAGCGTGGCTGCACCGCGACGGGGCGCGTACGGGTGGCGCGGCGCGACCCGTCGGCCTGCAACAGCGCACCGACGCTGTTGAGCACCATCGCCACGAGCGCTAGTAGCAGCCCGATCAGCACCCGCCAAGCATGCCCCGCTTCCGCGCGATGCGGGGAACGGGGCCCACGTGATCATTCGGACGTGGATGACCGGAACCGGCGCGGGGCTCCCCTCCGCACCGGTTCCGGCCCACACCCCCGGCCCCAGGGGGCGCGGAGGTGAGCTGTGGGTGCCGTCAGGTCTTGACGACAGGGGCCGACGTCGGGACCACCGGGTCCGAGGAGGCCGGGGGGTTGCCGACCGGCACGGTGACCGGCGGGGGCGGCGAGCTCGTGCCGCCCTCGGCACCGGTGCCCGTGCCGGTTCCGGTGCCTGTTCCGGTGCCTGTTCCCGTGCCCGTGCCCGTGCCGGTTCCGGTGCCTGTTCCGGTTCCCTGGCCGGCGGGCGGCGGGTTGCTCGTCGTGATGACGGGCGGCGGCGGTTCCACCACGACGGGGGGCGCCGATGTCTTGGGCGTCGTCGGGTCGGTCTTGACCGGCGGCGGAGCCTGCTGCTTGGTGGGCTTGGTCGCCGGGTTGTTGTTGTTGTTCGCGGGCGGGTTGTTCACCGGCGGGGCTGCGGTCGGCTCGACCGCCGCGGGCGGCGGCTCGACGGACTCGGACGTGGTGGGCGTGCTGGCGTCACCGCTCGCGGGGGTGATGCTGGTTTCCGTCGGGTTCGACGTCGGCCAGACCAGCACGGCGATCACGACCGCGGCCACGGCGAGCAGCCCGCCGATGCCGATGAGCAGACCGACGGGGCGGCGACGCGGCTCCGGCTCCGGCTCGTACTCCCAGCCCGCGCTCGGGCCCTGCTGAACGGGCGGGACCGGCGGGGCCGGGCGGCGGCCCATGTCCGGCGGTGTGTTGGACGACAGGAGCGAGGTGGCGGGCTCGTGCGACGGCCCGACCGGCCCCCGAGCGGGCGGCGCGCCCGCGAATGCGGCGGCAGCACCACCCGCGGCAGCGGCGGCGGGCGCGGCGTTGGCGGCCCGGTTGACGCCCCGGGGCGGGGTGTTGAGCGCCGGGCGGGGCGGGCGGACCGGCTGGGGGGCGTGCACGGGCGGGCCCGGCACCGGCGCGGCCGCGACCGGAGCGATGACCACACCCGGCCAGGACACCGTGGGCTTGGGGGAGATCGCGAGCGCGGCACCCTTCGCGATGGCGTTCTTCGGGTCGGCGTCGACCGCGACCGGCCGGCCCAGCTGCTCGGACACCATCTGGGCCACCAGCGGGATCCGCGAGGACCCGCCGACCAGCAGCACGGCCGTGAGCTGCGCGGGCTCCAGTCCCGCAGAGGCCACGGCCCGGCGCAGCGCGGTGACGGTCTCGGAGATCTGCGGGCCGATCAGCGCCTCGAACTCGCTGCGGTGCAGCCGCACCGAGCCTCGTGACGCCGGCAGCAGCACCGGGATGGACGTCTCGGTGTCGCTGCTGAGCGCCTCCTTGGCCTCGGTGCACTCGCGCCGGATGCGCGACACCGCCGACAGGACGGCCGGATCGGTGTCGTCGAGGTTCTCGAAGGCACCCGGCAGGCCCTCACGCACGTGCTCGAAGACGACGTCGTCGAAGTCGACACCGCCGAGCCGCTCCAGACCCTCGGGGCGACCCAGCAGGCCGAACCCGGCGGCACCGGACGCGTTCGGACCCGCTGCCGCGGCCTCGGCCGGGTCGGCCTTGCGGACGACCGCCGCGTCGAACGTGCCGCCACCGAGGTCGTAGACGGCGATGGTGGAGCCGGCGCCGATGCGCTCGGCCGCGGCGTAGTGCAGCGCGGCGGCCTGCGGCTCGGCGAGGAAGGTGACCGTCAGGCCCTGGCCGGCCAGCGCGGCGGCCAGCAGCTCCTTCTTGTGGGTGCCCCACGAGGCGGGGTGGGTGATGGCGATGCGCTCCGCGGCGCCGCCCTCGCGCTCGGCCACCCGGTCGACGACCCAGCGGACCAGCCGGGCCGAGAGCTCCTCGGGCGCCCACGCGCGGCCGGCGATGACGATCGGGGTGGGGTCGCCGATGCGGCGCTTGAACTCCCGCACCACGCGATCGGGTTCGGTGACGGCCCGGCGCTCGGCGGCCTCGCCGATCAGCACGGATCCGTCGGCGGCGACGTAGAGCACGGACGGGATGGTCGGGCTCCGCGTGCCGAGGGTGACCACCTCGGGCTCCACCCAGCGACGGTCCGACGACCGGCACACGGCAGCCGCTGTGTACGTCGTCCCCAGATCGATTCCGAGCTGGTAGCCCATGACCGTCCCCTTTTACCCCGACCTACCGGTTCCGTCACACGGAACCGACCCCTTACTCGCCATCGGAGTATCCCGGTCGACCGTTAGCGCTCGATCGGGGTGTGCACTCGAACGGGGGGTCCCCACCCCCCGCGCCCCCTATGGGGTGACTGTCCGCATCCCCGAACGCTGCGTGTTCGAAACCCTGCCCGATCCCCGATGGCGGTTCACCCCCCTGGCCCTAACTTCGGTACTCAGCGCCGGCCCACCCAGCCGGTCCGTTCCCCGATGAAGCCCTGGAGTCGACGCGATGTCCGAGAACCTGACCCTGATCGAGTTCGTCAAGCAGCTGCTGTCCAACGCCGAGCTGCGCAACTGGTTCGCCGACGACCCGCAGGCGGCGCTGCACGAGTTCGGCCTCGACCACCTCACCGCGGCCGACGTGCAGGACGCGCTCGTCCTCGTCGACGACGACTCGCAGGGCGGCGACTTCTCCCGCAACTACGACACCGGCAGCAACCACGTCGCCGCCGCCCACGCCGCACCGGCCCCGCACGGCCACGAGTCGGCGGGTGAGTACATCCAGCGCGTGTTCACCACGAACAACTACATCGACGACCGCGACACGATCATCGACCAGTCGGTCAACCAGAACGTGAACACCGGTGGCGGCAGCTTCCACCAGAACATCGACAACCACTCCGTCAACGCCACGGGCGACGGCTCGATCGCCGCAGGCGGCGACATCAAGGACTCCACGCTGGTCACGGGCAACGGCAACACCGTTGGTGACGGCAACGTCGACGGCAACGGCAACGTGCTCGGCAACGGCAACGGCGTCGTCAACGGCAGCGACAACACCACCAGCTTCGGTTCGGGCGACGCCACCAGCACCGACATCCACGGCCCGGTCAAGGTCGGCGACGGTGCCGCGTTCAACTCGGGCAGCGGCAACACGGCGGTCAACAACTCCGACAACTCGCTGAACGACGTCGGCAACAAGTACACCGACAACTCGCAGCACCACTCGAACAACACCGACGTCGACGCGTCGCAGCACAACAGCAACAACGACGGCAGCGACAACTCCGAGCACACCTCGACCCACACCGAGGACTCGAACAACACCGACGTCGACGCCTCGAGCCACAGCCACAGCCACATCGAGGACTCGTTCAACCACCTGCACATCTGAGTCACACCTGAGTCGACGATCACGTCCGTAGCCCCGGCGCCACTCGGCGTCGGGGCCACGGCCCGTTCTCGAACGCTCGTCCCGCCGCCACGGATCAGCAGGTCAGGGCCGGTCCGGACGCGCGGAAGGCGACGTCCCCCAACGTCATCCCCTAACGCCGAGGTCACGGTCCCCGATCAGGACCCCGTACGAACCCTGATCGATCCCCGATGGCCCGGTCACCGAGGTTTCCTACGGTTCACTCCAGCACCGGTCCGTCCCGCCCCCGGACGGGCCCTTCAGCATCGGAGATCAGCACCATGGCCGAGCCGCTCACGCTCCTCGAGTTCGTCAAGGAACTCCTGACCGACGGGCACCTGCGCGAGTGGTTCGCCGAGAACCCGCACGCCGCCCTGAACCAGTACGGTCTCGGCCACCTCACGCCGGCCGACGTCAGCGACGCGCTCGTGCTCGTGCAGGACAGCCAGACCGCGGACTTCAGCCGTGACTACCACACCGGCGACAACGGCATCGGCAGCTGGGCGGCCCCGGCTCACGACGGCGGCGGCCACGCCGCGGGCGGCATCGAATACGTGGACAACTACGTCACGCACAACTTCGTGAACGACCACGACACGATCATCGACCAGTCGCGGAACCAGAACTTCGACACGCACGGCGGGGACTTCTACCAGGACCTCGACAACCACTCCGTGACCGCTTCCGGGGACGGTTCGGTGGCCACGGCGGGCGATATCCGCAACTCCGATGTCCTCACCGGCAGCGGCAACACCCTCGGCAACGGCAACGTCGCGGGCAACGGGAACGTGGTCGGCAACAACAACCACGCCGTCAACGGCAGCGACAACACCACCAGCTTCGGTTCCGGCGACGCCGGTTCCACCAGCATCCACGGCCCGCTCGACATCGGCCACGGCGCTGCGTTCAACTCCGGCGGTGGCGACGCGCTGGTCGACAACAGCGACAACTCGCTGCACAACGTCGGAAACGCCCTCACCGACAACTCGCAGGTCGGGTCGCACAACAGCGCCGTCGACGCCTCGGCGCACGACAGCGGCAACGACACCAGCGACAACTCCCACGAGGAGTCCACGCACACGCACGACTCCTTCAACACCGACGTGGACAGCTCCACGCACAGCACGGACACGCAGCACGACTCGCACAACTTCGACCACCACGTCTGACACCGGGAGCTTCCCCGGCAGATTCCGCGAAACCCGCCATCCCCGTTCGGGGGCGGCGGGTTTCGCCGTCCGTGGTGACAATGGCGGATCCCCGTCGCCCGATCGAGCGAAACGTCTCGCGCCGACGCTCGTTGACCAGGTCGAATACCCCGCACGTCGCTGGATCAGGGGGTGGGCCCCCGCCCCCGATCCCCCTAGCATTCGGCTCCGGGGCCCCGCACGGCGGCAGCCGAGAACTCTGGACGATCCCCGATGGCCCGAACGGCCGATCGCCCTACCTTTTGCATCAAGGCCGGGCGACCGGCAGTCACGACCCGACAACCTTCTTCCAGGAGTGAACCGCGATGACCGCCTCGACCTCGCCCTCGCTGATCGACCTGATCATGAGCCTGCTCAAGGACCCCACCGCGCACGCGGCCTTCACCGAGGACCCGGCCGGCTGGCTCGCCTCCTGCGGCGCCGGTTCGGTCACGCCCGACGACATCCACGACGCGCTCGTGCTCGTCAGCGACAAGCAGGACGGCGACTTCAGCCGCGACTACCACACCGGCGGCAACCACATCTCCGTGCCGCCGCCGCCCGCCCCGCACCCGGGCGAGTCCGGCCACGAGACCGCCGTGCGCTACCTCAACAACTACGTCACCAACAACTACATCGATGACCGCGACACCATCATCGACCAGTCGGTGAACCAGAACATCAACACCCACGGCGGCGACTTCGACCAGGAGATCGACAACCACTCCGTCAACGCCACGGGCGACGGCGCGGTTGCGGCCGGCGGCGACATCAAGGACTCCACCGTCGTCACGGGCCACGACAACATGGTCGGCGACGGCAACATCAAGGGCGACAACAACGTCCTCGGCAACCACAACGCCGTCGTCAACGGCGACGGCAACACCACCAGCTTCGGCTCGGGCGACGCCACCAGCACCCACACCGGTGCGGTCACCGTCGGCGACGGCGGCGCGTTCAACACGGGCAGCGGCTCCACGTCGGTCAACAACTCCGACAACTCGCTGCACGACGTCGGCAACACGCTCACCGACAACTCGCAGACCAACTCGCACAACACGGCCGTCGACGCGTCGCAGCACGACAGCAACAACGACAGCAGCGACCACTCGCAGCACACCGACACCCACACCGAGGACTCGGGCAACACCGACATCGACGCCTCGCAGCACAGCAACACCGACATCGACCACTCGATCATCCACCCGGTGATCTGACCCTCACCGCACAGCGAGGCCGGCCACGGGCCGGAGTAACCTCCAGTTGATGCGACCGCCGGCTCCGCCACACTTCGGGAAACCCCCGAATGGCGGGGCCGGCGTCGTCGTATGTCACGCACTGTAGGTACTACCCGGGTCCACGACCCGGGTACGAGCCCGTCGAGGCGGGTGTGAGGGAGGCAGGAACACCGTGGCGGTTCCGGCAGCGGTCGACCTCGTCGACCTCGCGCTGAAGGCGACGACCGCGTACAAACGGCCCGACCTCGGCGCCCGCCTGCTGCACACACGCAAGCGGCTCGCCGACCCGGACGTGCGGGTGCTGGTGGTCGGCGAGTTCAAGCAGGGCAAGAGCCAGCTGGTGAACGCGCTGGTCAACGCCCCGGTCTGCCCCGTCGACGACGACATCGCCACCGCGGTGCCCACCGTCGTCAAGTACGCCGACACCACGTCCGTCACGCTGGTGCGGGAAGGCCTCAACGACGCGCCACCCGAGCGCACGGAGGTGCCCGCCAACCGGCTGGCCGAGTACGTCTCGGAGGCCGGCAACCCCGGCAACCGCGCGCTGCTCACCTACGCCGAGGTCGGGCTCCCGCGCAAGCTGCTCGGCGGCGGCCTCGTGCTCGTCGACACCCCGGGTGTCGGTGGCCTCGGCTCCGCGCACGGCGCGGCCACCATGTCGGCGCTGCCCAGCGCCGACGCCGTGCTGCTGGTCTCCGACGCCGCACAGGAGTACTCCGGGCCGGAGCTGGAGTTCCTCCACGCCGCCATGAAGCTGTGCCCCAACGTCGCCTGCGTGCTCACCAAGACCGACCTGTACCCGCACTGGCGCCAGATCAACGACCTGGACCGCGGGCACCTCGGCAACGCCGGCATCCGCGCGGAGATCTTCCCCGTGTCGTCGATGCTGCGCCTGCACGCCGCGAAGACCCAGGACGCGGCGCTGATGGACGAGTCGGGCTTCCGCGAGCTCGTCGACTTCCTGCTCCGCCGGGTCGTCGCCCAGTCCGACGAGCTCGACCGCCGCTCCACGAGCCAGGACGTCATGTCCGTTGCCGACCAGCTCGCCGCCGAGATGAAGGCCGAGCTGTCGGTGCAGGAGGACCCCGAGCGCGTCGAAGCGCTGGTGGCCGAGCTGACGCGCGCCAAGACCCGCGCCGACGACCTCAAGCAGCGCACGTCGCGCTGGCAGATCACGCTCAACGACGGTGTGGCCGACCTGCAGTCCGACATCGACTACGACCTGCGCGACCGGCTGCGCACGATCGGCCGCGAGGCCGAGCAGCTCATCGACGACGCCGACCCCAGCGAGGTCTGGGACCAGTTCGCCGAGTGGTTCCACCAGCAGGTGTCCTCGGCCGCGTCGTCCAACTTCGTGTGGGCGGCCGAGCGGGCACGGTGGCTGGCCGGCCAGGTGGCCGAGCACTTCGCGGAGGGCGCCGACATCGCGCTGCCCAACCTGCGCTTCGACGACGAGGGCATGGCAGGCAAGGTCGACCCGCTCGAGCAGCCGGAATCCGAGAAGCTGGGCGTCGGCGGCGGGATCCTCAGCGGTATGCGCGGCGGCTACGGCGGCATGCTGATGATCGGCATGGCCACCACGCTCACCGGGCTGGCTGCCACGATGCTCAACCCGTTCGCGCTCGGCGCCGGTCTGCTGTTCGGCGCCAAGACCGTGAAGGACGAGAAGAAGCGCATGCTGGAGCGCCGCCGCTCCGACGCCAAGGTCGCCGTGCGCAAGCACATCGACGAGGTCACGTTCCAGGTCGGAAAGGACTCCCGCGACATGCTGCGCGGCACGCAGCGCCAGCTGCGCGACCACTTCAGCGCGCTCGCGGAGGAGGTCAGCCTCTCGCTGGCCAACTCCGTCATGGCGGCGCAGAACGCGCTCAAGACCACGGCGTCGGAGCGGGAGCAGCGCATCCGCGACCTGAAGGCCGAGCTGGAACGCATCGCCGCGCTCTCCGCGCGGGCCCGCAGCCTGCTGACCGACGCGGCCGGAGCTCAGCCCCAGGCCGTCGCATCGGGGTCCGCATCGTGAGCGCTGCCCTGCTGCCGACGGTGGCCACCACCACCGAGATGGCGTCATGACCGCTCCGACACCGCAGATCGGGTCGGTCGTACGGGTGCTGCTGCGCCGCACGATCGACGCCTACCGCGACAGCCCCCAGGCCGTCGGGTGGCTCCAGCACAACCTCAACCGCTTCGACGAGCCGCTGCGCGTCGCGATCGCCGGCAAGGTCAAGGCCGGCAAGTCCACGCTGCTCAACGCGCTCGTCGGCGAGGAGATCGCCCCCACCGACGCGGGTGAGTGCACGCGGATCGTCACCTGGTACCTCGATGCCCAGGTCCCGAAGGTCACGATGTTCCCGCGGTCCTCGGCACCGCGGCAGCTCACGATCAGCCGCAACAACGGCGCGCTGGCGTTCGACCTGCAGGGCACCCCCGTCGAGCAGGTCGACAAGCTCGAGGTGCAGTGGCCGTCCCAGAGCCTGCGCACCACCACACTCATCGACACCCCGGGCATCGCGTCGCTGTCGAAGGACACGTCCGGCCGGGCCGGCGCCTTCCTCGCCCCCGAGGACTCCCCGAGCCAGGCCGACGCCGTCATCTACCTGATGCGTCACCTGCACGCCACCGACGTGCGGTTCCTCGAGTCGTTCTTCGACCAGGGCGTCGCGCGGGCCACCCCGATCAACACCATCGCGGTGCTCTCGCGCGCCGACGAGATCGGTGTCGGGCGGCTCGACGCGCTCAGTTCGGCGCGGCGCATCGCACGGCGCTACCGGGCCGACGAGAAGATCCGCGGCCTGTGCCAGACCGTCGTCGCGGTGGCGGGGCTGCTCGCGCAGACCGGCCGCACGATGCGCCAGCACGAGTTCACCGCGCTCAGCGCGCTGGCCGAGCTGCCCCGAGCCGACCTCGACGCGATGCTGCTGTCGGTGGACCGGTTCTCCCGCACCGACCTCGCCACGCCCGACTCCGACACCCGCGCGCGCCTCATGGAGCGGTTCGGGTTGTTCGGGGTGCGGCTGTCCACCACGCTGATCCGCGCCGGGATGACCGACCCCAACGCGATCGCGGCCGAGCTCGTGTCCCGCAGCGGGCTCGACGAGCTGCGGTCGGTGCTCAACACCCAGTTCACCGAGCGCCGCGACCTGCTCAAGGCCCGCTCGGCGCTGCTCGCGATCGACCTCGTGCTCACGCGCGAACCGCGACCGGCCAGCGCGCCGCTCGCGGCCGAGGTGGAGCGGATCCTCTCCGGGGCCCACGAGTTCTCCGAGCTGCGGCTGCTGTCCACCATCCGCTCCGGCGCCGTCAAGCTGCCCGTCGAGGCGCTGACGGAGGCTGAGCGACTGCTGGGCGGCGACGGCGGGTCCGCCTCTGCCCGGCTGGGCCTGGAGCCCACAGCGGGCCCTGAGGAGCTCTGGGCGGCCGCGCTGGACGCCGTGGCGCGGTGGCAGCGCCGGGCCGAGAGCCCGATGTCGGGGCGCGTGGTGTCCGACGTCGCCCGGCTCGTGGTCCGCAGCTGCGAGGGCGTGCTGGCCGGCCTCCGCCGCTGACGTCTCACCCAACTCGCGGCACATCCACCCCAACTCGCGGGCACATCCGTCGCAACTCGCGGGCCGTTCCGCCGCAACTCGCGGGCCGTTCCGCCGCAACTCGCGGGCCGATCGACCCGCGAGTTGGGGTGAAACGCACCGCGAGTTGCGCTCGATCGGCCCGCGGATGGGTGGTCAGGCGTCGGGGGTGGGGGTGCCGACGATCTGCCGCAGGTGGGCGAACAGCTCGCCGCGGCTCCCGGAGCCCAGGCGCTGGCGCATCCGGGCCACGTGGTGCTCCACGGTCTTGGCCGAGATGAACAGCTGCTCACCGATCTGCTTGTAGGTCATGCCCTCGAGCACCAGCGCCGCGACCTCGCGTTCCCGATCGCTCAGTGGGCCGTCGCCCGGCTCCTCCGTGACCGTGGCCGGCTCGACGGCCGGTGCCGCGGCGCCCGACTCGGCGTCCGGGCTGGTGTCGGCGGCGGCGTCGCCGACCTCCACCGCCGGGGCCCGCAGCACGGGCCCGCTGCTCTGCAGCGCCCGTGCGCAACCGAGCAGGCTGCTCATGGCCTTGCGGTCGCGGGTGCGGATGGCGGCCTGCCCGGCGAGCTTGCCGCCCTCCCACGCCAGCCCGACGGCGTGCAGCCCGCGGGCGGCGGCCTCAACGGCGTCGGGATCGACCTCGGCATCGAGCAGCCGCACCCAGTGCGGGGCAGCGCTGGCCATCGCGGCGGCGTAGCGGCTGGCTCCCGCGGCAGCCTCCAGCGCATCGGCGTGGCGCTGGGCCGACTCGCGCGACTCGGACAGGATCGCGGCCTGCAGCGCCGACCAGTGCAGCGGGGCCGCCCACAGCGCCGGATCGCCCAGGCTCGCGAGCAGCTCGGCCGCCTCGTCGAGGTGGGGACGGACCCAGCTCGACTCCCGCAGCCTTGTGGCGGCGATCGACAGCTCACCGAGCTGCTGCAGCACGAACAGGTCGACGGGGTGGCGCACGATGGCCTCCCGTGCCCGGCCCCACGCCGGCATGAGCGACGCGAGATCGCCCGCCCGCCGCGCGAGCGCGACCTCCAGCGCCGCCGCGAGGAACTCATCGCGGGGCTCGAGATGGCGCCCGGGTGGGGACGCCGAGGCCAGCGCGGACCGCGCGGTGTTGGTGGCGCCGCGGAACAGCGCGATCCAGCCCAGCAGGAGCCGGTGCCGGATCGCCGCGCTGCGCCCACCGAGCCGGACCCGCTCCGCGCGCTCCAGCACCGACTGCGCGACGTCGAGCTCACCGCAGTGCACGGCGACGAGCGCGGCCAGCGCGGCCGGGGTGTCGGGCAGCAGGGCAGCACGGTGGCTCGACTCGAGCAGCGCCGTGGCGCGGGTCAGCTGCGACAGCGCCGCGGTGGGGGAGCCCGCCACCGAGTCGTAGACGCCCTGGGCCATCAGCTCCTCGGCGCCAGCCAGCAGCGTGGGCGGCCGTCCCACCGCCGAGACGGGGCCCCTGAGCAGCTCCCGCGCCTCGTCGAGCGCGCCGGTGCCGATCAGCGCCGGCACCGCCAGTACGGCGCCGCTGCCCATCTGCTCGGAGCCGAGCCAGCGATAGAGGTCGGCGCTGCGGGCCAGCAACCCGCGCCGGGCCAGCACGGCGGCCGCGACGGTGCCGGCCTGCACCACGTCGGCCGAGGGGACCTGGGTGGACGCGGACAGCACCTGGTCGGCCTGTGCCAGCGCCAGGTCGAGATCGCCGTCGAGCACGGCGGCCTCGGCGCGGCGGGCGGCGAGCTCGAGTGACGGCGTGCCGGCCGCGGCTGCGGCGGCGAAGAACTCGCCTGCCGATCCGCCGGAGCGCATGGCCTCCTCGCCCGCAGCGGTGAACACCGCGGCGACCCGCGCGCCGGTGGTGCCGGTGCCGAGCAGGCTGCGTGCCGCGCTCAACACGCTCCCGCCGCGGTTGAGCTCCAGCTCGGCCAGTGCGCGCCTGGTCTCCGACCGGGCCGCGGGTGGCGTCCTGGCCAGCACGGCGGCCGACACCAGCGGTACCGCGCGACCCGCAGCGGTGAGCAGGCCGGCGGCACGGGCGGCCTCGGTGAGCTCGTCGAGCGCGCCGGCGCCGTCGGCGTCGGGCAGGCCCAGCAGGGGGACCAGGACCTCCGGGTCGAGCGGGGCGCCCAGCGCGCAGGCGAGCAGCAGCTCACGCACGCCGGCAGGCTGGCTCTGCACGAGGTAGCCGAGCTGCGCGAGCAGCCCGGCCGGCAGCTGGTTCGGGTCGACGGTCTGCAGCCGGGACCGGTCGGGGCCGGCCTTATCCAGCACCGCGGCGAGCAGGCGGTCGACGAGCATCGGCAGGCCTGCGGTCTGCTGGTGCACCGCGTCGAGCGCGGCAGCGGGCATCGGCTCGGCGCGCTCACCCAACTGCAGCGCGGCGCGAGCGGCGACACCGGGGCGGTCGAGCGGATCGAGCACGACCGGTGGCCGCCGGGCCGCGAGCGCGGCGCCGAGCGCCGCCGTGCCGGTGGGGCGGGGCCACGGCCGATGGGCGACGACGAGGTAGCCGTCGGGGCCGGTGGCGAGCGCGGTGAGCTGCTGCAGCTCGTCGGGGGTCAGCAGGTGCGCGTCGTCGACGAGCACGGCCGACTCGGGATCGACGGGTGCCCCGGGTGCGGGGAGGCCGCGGTGCACGGGCGTGCCGACACCCTCGAACGCATCGGCGAGCGCCTCGAGCAGCACCGTCTTCCCGTGACCACCGGGCGCGACGATATCGACCCTGCGCAGCGCGGACGGTGTGGTCAGCACCTCGCGGACCAGCCTGCGGGCGGCGACGGCCCCGGCGACGGCCACGTCCGGGGCCGGCCGGTTGTCGGCGGCCTCCGAGGCTCGCGTGGTCACGAAGTGCGCCTCCTCCAGCGGGTGAGCTCTCGACGGGCGCACCTGAGAGTACTCAGACCGGGGAGGCGACGATCACAGCCCGTCGCCTCCACCGGTCACCCGATCGGGTATGGCCGGTGACGCTCAGACGGCGAGGAGTTCGGTGGCGCCGAGCCCGCGGGCGTCGAGCATGCCGCGCACCTCACCCAGGTACACCGGGTTCATCAGCAGCACGCTGTGGGGCGGGTTCTCCTTGAGATCGTCCGGCCCGCAGATCGGGAGGCCGAGCCCGGCGGTGAAGTGGCCGCCGACAGCGGGGTTGAGGTCGACGACGGCCCGCACCGCGGGCCGCTCCGCCTCACCGACGACGACGTTGAGGAACGTCTGCCCCTTGGCGCCGCCACCCCATACCGCGACGCTGCGGCCCGCGTCGGCGTGCTCTGCGAGCCACGCCCGCCAGCGCCGCGTCTGCTCCGTGACGCGGTCGGCGAACGCCCGGCAGGCCGCGGCGAGGCGGTCGAGCTCGGCAGCCGGCAGCGGCGACGTCGCGACCGGACGGCTCCCGAGCCGGGCCTCGGCCACCACGTACTGGTCGGAGTAGGTGGTGTGGACGACCGGGTCGTCGAACCCGAGACCGGACAGGAACGCGGCGAGGGTGGTGGGGGTGAAGTAGGAGCAGCGCTCGAACTGCAGGTCCCAGAACGCTCCCTCGCCCAGGATGCGCCCGAGGTCGGGCACCTCTGCCAGCAGCATCGACGCCTCACCGCGGCGCATCCCGGCCACGATCTCCGCGCCGAAGGCGGCCAGTCCGGGCACGTGCTCCAGGGTGTGGCGGCAGACGACCGCGGCCGTGCCCCGGTCGATGTGCGCGGCGTTGAAGAGTTCGGGAACCGACGTCAGGCGGTCGGCCAGCTCGCGGGGCACCCGGTCGGGGGTGAACTGCGGGTCGACACCGGTCATGCTGCCCGCGCCGGTGCTGAGCAGTTCGGCGGCGAAGTCGCCCGACCCGCATCCGATCTCGACGACGTGCTGGTCGATCAGCCCGTAGCGGTCCATCCACCGCGCGGCGATCTCGGCGCAGTACGCGGCGAAGCGGGGCGAGTGGTTCTGCGGTTCGTCGGCACGGCCGCTGTGGTCGACGAGGCCGTCGGTGAAGTCGCGGTTGAACACAACACCGCAGGTGGCACACAGTGCGAGCGACTGATCACCGACGGCGACGGCGCGGGCGGAGTCGACATCGGGGAGCACCGCGGTGCCGTGCACCGGGAGTCCGGTGACGGCATAGAACGGCGCGGGGGCCGGTGCGTCGCAGGCCGGGCAGCGGGGCAGCACCCGAACAGCCTAAGTCGCCGTGTTCGGGCACCTGGTCAGCGGGGCGGTCCCAGCGGGTCGGCGGTGGTGTTCATCGGCGCTCCGCCGGTTCCGAGCAGGCGCTGCCAGTCCGGGGCCGTCACCACGTTCGGCACGCCCTCGGCGCCGCGCGCGGCCGCCAGCGTGGCGGCCGCTCGCTCGGCGTCGCTGCCCTCTCCCCGTGCCACGGTGCGCGCGAGCACCGGCCACGACTGGCCACCCAGCAGGCCGTTGACCTTCGCCGCGCCGTGCGCCACCTGGAACCGCCGGACGGCCGCGTCGGTCTCGACGTCGAAGACGCCCGTCGGGGCCGCCTCCGTCGCGCGCGCATCCCGCAGCAGGTACTGCGCGGCCTGCACGACGACGCCACGGTCGCCGCGGCGCAGCAAGGGCCAGGACGCCTTGCGCGCCGCACCGCCCTCCAGCCCGATCCCCAGCGCACCCGCGACCTCCGTGCGCAGCCGGGGGAGCTGACCGTAGAGACGGTCGCCAGGGCACGCGGTGTTGTTGAAGTCGCGGTGCCCGTAGAGCTCGGTCGGCGCGATCCCGTACTGCTGGCAGATGTAGGCGCACATCTGGCGCAGCCGGTCCCACAGCGCCTGCGGCGGGTCGACGTCGGTGTAGAGGCCCTCGTTCTCGATGCCGACGGCCACGATGTTCTGCCCGACGCAGTGCGCGCCCTCGACGGCGCGCTGCCCGATCCGCAGCACCTCGAGGCTGCGGTGGCGGCCCTCCATGACGAACCCGCCGCGGCTGATCGTGAAGTGCTGCCCGGTGTCGAGCCAGCCGCGACCGTCCATGTGGAAGTTCTGGATGGACCTGGCCAGCCCGAACGCGGCGTCCTGGCTGTAGTTCTCCACGTTGGCCGAGGCCGTGTGGTGCACGATGATCTTGACGGGACGCTGGTTCCAGATCTCGACGATGTCGCTGTTGGGCCGGGCGCCCCACCCGTTGCAGTCGGTGATGAGCGGGGAGTCCGCAGCCCAGGCCGTTCCTCCCGACAGCGCGCCGGAGAACACGCCGCCGCCGGCCAGCGCGAGGCCGCCGAGCAGGATGCCGCGGCGACTCACGAGCCGTCCACCCACCGTGTCCTCCCCCGTCCCGACTGGGGCGCCTGACGCCTCACGCGCCCCACACTGATCACGTGCACCATGCGGCTCGCACGGAGCGTGCACAACGGCGGGACCCGAACGTGTGATCGCCCGGCCGGGGCGCATCGCCCGACGGCCGCTCCTTGCTCTTGTTACCGATGAGTAATATCCTCGGTGTTACCGACGGGTAGGCCGTCCACCGTGATTGAGGAGTGACGGGGCCATGGGCCACTTCAAGAGCAACCTGCGCGACCTCGAGTTCAACCTGTTCGAGGTGTTCCGCGTCCAGGAACAGCTGGGCACGGCACCGTTCGACGGGGTGGACGCCGACACCGCCCGTGGCGTGCTCAAGGAGCTCAACGCCGTCGCCGTCGGACCGCTCGCCGAGTCCTTCGCCGACGCCGACCGCAACCCGCCGGTGTTCGACCCGGCCACGAACACCGTGACGCTGCCGCAGTCGCTCAAGGACGCCTACAAGATCCTCTGGGAGGGCGAGTGGTGGCGGCTGGGCCTGCCCACCGAGCTGGGCGGCTACGGCATCCCGCCGACGGTGCAGTGGGCGGCGGCCGAGCTGATCCTCGGTTCGAACGCGCCCGCCTTCATGTACATGGCGGGCCCGAACTTCGCCGCCGTCGTGCACCGCAACGGCACCGAAGAGCAGAAGCACTGGGCCGAGCTCATGATCGACCGCGGCTGGGGCGCCACGATGGTGCTCACCGAGCCCGACGCGGGCTCCGACGTGGGCGCCGGCCGAACCAGGGCCGTGCAGCAGGCCGACGGCAGCTGGCACATCGAGGGCGTCAAGCGCTTCATCACCTCGGCCGAGCACGACCTCACCGAGAACATCATGCACCTGGTGCTGGCCCGTCCCGAGGGCGCCGGATTCGACCCCAAGCCGGGCACGAAGGGCCTCTCGCTGTTCCTGGTGCCGAAGTTCCACTTCGACTCGGCAACGGGCGAGGCGGGTGAGCGCAACGGCGCCTACGTGACGAACGTCGAGCACAAGATGGGCCTCAAGGCGTCCACCACCTGCGAGCTCACCTTCGGCGCCACGAGCAATCCCGCCGTCGGCTGGTTGCTCGGCGACGTGCACAACGGCATCGCGCAGATGTTCGAGGTGATCGAGTACGCGCGGATGATGGTGGGCACCAAGGCCATCGGCACGCTGTCGGCCGGCTACCTCACCGCACTCGACTACGCCAAGGAGCGCGTCCAGGGTGCCGACCTGCCCAAGATGATGGACAAGGCCGCCCCGCGCGTCACCATCACCCACCACCCGGACGTGCGCCGCAGCCTGATGCTGCAGAAGGCCTACGCCGAGGGCCTGCGCGCCGTCTACACCTACGCGGCCACGTTCCAGGACCAGATCCGGATCGGCGAGGCGGCAGGCACCGACGTCTCGCTCGCCGTGCGGGTCAACGACCTGCTGCTGCCGATCGTCAAGGGCGTCGGCTCCGAGCGCGCCACCGAGCAGCTCGTGCAGTCGCTGCAGACCCTGGGCGGTTCCGGGTACCTGCAGGACTACCCGATCGAGCAGTACCTCCGCGACGCCAAGATCGACTCGCTGTACGAGGGCACCACCGCCATCCAGTCGCTCGACTTCCTGTTCCGCAAGATCGTCCGCGACAACGGGCAGGCGCTCGCGCACGTGGCGGGCGAGGTGCAGGCGTTCATCGACGGCCAGGCCGGCAACGGGCAGCTGAAGGACGAGCGCGCGCTGCTGGCCACCGCGCTGGCCGACGTGCAGGGCATGCTCGGGTCGCTCACCCAGTACCTGATGGCATCGGTCGAGGACCCCTCGAGCATCTACAAGGTCGGGCAGCACACGGTCCGCCTGCTCATGGCCGTCGGCGACCTGCTGGTGGGCTGGCTGTTGCTGCGCCAGGCCGAGGTCGCGCTCACCGCGCTCGGCGGCGAGGTCTCCGCGAAGGACCAGCCGTTCTACGAGGGCAAGGTCGGCGTGGCGCGGTTCTTCGCCAAGACGGTGCTGCCGCAGCTCACGAGCCAGCGCGCGATCATCGAGAACGCCGACAACGACCTGATGGACCTGGCCGAAGCCGCCTTCTGAGCCTGTTCGTGAACGACGGGCCGGGCACACCAGCAACGGTGTTGCCCGGCCCTTTCACGTTGCGCGTGAGCTCAGGTGCTCGACGACCGTGTCGTCCGGACCGACCCGGCGGCCGTCTGCCGCTCTGATCTCCAGCGGGCGCAGTGGCTCGCCGTGGGCCCGGTCCACCAGCCGCGAGTGCTCCTCGCCCGGCCCGAACGCGTGCACCTCGCCCCACTGGCGCAACGCGACGATCACCGGGAGCAGGTCACGTCCCGCGGCCGTCAGTGCGTACTCGCGGTAGCTGCTGCCGTCGGCGGCGGGGACGACCTCCAGCACGCCGGCGTCGACGAGCGCACGCAGCCTCGTGGTCAGGATGTTCTTCGCGACGCCCAGCCCACGCTGGAACTCCCCGAAGCGGCGGCTGCCGTCGAACGCGTCGCGCACGATCAGCAGGGACCACCCGTCGCCGACCACGTCCACCGTTCGCGCGACGGGGCACTCCGCATCGTCGAAGCGCGTCTGCTGCATCGTCACACCCCCATCTGGTTGCAACATGCTACCAGTTTCACTTACCGTCACATCGGTAGCAAAGTGCAACCAGTTGGGGGTACACCGATGCAGCACGCCCCACCCCGGCACGTCGTGCTCCTGCTCGCGGTCGCGTGCGGGGTGGCGGTCTCGACGATCTACGCCGTGCAACCGCTGCTGGTGACGATCGGCCACGAGCTCGCGATCGACGCCGCGACCGTCGGCCTGATCGTCACGATCACGCAGGCCGGCTACGGCGTGGGCCTCGTGCTGCTCGCTGCGGCGCTGCTCGCCGTCTCCGTCGCCGGTACCGCGCTGCTCCTGCTGGTGGCGCTGGCGGCGGTGGGCCTGCTCGCCGTGGTGGTGCAGACGGTGGTGGCCCACGCCGCCGCGTTGACCGCGCCCGCCGCGCGCGGCCGGGTCGTCGGCACCGTGACCAGCGGTGTCGTGATCGGGATCCTGCTGGCCCGCACCGTGTCGGGCGTGCTGGCCGACGTCGCGGGCTGGCGGCTCGCGTACGTCGCGTGGGCCGCAGCGGTGCTGGTCGTCGCGGTCGCGGTCCGGCTGGTGCTACCCCGATCCGAACAGCTACCCCGGTCCGACCGACTACCCCCGTCCGGGCAGCAGCACCGGCCGGCACGGCGCTACGGCGCGCTGCTGCGATCGACGTTCACCCTGTTCGCGGCGGAGCCGCTGTTCCGGTCCCGCGCGCTGCTGGCGCTGCTGGTCTTCGCCGCCTTCAGCACTATGCGGGCTTCAGCGCGCTCGCGCTGGTGGGCTGGGCAGCTACCCGGCGATGTAGGACTGCAGCTGCTCCCGCTCGGACTCCAGCAGGTCGATCCGCGCCTTGACGAGGTCGCCGATGCTGACGATGCCGACGAGCTGCCCGTCCTCCACGACCGGGAGGTGGCGGAACCGGCCTGCGGTCATGACGCCGGCCAGCGCCGCGACGCCGTCGCCCGGGGCACACGTGGTGACCTCGCTGGTCATGATGTCGGTCACCCGGGTGGCGAGCAGCTCCGGACCGCCCGCGTGCAACCTGCGCACGACGTCGCGCTCCGACACGATGCCGACCAGCCTGCCGGCGTCGACCACGGGGACGGCACCGATGTTGTATTCGGCGAGCACCCCGATCAGTTCTGCGACGGTGGCGGTGGGCACCACCGTGGCCACGTTGGTGCCCTTACCGCGCAAGACATCTGCGATCCGCATGACGACCCCCGATCCGCTTTGTCGTCCAGGGAACCGAGCGTACGAAATGTGACGTGCATCGCGCGACCCCTGGCCCCGACTGGGCTAAAGAAGGGGCCGACCGCGCGGCCCGTCAGGGGGCTCCGCAGACGACGTTGGGCGACGGGTCGTACCGCACGGTGCGCACCTCGTTGCGCACCTGACCGGTGCTGACCTCCTTCAGCGTGCGCGTGTCGGTGATCGTGAACCCGGGTGCTCCGGTGCTCGGCGCGCACTGCTGACCAGCCGGGATGGTGATGGTGTTGGGGCTGGTCGGGTTGGTGCGCGGGCCCGGGGTGGACGTGACCTCGTAGCGCTTGGTCCCGAAGATCTTGACCGTGAGCGAGGTGGGCGTCCAGATCGTCTGGATCATGACACCGGTCGGGTTGTCGTTGCGGAACTTCAGGTCGATGACGTCGTCGAAGACCGTGGCCTCGCGGCCCGCCGGGTAGCGGCTGATGTAGAAGCTGTGCTCCTGGTGGTGCACGTTGACCATGCCCGCGAAGTACGACGCGTTGTAGAGCGTGGTGGCCACCTGCGACACGCCGCCGCCGATGCCGCGGGCCGGGTGCCCGCCCTCGATGATGCCGGCCTCGACGTAGCCGTGCGCCGCGTCGCGCGGGTTGGTGGCCTCGTTGAGGCTGAACGTCGCTCCCGGCGCCACGATGAGCCCGTTGAGCTTCTCGGCGGCCCGCTTGATGTTCTGGCCGGAGTCGGCGGAGAAACCGCCGGTTGTCCACTCCCCGATGACGCCGGTGATGCCCAACGCGTTGAGCTTCTCGGTGGTCAGCGCCGGGTGCTGGTCGCCGTACAGTGCCGTGACCTGCCGCGGGCCCGGCCCGGTGAGCGCCGGGAGCATCGCCTTCGCGGTGGCCTCGTAGTCGACGCCGCGCCCGTCCTTCGACGGGACCACGACCGGTGTGCCCGAGGAGAAGTCGAGGGTGGCGTCGCTTCCCGGCTTCTCCGACGCCGCGAGCTGCGGCTTGAGGGCGTCGGCGATCGTCGCCTGGTTGATCTCGGGGGTGAGCCCGCCACCGGGAACTGCCCGGAACGTCAACGCCGCTGCGATGACGTCGGGGGTGAGGGTGCCGCGGACGTCGCCCTCACCGACCACCGTGACCGGCGCGGACACGGCCGGTCGGGCCACCTTGTCCACGGCCGAGGACACGTCGGCGCTCGTGGTGATGGGCGGCAGCGTGACGAGCGGCAGCGCCACCGTGCCGCCCGCCGCCCATTCCTGCTGCAGTGCGGCGGAGGCAGCCGGCACGTCGAGCTTCTGGCCGGGCACCGGCTGCACCGGCACCGGAGACGTGCCCTCGAACCGGACGGTGCCCTCGGCCGGGGCCCTGTCGACGATCGGTGAGAGCTGCGCGAGCGCCGACTCGAGCGCCGTGCGATCGACCGTGGTGACCGTGCCGGTCTCACGCTTGGTGAAGAACGACGTGATGCGGGTCAGCGGGTTCAGCGGCTGCTCGGCGGCGCGGTCGACCGTGCCCTTCCAGTCCAGCGTCAGGCCGGCGGCATGCGGGTCGATCTCGCTGCGCGCGGCCCCGGCCGTGACCGGGACGGGACGGGTCGTGCGCGGCTCGATCTCGGTGCGCAGCCGCTGCTCGGCGTCGGCGAGCGAGAGCCCACCGACGGGCACGCCGACGACCGTGACGCCCCGCGGCACGGAGCCCGACCCCAGCAGGAGATCGCCGCCGTACAGCAGGCCGAGCACCACCACGGCGCCCCCGCCGATCAGGAGTCCCCGCTTCAGCCGGGACGGCCGCGGCGCGGTGCCGCCGACGAGCTCGGTGGGCGGGTCACCCGCGGGCGGTCCACCGCCTGCCGCCGGGATCGACAGCCGCTCGGTGGGTGGGTCTGCGGCGACCCGGTCGTGATCGGGGCCCTGCTGCATCGGGTGGACGGTGGTGGGCTGCTCCGCTGCCGCGGCGGCCGTCAGCGGCAGCACCTGCGTCGCGTCGGCATCGGGCGAGCCCTGGGCGTCAGGTCGGGCACCGCCCTGTTCCTGGCCGGCGAACCAGGCGTTGGACGGTTCGTCCGGAACGGCGGGCTCCGGACGAACCGGAACCGTTGGCCGGTCGGGTTGCGCTGCCGGAATCGCCACGGGGATCGCTGTGGTGACGGTCGGGCTCTCGTCGCCGTCGGGCTGCGATGCAGCCTGGGGTTGGGGGCGCGGCCGCGGCGCGGGTGCCGGCCGCGGCTCCGGGGCCTCGGCCGGGGTGAACAGCTCCGCTCCGGACGGGAGCGACACCGGGGCCGTGACGCGCGTGGACGACGCGTCGGGCGGCGCGGTGGCATCGGCAGCGCTCGCCTCGGAGCCGCCCGTACCGGACGGCTCCGGGCCAGCATTGCCGTTGTCGGTCGCGTCCGCTCCGGGACGTGCCGTCACCTCGCCGGGCGAGGTCTGCCGCTCGGGCATGAAGTCCGTTTCCCCTCAACCATCCCAGGCCGGGCCGCACGCCCGGTCCGTCACAGGTAGAGCCCTGTGCCGTGCTCCGTCCGCTCGGTCGCGACCGCGTGCACCTCACGTTCCCGCAACACCAGGAACGTGGTCCCCTGCACATCGACCTCGTACTGATCGTCCCTCGCGAACAGCACCCGATCGCCGACCTTGACCGTGCGGACGTGGTTACCCACGCCGAACACTTCTCCCCACACCAGACGCTTCGCGACTTCCGCGGTTGCCGGGATAACGATCCCGGCCGAGCTTCGACGCTCTGCGGAGCCGTCGGCTTTCACCATCACGCGGTCGTGCAGCATCTGGATCTCGAGCCTCGGGTCCTGCACCGGCCTGATGCTACGACCTGCCCGGTGAGGCCCCGGTTCGGCCTGCTCGGACCCGAAAAATAGGAAGCCCCGCGGTGCTGCCAGGTCGGGGGTCCGACAGCACCGCGGGGCTGTACTGGGAATCGCAATCCCGGGGCGATGCGTTAACCCGGCGACGGCGCGTAGCCAATGTTCACTCGTTCGGATCAGCGGGTGTCGGGAACCTGCCGCCGCGCACCGCGTTTCACCACCGCAGATGCGGAACGCTACTCATATCTGCGCAAGCAGGTAGCGCCCGAAGTGCGGCACGGTGAACGCGATCTGGCCCCGCTGCGCGGAGAACACGAGGCCCTTCTTGAGCAGGCTGTCGCGGGCGGGCGAGAGCGAGGACGCGCGGCGGGCGAGGTGCTCGGCGATGCCGGCCGTGCCCACCGGCTCGTCGCGGCCCTCGGTGAGCTCCGCCATCGCACGCAGGTACTCGCGTTCGGCGGGGGTGGCGCGCTCGTAGCGCGAGCCGAAGAACCCGACGGCGAGCTCGGCCTCGGCCTCGGGGGCCGCCATCTTGACGTCGAGCGCGCTGATCGGGCTGCGCGGCGCGGCGTCCCACGCCGCCTTCCCGTAGGCCTGCACGAAGTACGGGTAGCCGCTGGAGGCCTCGAACAGGGCGTCGAGCGCCTCGGTGTCGAAGGTCGCCTCCTCCCGCTCGGCCGGGGCCAGCAGCGCGAAGTCGGCGTCGGCGCGGTCGAGCTGGCCGATGCGCGCGTACTTGAAGAGGCGCTCGGAGTAGGACTTGGACGCCGACAGCACCGCGGGCAGGTGCGGCAGCCCGGCACCGACGACCACGAGCGGGGCGCGTGACTGCGACAGCTCGTGGCACGCCGCGCACAGCGCCGACACGTCGTCGGGCTGCAGGTCCTGCATCTCGTCGATGAGCAGCGCCACGCCCGTCTGCAGGTCGGCGGCCAGCGACGCGACCTCGGTGAACAGCTCGACGAGGTCGATCTCGATGTCGCCGGAGTCGGCGCGCCCGTTCTTCACCGGCGCGTCGATGCCGGGCTGCCAGCGCTCGCGCAGCTTCGCGCCATCGGGCGCGGAGCGCATGGCGAACGCCTTGAGGACACCGAGCACGTCGCTGACACGTTCGGGGTCGGGGTGGCGCACGGCCAGCTCCCGGATCGCGCGGTGCAGCGCGGCCGACAGCGGCCTGCGCAGATCGGCGTCCGGGCGGGCCTCGATCTTGCCCGCGCCCCAGCCCGCCCGCTGCGCCATCGACCGCAGCTCGCCCAGCAGCACCGTCTTGCCGACGCCACGCAGGCCGGTGAGCACGAGGCTGCGCTCGGGGCGACCCCGGGCGACCCGCTCCAGCACGATCTCGAACGCGTCCACCTCCCGGTCGCGCCCGGCGAGCTCGGGAGGCCGCTGACCAGCGCCCGGGGCGAAGGGATTGCGCACGGGGTCCACGATCGGACGGTATCGAGAATTCTTGCGATCTTCGTAGAGGTCGCTAGCGAACACGATGGTGTGTCGTCGATCGGCTCGTCTCACGCACTCTGCCGCGGACGCTAGAGAGCCGCATACAGAACTACCGAACGACGTCGATCGCACCCTCTACGGTTTTATCGCCCCACGTCTAGAAGACCGGATACTTCCCGATCCGGCGGACCGAGGAACAAGGGAGACCGTATCCGAACATCTGTTCGAGCGCAAATCGGGTCGGGGCCGATCACGCGAACGGGTGGTGACACCGTGGCCACGTGGCGGGTAGGCGCGCGTCTGGAACGCTGACATCATGACGGACACCCCGGAGATCATCACCACCGGCTTCGGTTGGTTCGAACAGACGGGCGACGAGGCCGAGCTGACGGCCACGTTCGCGGCCGTCGCCCCCACCCGTTCCGACGCCGTCGCGCTGCTCGGTGAGCAGCTCAAGGCGCTCGAGGTGCCGCTCGTGACCGCGGTGCTGCGCAGCAGGCGGATGTGGGTGCGCAGCGAGTACGAGGAGACCTACGGGCAGCAGCCCCGTGTCGTCGGCTGCCGGGCCGGACAGGACTGGGTGCTGCACCTGACCGACACCGCCGCGCTGGAGGACGTGCTCGCCACGCTCATCGCCGCCGAGCCGACCGACCTCAACGGGCCACGCTGGCTGCTGCGCGATCCCGCATCCGCCCAGCGGGAGGCCCAGCACCGGGCCGTCGCCAGCGCCCGGAACCGGGCAGAGGGGTACGCGGAGGCACTGGGCGGCACGCTCGGACCCCTGCGCAGCCTCGCCGAGGAGCACTGGGAGCAGGGCTTGGTCACGCCCTTGGCCTTCGCAGCGAAGGACTCCTCCGGTGGCGGCCCCGTCATCCGCGACCTCGGCCTCGAACCGGAACCGGTGCGCGTCAGCGCCCGCTGCACCACCACCTGGACGCTGCTGACCTGACCCCGACGGCGGCCGAGCGCCCACTGGCTCATGATCGAACCGGAACCAGTGGGCGTTGGGTCAGAACGCGTCGAGCAGCGCCGGGCGGGGGCCGGCGGTCGCCGCGGCCAGCAAGGCATCGACGCCGGCGTCCCCGCCGGTGAGCAGGCCGGCCCGGCGCAGCACCGCGGGCGACGCCGCGCCGGCGTACCAGGCCGCCAGGCCACGGGAGTCCATCCCGACGGCTCCGGAGCCGCCCGCCACGAGTCGGGCCTCGCCACCCGCCATTTCGAACCGGACGGGGCCCGCGTTCCACGGGCAGACGTCGTCGGTGAGCTGCAGGTCCACCGTGCCGGTCAGGTGCGGCGGCCAGCCACGGGCCGCGACGGCTCCGGCGGCGTCGACGAGCCGCAGCATCCACGGCTCGCGGTGGTGCTCGGTGGCGGTCTCCACACCCGCCATCAGCAGCACGGGATCCTCGGCAGGCAGGCGCAGGCTGATGGTGGGCACGACGCTGCGCCACGTTCCGAGCATCGCCAGCAGCGCCTGCGTGGCACCGGCGGAGCGGCCGATCAGGTCGTACACCGCGAGCCGGGCGTCGCGGCGCTTCCAGCTGGCACAACCCTCGACAGTCCCGTCGGCGCCGATGGCGAGGGTGATGCCGTCGAAGGCGGCCAGCACCTTGTCGGGGTCGTTCGGGAACAGGGGCCCCGAGCGATCGAGGAGCCCGGTACCGGCGCTCGCCGTTGCCCGGTAGGCGTCGATCACGGCCGGGACGTCGGCAGCGGTGGCCGGGCGCAGGGTGATCCCGGCCGGTGGGCGCAGTGCCGCGAGTGCGAACGTGGGCAGTGCCGTCCACGAGACCGTGCCGACCCGCTCCCAGCCCAGCTTGCGGTAGGGCGCGGACGTGGACGGGAAGAGGGCGCTGATCACGGCGCCACGGGCCCGGGCGCCCCGCAACAGCTCGCTCAGCAGCGGCCGGAGCAGGCCGGAACCTCGAACGTCCGGGGCCACGGCGACACCCGCGATGCCCGCGCCCGCCACCCGGCGACCGCCGTAGAAGTAGCCGTGCTCGAGATCGGTGGCGGTGGCCAGCATCCGGCCGGCGCCGTCGAACGCGCCGTACCGGTGCTCGGCGCCGGTGGGCTCCGGCAGCGGATCGGGCAGCGGGAAGCCGAAGGCGATACCGGCCAGCTCCCACCCGGCCGCCCGCTCGGTGTCCGCCTGTGGGCGGACGGTCACGTCGGTCATGCGGGAAGTCAACGCTCGACGACGGATCCTTCGATCACCGGGTGGGCGCCGCGCGACGGGGTGGTCTGCCGCTCGACCACCACGTCACCGTCGACGATCGTGGAGCCTTCGCGGATGCGCGCGGTGCGCAGATCCGGCGAGCGCTCCTCCGCGGCGCGCACCAGCCGGCGCCGGACGACGGCGCGCACCGGCGGCACCAGCAGCAGGAGCCCTGCGATGTCGGTGACGATGCCGGGCACGAACAGCAGCACCCCGGCACCGGCCACGAGCATGCCGTCGGTGAGCTCGGAGGTGGGCACCCGCCGGTTGCTCACGGCCTCGGCCAGAGCCTGCGCGGCGCGCACCCCCTCGCGGCGGGCGAGCCACAACCCGACCACCGAGCCGGCCAGCAGGACGAGCAGCGTCCACGCCAGACCGATCGTCGACCCGAGTGCGACGAGCGCGACGATCTCGACCACGAGGTACAGCAGCACGAACGGCATACCCGTGTAACGCGCGAGAAACCGTTCGTGCTCCCGTCACTCGATAACGGCTCCGTTTCATCTCACCATGTGAGAGCAAGCCCCGGATCCGTGAGCAGCGCACCGACATCGGCCAGGAACAGCGAGCCCTGCTCGCCGTCGACGAGCCGGTGGTCGAACGACAGCGACAGCTGGCACACCGTGCGCACGGCCAGCTCGCCGTCGACGACCCACGGCGTCGGCTTGATGGCCCCGACCGCGAGGATCGCCGCCTCACCGGGGTTGAGGATCGGCGTGCCGGTGTCGATGCCGAAGACCCCGATGTTGGTGATGGTGAAGGTGCCCCCGACGAGATCGGCAGGTGGCGTCTTCCCCGACCGCGCGGTGGCCGTCAGCTCCCCGAGGCCCACCGCCAGCTCACGCAGCGTCAGCGTGTCGGCGTCTCGCACCTTGGGCACGATCAACCCGCGCGGGGTGGCCGCCGCGATCCCCAGCTGCACCCGGTCGTAGTAGACGATCTCGCCTGCGGCTTCGTCCCAGCGAGCGTTGACCGACGGCGTGCGTCGCGCCGCGAGGCACACCGCCTTCGCGACGAACGCCAGCGGCGTGAGCTTCACGTCGCGGTACTCGCGGGTGGCGCGGAGCCGGTCGCGCAGCGCCATCGTCTCCGTGACGTCGACGGCCAGGAACTCCGTGACGTGCGGGGCCGTGAACGCGCTGCTGACCACGGCGGCCGCCGTGGCCTTGCGAATGCCGCGGATCGGCTCGCGGCGCTCCCCGCCCGGTGCGGAGACGGCGGCAGTGACCGCGGCGGGGGGCGCGGCCGGTGCCGCATGCGTCTCCAGGTCCGCCCGCGTGATCACACCACCGGAGCCGGTGCCGATGACCTGCCGCAGGTCGATCCCCAGGTCCTTGGCCAGCTTGCGGACCGGTGGTTTGGCGAGTGGCACCAGCCCACCGGAGCCGTTGGCGGCCGCGGGGACCAGCACCGGGACCGGCGCGGGCGCCGGAACGGGAGCCGGAGCCGGGACCGGAGCGGCAGCGGGAGCCGCCCCCTTCCGGGCCCGACGCGTGACGGAACCGGGTCGCGGGCCGTAACCGACGAGGTTCGCGGGTGCGCTCTCCTCGGCGGGGGCAGCAGCGGGAGCAGGTGCGGCCGGAGCCGCGCCGGCCTCCGCGGTCTCGATGACGATGATCGGGGTGCCGACGGCCACGGTCTGGCCGAGCTCCACGAGCAGTTCCGAGACAGTGCCCGCGTACGGGCTGGGCAGCTCGACGGCCGCCTTGGCCGTCTCGATCTCGGCGAAGATCTGGTTGACCGCAACGGTGTCGCCGGGCGCGACCATCCAGGTGACGACCTCGGCCTCGGTGAGCCCCTCACCGACGTCGGGCATGCCGAACTCTCTGCGCATCTCAGCTCACCACGCCAGCGAGCGGTCGACGCCGTCGAGGATGCGGTCCAGGTCGGGGAGGTAATGCTCCTCGACCTTGGACGGCGGGTACGGCACGTCGAAGCCCGTGACCTTCAGTACCGGCGCCTCCAGCGAGTGGAAGCACTCCTCCTGGACCCTGGCCGCCACCTCGGACGCCACCGACGTCTCGGGTGGCGCCTCGGCGACCACGACGAGGTGCCCGGTGCGCCGCACCGACGCGAACACCGGACCGAGGTCGAGCGGCGACAGCGAGCGCAGGTCGATCACCTCGATGTCGATGCCATCGGCGGCGGCCGCCTCCGCGGCGTCCAGGCACGTCTTGACCGGGGCGCCGTAGCTGGCCAGCGTGAGCCGGGAACCCGGCCGTACGACGCGGGAGGTGAACAGCGGCTGCGGGGTGGCGTCGGGGTCGATCTCCGCCCTCTCCCAGTACCGCCGCTTCGGCTCGAAGAAGATCACCGGATCGTCACAGGAGATGGCCTGCTGGATCATCCAGTAGGCGTCCTCCGCGTTGGAGCACGCCACGACCTTGAGGCCCGCGACATGCGTGAACAGCGCCTCCGGCGACTCGCTGTGGTGCTCGACGGCGCCGATGCCACCCCCGAACGGGATGCGCACCACCACCGGCATCTTGACCTTGCCCTGGGTGCGGAAGTGCAGCTTGGCCAGCTGCGACACGATCTGGTCGTAGCCGGGGAACACGAAGCCGTCGAACTGGATCTCGCAGACCGGCCGGAAGCCGCGGATGGCGAGCCCCACGGCGGTGCCGATGATGCCCGACTCCGAGAGCGGCGTGTCCAGGACGCGCTGCTCGCCGAAGTCCTTGAACAGGCCGTCGGTGACGCGGTAGACGCCGCCGAGCTTGCCGACGTCCTCCCCCATGACCAGCACCTTCGGGTCGCGCTCCATCGCGGCGCGCAGTCCGTCGTTGAGCGCCTTCACGATCGTCGCCTTGGTCATGTCCTCATGCCCTTCCGATGCTCGGACCCGCAAGCGATCCATCGGGTTCGAACGACGCGTGATAGGCGAGGAACGCCTCGCGCTGGGCGTCGAGGTTGGGTGAGCCCTCCGCGTAGACCTCGGAGAAGATCCGGTCGGCAGGCGGCGTGGGCATCGACATGCAGTGCTCGCGGAACCGGGCGGCCAGCTCGTCGGCCTCGGCCTGGACGGCGTCGAAGAACTCCTGCTCGACGCCGTGCTCGCGCACCAGGTTCACCCGTACCCGCTCGATGGGGTCCTTCAGCTTCCACAGCTCGAGCTCGTCGGCGAGCCGGTAGCGCGACGGGTCGTCGGACGTGGTGTGGGCATCCATCCGGTAGGTGAACGCCTCGATGAGCACCGGTCCGTTGCCGGTGCGGCACTCCTCGAGCGCCCAGCGCGTGACCGCGAGGCAGGCCAGCACGTCGTTGCCGTCGACCCGGATGCCGTCGAAGCCGTAGCCCTGCGCCCGCTTGTAGAGCGGGACGCGGGTCTGGCGCTCGTTGGGCTCGGAGATGGCCCACTGGTTGTTCTGGCAGTAGAAGACGACGGGAGCGTCGTAGACGGCCGACCAGACGAAGCCCTCGTGCACGTCGCCCTGGCTGGTGGCGCCGTCGCCGAAGAAGCAGATGGTGGCCTCGGCGTCCTCGCCGTCACCCACCTTGCCCTCGAACTTCTGGCCCATCGCGTACCCGGTGGCGTTGAGGCACTGGTTGCCGATGACGATCGTGTAGTAGTGGAACCGCTTCTCCTGCGAGTCCCACGATCCGTGGTCGGTGCCGCGGACGATCCCGAGCAGGTCGACCGGGTCGATCCCGCGCGTCCACGCCACCCCGTGCTCCCGGTAGGACGGGAACGCCATGTCCTGCGGCTGCAGCGCCCGACCGGCCCCGATCTGCGCAGCCTCCTGGCCCAGCAGCGGGATCCAGATGCCCACCTGGCCCTGGCGCTGCAGCGCGTTGCCCTCCCGGTCGAACCGGCGCACCAGCACCATGTCGCGGTAGAGCGCCTGCAGCGCCGGGACATCGACGTCGGCGGCATAGGCGTCGAAGCGCGGGTCACCGACGCGCACGCCCTCCGGGGTGAGGAGCTGGACCAGGTCGGCCCCGCCCTCGTCGGTGGCGTGCAGGCCGGCGAGCACGTGCTCCCGGCTGGGAATCAGGGGCGGCGCCGCCGGTTGTGGCGCCCAGTCCTGCGGGTTGGACACGGTTCCTCCTCGTGCTCGGGACCCGCAGCCGGTTCGTGGCCGCTGCGGGGCGGGCTCGTCCGGTTGCGACGCCCGGGTTCGGGTCGCTCACGCACCGGCACTTGCGTGCATCCTGGCACGGGGAGGTGGGCGGGCGGCAGCGTCGCGGGCGAACGTACAGAAGGCCCGACGCCACCGCTGTGAGGCACGTCTCCGCGCCCGGGTTGTCCTCCTGCTGCCCGGGTTGCTGTCGGCCTCAGTGCGTGGCGGGGCGACCGGTGGCGGGCGGCTCGAACAGCGCGGACGGGGCGCTGGTGGAGCCGTTCGCGAGCCCGTTGTCGGTGGCGGCGCCGTAGGGCCGGTCCTCGCGGATGCCGGCCGCACCCTTGGCCGAGCGCTTGGCGCCCTCGATCTGGGTGCGGAACTTGCCCTTCGTCTGCTTGTCCACGAAGGCGGCGGCCTGGTCGAGGAACTTCCCGGCCTTCTCCGGGTTGGCCTTCGCGTAGCGGCGAGCCGCCTCCGCGGTGGCGGCGAGGGTGGCGAGCTTCCTGATCATCGGCATGTCGTTCCTTCTCTCTGGTCGGCTTCTCCTGCTGTCAACGCGTACACCACACCGGGTGGTTCCGCCGGTGCATCGTCCGGTACGTCCCGTTCGACTGCAACGCCTACCGCGATCCCCTCGTCACCCTGCGTGACGTCATGCAACGGTGACCCTATTGGGGTGTGTTCATCGCCTGCCGGGATGGCAGCATCCGCGTACTCGTTGTACCCAGTTCGGAGGTTCGCCGTGCAATTCCCCACCCGTTCGCTACCGGCCGCGCTCGCCGCGGCCGCGCTCACCGTCACGCTCGCGGCGTGCGGGGCCGGCGGAGACGGGAGCGGTGGCGCGGCCACGCCGACAACCGGGGCACCCGCGGCACCGGTGGTCACGAAGGACGCCAAGCTCGCCGGGATGGTGCCGCCCTCGGTCTCGGCCGACGGCAAGATCGTGTTCGGGACCGACGCGTCGTACCCGCCCAACGAGTTCACCGACACCAACGGCACCACCATCATCGGCATGGACGTGGATCTCGCCACGGCCGTCGCCACGAAGCTGGGGCTGGGCGCCGAGTTCCAGAACAGCCAGTTCTCCGGCATCATCCCGGGCATCCAGGGCGCCAAGTACGAGGCCGGGATCTCGTCGTTCAGCGTCACCGACGAGCGCGTCAAGACCGTCGACATGATCAGCTACTTCACGGCGGGCACCAGCCTCGCGGTGAAGAAGGGCAACCCCGACAAGCTCACCGTCGACGACCTGTGCGGCAAGGCGATCGGGGTTCAGAGCGGCACCACCCAGGCCGATGAGATCGCGGACCGCAACGCCAAGTGCGCCGCGGCAGGCAAGCCGCCCCTCACCGTCACCGAGCTCACCGCGCAGACCGACGTGACGCTCGCGCTGACGTCGAGCCGCATCGTCGGCATGCTCGCCGACTCGCCCGTCGCCGCGTACGCCGTGACCACGACCGAAGGCGCCGTGGAGGTGGTCGGCCAGCCCTACGCCACCGCCCCCTACGGCATCGTGATCGCCAAGAACCAGGGCGACTACGCCAAGGCCATCCAGGGCGCGATCCAGTCGCTGATCGACGACAAGACCTACAGCGCCATCCTCAAGAAGTGGAACGTGACCATCGGCGCCATCCCGACGTCCGAGGTCAAGGGCGGCTGACGGCGTGACGGAGCCGGTGCGGTTCGAGAAGGACGGGCCGCGCAGGGAACCCATCAAGGCGGTCCCGGTGCGGCATCCGGGCCGCTGGGTGGCCGTCGCGGTCTTCGCGGTGCTCGCCGCGATGCTCGTGCACACGGTCATCACGAACGAGCGCTTCCGCTGGGACGTGGTCGGGAAGTACCTGTTCTCCGGCCCGGTGCTCAACGGCCTGAGCAACACGTTGGTGCTGACCGTGCTGTCGATGATCATCGGCGTGGTCGGCGGCGTCGTGCTTGCCGTCATGCGGCTCTCCCCGAACCCGGTGCTCACGAGCGTGGCCGCCGGCTACATCTGGCTGTTCCGCGGCACGCCGCTGATCGCGCAGCTGCTGTTCTGGAACTTCCTGTCCGCCCTGTACCCGCGGCTGTCGCTGGGCATCCCGTTCGGGCCCGAGTTCGTCTCGGCCGACACCAACATGCTGATCACCACCTTCGCGGCGTGCCTGCTCGGGCTCGGGCTCAACGAGGCCGCCTACATGGCGGAGATCGTGCGCAGCGGCCTGCAGTCGGTGGACGAGGGTCAGAGCGAGGCGGCCGGGGCGCTGGGCATGTCGCGCATGCAGACGCTGCGCCGGGTGGTGCTGCCCCAGGCCATGCGGGTGATCATCCCGCCGACCGGCAACGAGACGATCTCCATGCTGAAGACCACGTCGCTCGTGGTCGTGATCGGCTACTTCGAGCTGCTGACCTCGGTGCAGCGGATCTACTCGGTGAACTTCCAGACCATCCCGCTGCTCATCGTCGCCGCGGCCTGGTACCTGCTGCTCACCTCGATCCTGTCGATCGGGCAGGGCTTCGTCGAGCGGCGCTACGGGCGGGGCTTCGATCGCGGGCCGGCCACCACGTCGCGGCTGTTCCGGCGGTCGCCCGAGCAGGGCGGAGCGGTGACGTGAGCACTCCGATGGTGGAGGCCGTCGACATCCACAAGAGCTTCGGACACGTCGAGGTGCTGCGCGGGATCGACCTCACCGTCCAGCCCGGTGAGGTGGCCTGCGTGATCGGGCCGTCCGGCTCGGGCAAGTCGACGTTCCTGCGGTGCATCAACCACCTGGAGCGCATCGACGCCGGCGAGATGCGGGTCAACGGCGAGCTGATCGGCTACCGCGAGACCGGCGGCAGGCTCCATGAGCTGCGCGAGTCCGAGGTCGCCCGGCAACGACGCGACATCGGGATGGTGTTCCAGCGGTTCAACCTGTTCCCGCACATGACGGCCGCCGAGAACGTCATGGAGGCGCCCCGCACGGTGCGCGGCACGGCCAAGGCCGCGGCTCGCACACGTGCCTGCGAGCTGCTCGACCGGGTCGGGCTGGGCGAGAAGTACGACTCCTACCCGGCCCAGCTCTCCGGCGGCCAGCAGCAGCGGGTGGCCATCGCGCGGGCGCTCGCGATGGAGCCGCGGCTGATGCTCTTCGACGAGCCGACCTCAGCGCTGGACCCCGAGCTCGTCGGCGAGGTCCTCGACGTGATGCGCGGGCTGGCCCGCGACGGCATGACGATGGTGGTGGTCACCCACGAGATGGGCTTCGCCCGCGAGGTCGGCGACACGCTCGTCTTCATGGACGGCGGCAAGATCGTGGAGGCCGGCCACCCGCGCGAGGTGCTCACCAACCCCCGGGAGTCGCGGACGAAGGCGTTCCTGTCGAAGGTGCTCTGACGTCGCACACCCCCTCAGGTCCTCGCATGCATTAGGGAGTGTGCGAGGACTGGTGAACGTGTGCGACGTCGGGCTGGTCGCGTCCAGCGGAATTCTGGGCCGTCGGATGCAGGACCGGCCGGAAGCCGTGGCGCAGCGCCGCCACCGAGGTGGGCGGGGTCAGCACCGTCACCGGGCCGTCGGGCAGCGGCGCGGGGGAGTGCCACCCGTCGAACGCGAACGCGTGCAGCGCGCCACCGAGCACCAGCCGGGGACCGTCGGTGCGCACCACGGTGCCGTCGGGGAGCTGCGTGGCGGGCGCGGTCCAGGTGCGCCGGTCGGCGGCACGCGCCACGCCGTGACCACGCCGCAGCCGCTCGGTCGCCAGCAGCCGGTTGAGCTCTCCCGCCCGCATCTGCGTGCCCGTTGCGACCGACACGGCGTCGCGGTAGGCGAGGTAGGCGCGCCACCGGCACTCCCCGCAGGGGCGGTGGCCCGCGGCGAGCGCGACGGCGTCGTCGAGGAAGAAGATCGGCGTCCACCGGTCGGGCCGGGCGAGCCCGACGCGCCGCTCGCCGTACTCCAGCACGCAGGTGATCCACAGGTTGCCGCGGTGGTGGCGCACCACCTGCTCGGTGTCGTCCACCAGGCAGCCGCGGTTGCCCGTGAACAGCCCGCGCTGGGCCACGGCGTGCAGGTCGCCGGACGGGTCCACCCGGTTGCGCCGGGGCACGTCTCAGCCCCGCGGGAGGCGGCCCATGAGGAAGAACTCCGGGTTGGGCCGCAGCGCGGTGAGGTGGGCGAGCCGGTTGGACATCGCGAACAGCGCGGTGATGGCCCCGACGTCCCAGATCTCGTCCTCGGTCAGCCCCGCCATGCGCGCGTCGTCGAGCTCCGCCTCGGTCAGCGCCGCGGAGTCGGTGGCGATGAGCAGCGCCAGGTCGACGATGGCCCGCTCCCGCGGGCTCAGCTCCACACCCCACGGGTTCGTGGCGACCTTGTCGGCGATCTCGGGGTCCTTCGTCCGCACGCGCAGGATCGCGCCGTGCGCCACGATGCAGTACGTGCAGTGGTTGGCCCCGGACGTCGCCACCACCACCAGCTCCCGCTCGGCCTTGCTCAGGCCGTCGGACTTCTCCATCAGCGCGTCGTGGTAGTCGAGGAACGCCCGCAGCTCCGCGGGCCGGTGCGCGATCGCGCGGAACACATTGGGCACGAATCCCGACTTCTCCGCGACCGCGCCGATCCGCGTTCGCAGGTCCTCGGGCATGTCGGCCAGTTCGACGTGGCCGAACCGGCTCACCTCGTGCTCGGTCATCGCCTGTTCCCTCCACTGATGGCTGTCGACGGGTGGCCGCCGACCCTGCACCATTCTCCTATGGCTGTGCCCGAGGAGACACGACAACGCCTGTCGAGGTGGTGCGCCGCCCGGGTGCCGGACGGCGAGCGGGAACGTCGCCAGATCGGCTTCGCGATCCAGGGCGACGAGGTGACGATCCTCGATCGCAGGCCGCCCACCTACCCCGAGCTCGACATGGCGTGGTCGGCCACACCGGTGGTGCAGCTGCGCCGGGAGGACGCGACGTCCGGGCGCTGGGTGCTCTACCGCAGGTCTGGTGACGGCAGGTCGTGGCGGCCCACCGAGGCGGCCGGCGAGGACCCGATCACGCTCCTCGACAGCATCCGCGCCGACTAGCCAGGAGGCGCTCAGGTGCCTGCTGCCGGCACGCTGGTCGGACGCGGTTCCATCCGCACGACCCGGCCACCCGCAGCGGCCGTGCGGCCGCGGATCACCAGCGCGCTGGCCCGCTGCAGCACGCTGAGCAGGCTGGGCGAGCTCTCCTGGTCGTCGCCGGGACCCACCACCGCGATCATCCGGGGCGCCACGGCCGTGAGCAGCAGGCGCTCCACACCGAGGTCGGCCGCGCCGAGCACGAGCACGACATCGGCGCTGTCGGGCGGCGGGAGGGTGGTGAGAAGTGCGTCCATCGCCACGAAGCAGGCGTGGCCGGGCACCGTCACCTCACCGGGCACCGACAGCGCGGCCGCCAGCCGTGGCGAGCCCTCGCCGAGACGGCGCAGCAGCTCGATCTTGCGGTGCTCCTCGTACGCCTCGCCGCGGGCTGACTCCAGCGCGTCGACGGCGGCGGCGTAGCCGCGGGCGTCACCGGCGCGCAGCGCGGCGACGGCATCGAGGTGCTCGACGGCGGCGTTGCCCGTGACCGCGGCCGCGAGGTGGTCGGCCATCTGGCCCAGCCGCGTGCGGGCCTCGTCGGCCGAGCCGTGCTCGGCGTAGTCGAGGATGGCGCGGGCCACTTCCTCGGCGGTCTCGACGTCGGGTACCGACAGCGGTGACGACGGCGCGATGAACAGCACGTCGTGGCGCAGCGCCCCGACGGAGCGGGCCGCGGCAGCGACCTTGAGCAGCGTGTCGGCCAGCGTGACCAGCTCGGACTCGTCGCGCGGTGGTGCGATGCCGATCTCGGCGCAGCCGCCGTCGATGCGGCCGAGGCGCTGACCGAGCTCGAGGTGCTCGATCATGCGACGGACCTGCGCCTCGGTCTCCGGCACCCGGCCGTTGACCCGGACGAGCCGCAGCACCGGCTGCACCTCGCGCTGAGCGGGAGAGCGGAAGTAGGCCCGGGAGCGGCCTCCGGCGTCGAGGAAATCGCGGTAGCGGCGCAGGATGTCGACGGCACCGGGTGGCAACGGGCCGGTGACCTCGGCGACCGGGGCCTGCCGGGAGCGTTCGAGCGCGGCCACGGCCTGGGCGGTGTCCTCGAGCATGCGGTCGAACACCGGCTTGTGGCGACCGTAGATCAGATCCGAGAGCAGCATCCACGCCCAGGGGATGTCGCCGCCCGCCTGCATGGCGCTCAACGAGCGGCCGACGCACTGCGCGACGGAGGTGACGGCGTCGCGACGCATCGGATCCAGCTCGGCGAGCAGCGCCGGGATCATCCCGGCGGCGGGCCCGCCCTGCTGGGAGTGCGCGGCACGCGCGCCCCACGCCTCGACATCGGCACAGGGCGGCAGCGCGGCCGGCGCCGGGAACTGCTGCGCGGGACGTTCCCGGCGGGCGGGGGTGGAGGTGGCGAGCAGCCTGCGCAGCTCCCGGAGCTCGGCGGGCGGCAGCGCGGGGAAGGCGTCGACGGCGAGCTCGGCGGCCTCGACGGGGAGCGCGTTGCGCACGGCGGCCAGCGGGGCGGGGGCGGGGGCGGTGAGCACCACGCGCCGCCCGTCGGCCAGCAGCGCCGCCACGGTGGCGGCGACGGCGTCGACGTCGAACTCCTCGAGCACGACGAGCGGGTTGCTCCGCATGGCGCCGACGACCGAGCCGGCATCCTCCACCGGGCGCCGTGGCGCGGGCGGCAACTCGGAGACCGACGCCGCGAGCGCCTCGGCGAGGCGGCGCAGCCCCGGCGGTGAGTAGCCGGCCACGATCGCGCCTCGGACCTGTGCCTTCGCGGCGGCGGTCGACTCGTCCGAACCTGCTGCGGCGAGCCGGTCGACGAAGATGGCCAGGTCGTCCTCACCGTTCTCGGCGGAAGCCGAGGACCCAACATCCAGCACCCTGGTCACCTCCGACGGCCCGGCGCCATGCGGCGACGGTCACCCTACGTATCGCGGGCATCTACAAAATGTTGCACTGCCGCCCCTGCTCCCGGCAATGATCAGGCGCCGAAGTGGTGACCCTGCGCGGCATCTGGTCACCTGATCGAGTGAACGGTCATCCTTGCGAGTGGAGCAAGGTCCGAACGTCTCGTGACACGCCGACGTTGATCACTCCATCGATGAGCGGGCGCTACACGACGGTGAACGGTCGAAATTCCCGTGTGACGCGCGCCCACCCCGCTCCGTCACAGGGCTACGCGTCCTTGGCGACCACCACGCCGTCCTCCATGCCGATCACCTTCAGCTCCGCCGAGCCCTCATCGGCGTGGTAGTCCGACGGCTGCGTCGCGTCGACGCCCTCGGCGACCTTGCCCGCGCGCAGCGCCAGCGTGACGATCACGGCCACCACCAGGTTCAGCACCAGCGCCACGAACCCGACGTAGATCTGCACCGTGGACCCGGCGAACGGGTGCCAGCCGAACACCGTGAGCTTGTCCAGCGCCAGCGCCGAGCCACCGAAGTGCAGCTTGCCGCTGGCCGGGTTCGGGATGAGGTAGAGCAGGTAGAGCCCGTAGCCCAGGCCGATCGCCCAGCCCGCGACGAGTGCCCAGCGGTGCAGCCAGCGCGTGTAGAGCGCGATGGCGACGGCCGGCAGCGTCTGCAGGATGATCACGCCGCCGATCAGCTGCAGGTCGATGGAGAACTGCGGGTCGATCAGCAGGATGAACAGCACCGCGCCGAACTTGACCACGAGCGACGCGAGCTTGGCCTGCTGCGCCTCCTGCTTGGGGGTGGCGTCGCGCTTGAGGTACTCCTTGTAGATGTTGCGGGTCCACAGGTTGGCCGCGGCGATCGACATGATCGCGGCGGGCACGAGCGCGCCGATGCCGATCGCGGCGAACGCGATGCCGGCGAAGACGGATCCGAACTGGTTGTCGAACAGCACCGGGATGATCGTGTTGGTGTCCGGGCGGCCCGTGGCGTTGTTCGTGATGGGCTTGACCCCCGCGGCGATCGCCACGTAGCCCAGCAGCGCGAGCAGGCCCAGCAGCAGCGAGTACGCCGGCAGCGCCATCATGTTGCGCTTGATCACGTTGCGGCCCCGCGAGGCCAGGATGCCGGTGACCGAGTGCGGGTAGAGGAACAGCGCCAGCGCCGAGCCGAGCGCCAGGGTGATGTACTGCAGCTGGTTGTTGGCCGTGAGCAGGATCGAGCCGTTGGGCGCGTTGGTGGTGGGGTTGACCTGCGCCATCTTCTCGGCGGCCTTGCCGAAGATCGCCTCCCAGCCACCGAGGGTGGACGGCAGGTAGATCACCGCGACCAGGATCACGATGTAGATCAGGATGTCCTTGACGAACGCGATCAGCGCGGGCGCGCGCAGGCCGGACTGGTACGTGTAGACCGCCAGGATCACGAACGCGATCAGCAGCGGCAGGTGCCCGCCGATGCCCGAGGCGTTGAGGCCCATGGTGCGCAGCACGGCCTCGAGCCCCACGAGCTGCAGCGCGATGTAGGGCATCGTCGCCACCAGCCCGGTGATCGCGATGATCAGCGCGAGGGTCGGCGAGCCGTAGCGGCCGCGCACGAAGTCGGCCGGGGTGACGTAGCCGTGCACGCGGGAGACCGACCAGAGCCGCAGCACCGGCAGGAACACCAGCGGGTAGAGCACCACGGTGTAGGGCAGCGCGTAGAAGCCGACGGCCCCCGCGCCGAACAGCAGCGCCGGCACGGCGACGAACGTGTACGCCGTGTAGAGGTCACCGCCGACCAGGAACCAGGTGATCCACGACCCGAACTTGCGGCCGCCGAGACCCCACTCGTCCAGGTGCTCGAGCGAGGAGCCGCGCTGCCAGCGCGCGGCGAGGAACCCCATGATGCTGACCGCGAGGAACAGCACCGCGAAGACGATGAGCTCAGGCCACTGGATCATCGTCCGTCCTCCGCACCGTCGGCGCCTGCCGCGGGAGCCCGATCCCGGGTCATCACGAACACGAGCGCGACGCACACGACACCCACCGGCACCCAGGCGAACTGGAACCAGTAGAAGAACGGCATCCCGAACAGCCGCGGCTCGACCGAGTTGAACCACGGCGTCACGAGCATCAGGAACGGCACGAGCAGCAACAGGTTCCACGCGCTCCAGCGCAGGCCGTTCCCGCCGCGCCGGATCGGCGTCTTCTCTGACATTCGGGCTCCCGGGTCCGCTCGCAGGTGATCGTGGGCTCGCGGCATCGTAAGTGGATCCGGACCGGATTGGGTGCCGTTCCCGTGCAACGCTGCGATCACGACTTCAGCCCTGTTCACGAGTCGTGAACAGGGCTGGAGGAACGGCGCGGAACCGACGCGGAACGGCGCGCCCGGCCGGGGCCGGGCGCGCCGTCAGCAGCGTCGTCGAAGCGGTGTGATCAGGCCCCCAGGCGCAGCTTCAGCGCCTCGAGCTCGTCGCGCATCGACGTGGGCAGCTTCTCGCCGATCTTGTCGAACCACTCCTCGATGAGCGGGATCTCCGCCTTCCACTCCTCGACGTCGACGGCCAGCGCGGCGTCGATGTCGCTGACGGTGGCGTCGAGGCCCTCGAGATCGATCTGGTCGGACGTCGGGACGTAGCCGATGGCGGTCTCGACGGCGGCGGCCTTGCCCTCCATGCGCTCGATGCACCACTTGAGCACGCGGCTGTTCTCACCGAACCCGGGCCACAGGAACTGGCCCTCGTCGCCGCGGCGGAACCAGTTGACGTAGAAGATCTTGGGCAGCTTGTCGGCGTCGGCACCCTTGCCGACGTTGACCCAGTGCTGGAAGTAGTCACCGGCGTTGTAGCCGAGGAACGGCAGCATCGCCATCGGGTCGCGGCGGACCTGGCCGAGGCCACCGGTGGCGGCAGCGGTCTTCTCGCTCGACATCGTGGCGCCCATGAAGGTGCCGTGCTGCCAGTCGCGCGACTCGGTGACCAGCGGGACGGTGGTCTTGCGGCGCCCGCCGAACAGGATCGCCGAGATCGGCACGCCCTGCGGGTCCTCCCACTCGGGCGCCACGACGGGGCACTGCGAGATGGGCGTGGTGTAGCGCGAGTTGGGGTGCGCCGCGTCGAACTCGGAGTCGGGCGTCCAGTCCTTGCCCGTCCACGACGTCAGGTGCTGGGGGTCGCCCTCCAGGCCCTCCCACCAGATGTCACCGTCATCGGTCAGCGCGACGTTGGTGAACAGCGAGTTGCCCTGGTCGATGGTGCGCATCGCGTTGGGGTTGGTCTTCCAGTTGGTGCCGGGAGCGACACCGAAGAAGCCGTACTCCGGGTTGACGGCGTAGAGCCGGCCGTCGGGGCCGAAGCGCATCCAGGCGATGTCATCACCGACGGTCTCGGCGCGCCAGCCGGGGATCGTCGGCTGCAGCATCGCGAGGTTGGTCTTGCCACAGGCCGACGGGAACGCCGCCGCCACGTAGTAGGCCTTGTCCTCGGGGCTGATCAGTTTGAGGATCAGCATGTGCTCGGCCAGCCAGCCCTCGTCATGGGCCATCGCCGAGGCGATGCGCAGCGCGTAGCACTTCTTGCCCAGCAGCGCGTTGCCGCCGTAGCCGGAGCCGTAGCTCCAGATCTCCCGGGTCTCCGGGAAGTGGGTGATGTACTTGGTGTCGCTGCAGGGCCACGCGACATCGGACTCGCCGGGCTCGAGCGGGGCACCCACCGAGTGCAGCGCCGGGACGAACCGGTCACCGGCCGGGCCGTCGAACAGCGGCAGGACCCGCGCGCCGATGCGGGTCATGATCCGCATCGATGCCACGACGTACTCGGAGTCGGTGATCTCGACTCCCAGGAACGGCTGATCGGCGTCGAGCGGACCCATGCAGAACGGAATGACGTACATCGTCCGACCGCGCATGCACCCGCGGTACAGGTCGGTCATGATGGCCTTCATCTCGGCCGGATCCATCCAGTTGTTGGTGGGCCCGGCGCCGACCTCCTCGGCCGAACAGATGTAGGTGCGCTCCTCGACGCGCGCGACGTCGTCGGGGTCGGAAGCGGCCCAGAAGGAGTTCGGTTTCTTCTCCTCGTTGAGCTTCACGAACGTGCCCGCGGCCACCAGCTGCGACGTGACGCGATCCCACTCCTCGTCGGATCCATCGCACCACACGACCCGGTCCGGGGTGGTCAGCTCGGCGATCTCACGGACCCAGGACAGCAGCCTGACGTTCCCGGTGGGCGCTTCGTCGATCCCTGGCACGGTCGCTGCTGTCATGTGTGTCCTCGCTCCTAGCCCGGAACCCGGGAATGCCGCTTACACCCGACCTTCGCCGGTCGGGTGCAGGGGTGGGATTGGTGAACACCGACGGTACCGCCGGTGTCTGGTTTCCCCCACCGCTGGCACCTGTCGATTGACTCACAAGACCGATCATGTAATCGATTCAGAAGGTCGAGAAGGTGTTTCGCACCACCTATTCCGGGGACCCTGACATGTGTTCGTGAAGTGGTCGTGACGAACCGGAAATGGAGACGGCGGACACACCCGATGCCGGGTGGTGCCCGCCGCGTCGACCAGGGTCGATCGGTGGTGCTCGAGGCGCTCAGTTCAGCACTTGCACACCCTCGGGGAACCCACCGCAAGCGTGCAGATCCTGCGCCAGCTCGGCCAGCCGGGTGAGCACCGCTCGCTGCGACCACGGCCCGTACGACAACCGGGCCACCCCGAGGCCGGCCAGCCGGTCGGGCGGGATGCGGCCGGGGCCACCGATGACGCTGACCTTGCGCTCCCCGATGCCGGCGACCAGCGCCTCGACCGTCGGCTCGTCGAGCGCCCCCGGGACGAAGACGCAGGAGGCACCGGCGTCGAGGAACGCCCGCCCGCGCTCGATCGCGTCGGCGAGCACCGCGGCGGGGTCGCGGTCAGCGGCCCGGATGAAGGCGTCGGTGCGGGCGTTGAGCACGAACGGCACGCCCTCGGCGGCGCCCGCGGCCACCACGGCGGTCACCGCGGCGACCGCATCGGGCAACGGCTTCATCTGGTCCTCGATGTTGGCGCCGACCACGCCGACCGCGATGGCCCGGCGCACCGTCTCACCCGCATCGCCGTACCCCGCTTCGAGGTCTGCCGTGACGGGCACGTCGACAGCGGCGACGATCCGCCCGACCATGTCGATCATCAGATCGACGGGGATGTGCTCACCGTCGCGGTAGCCGAGCGTGGCCGCGATCGAGTGGCTGGCCGTGGCGAGCGCGCGGCAGCCGGGACCGGCCGCGACGACGCGCGCCGAAGCGACGTCCCAGACGTTGACGAGCACGAGGAGCTCCGGGTCGGTGTGCAGCCGCAGCAGCTCGGCGGCCCGGCCTGCGGTGCTGGCGGGATCGATGAGGGTCACGTCACGAACCGTACTGCGGCTCTGGCCCGTCGACGCGGCGGAGCGTAAGGTTTTGAACGTGTTCAACTGAACATGCCACGGGGGAGGACCCGATGACCGACACCGCCCAGTACCTGCTGCTCCTCGCCATCTCGATCGGGCTGACGTTCGGTGTCGGCCATCTGCTGCTCACCGCGGGCCAGCCGTTCCTGCAGGAGGTGTTCGCCGACAGTTCGGTCGCCAGGTCGGTCAATCTGCTGCTGTCGGTGCTCTTCCACCTCGTCACGCTCGGGGTGCTGGCGGTGATCTCGGTGATCCCGTTCGACACCGGCATCGTGGTGCAGACGCTCGTCGCCAAGCTGGGTGTCGTGCTGCTGGTGCTCGGCGCGGCCTACGGCATCTCGATGCTCGTGCTCATCCGCGTGCGCGAGCGCCGCCGTGCCGACCAGGTGGCCGAGCACGTGCAGGAGCGGCTGGCCGAGCAGCAGATCAGCGCGCGGGCGCTCACCCGGCCCGCCTGACGCCGGTAGGGGCCAGAATCCGGGCATGACGCTCCGGCTGCCCTCGCCGTGCCTCGTGGTGCTCGCCGGCCCCGCGGCCGCCGGCAAGTCGACCTGGGCCGCCGCACAGTTCCCCGCCGACGCGATCGTGTCGAGCGACCGGCTGCGCGCCGTCGTCGGATCCGGCGAGGACGACATCACCGCCAGCGCGGACGCGTTCGCCCTGCTCGAGGAGATCGTCGTGAGGCGGGCGGCCCGCGGCCTCACCACCGTGATCGACACGACGGGCCTGGACGCCGCCCGTCGCGAGGGCTGGCGAGTGCTCGCCCGCACCCACCGCATGGCCTGTGTCGCCGTCGCGTTCGACGCGCCCGCGGCGCAGGTGCGCGCCCGCAACCGCGCCCGTCCCCACCCCGTGCCGGCCGCCGTACTGACCGCGCAGCTGCGCGCCTGGCCCGGTGTTCGCGACGCGCTCGCGGGCGAGGGGTTCGACCTGCTGATCGAGCCCGAGCCGGTGCGGGTGCTGGCGCCCGCCTTCGCCACGGCCACCGACGCCGCCGTCCGCCAGCGGGAACGGCCCGTCGGGCTGCGGTTCGCGCTGCACCTCTCGACCTTCCCCGGCGGTGCGGCGACGCTCGCCCCGCGACTGCGCGAGATCGCGACGGGCGCCGAGGCCGCCGGCTTCGACGCGATCTACGTGATGGACCACTTCCGGCAGATCCCGCAGGTCGGGCGCGCCTGGGACGACTTCCTGGAGAGCTGGACGACGCTCGCGTGGCTCGCGGCCTGCACCGAGCGGGTACGCCTCGGCACGCTCGTCACCGGCGTCACGTACCGCAACACCGGGCACCTCGCGAAGATCGTGGCCACCCTCGACGTGCTCAGCGGCGGCCGGGCCGTCTGCGGGCTCGGGCTGGGGTGGTTCGCCGCGGAGCACGCCGCGTACGGCTGGGAGTTCCCGCCGGTCGCGCGGCGCTACGCGCTGCTGGAGGACGCCCTCGCCGCGCTGCCGCAGCTCTGGGGCCCTGGCGGCAAGCCGTTCCACGGCACGGTGCTGGACCTGCCGGACACGGCCTGCTACCCGCGGCCGCTGCAGGAGCACGTCCCGATCGTGCTCGGCGGTGGCGGGGAACGGCGGACGCTGCGGCTGGCCGCCCGCTACGCGGACGCGGCCAATGTCCTGGGCGACCTCGCGACCGTGGCGCGCAAGGCCGCCGTGCTGCGTGAGCACTGCCGCGTGACGGGGCGCGCGGTGGAGCTCTCGCACCTCACGACCGCACTGGTCGGCAGCGACCCCGCAGGCGTCGACGCGCTGGTCGAGCGGCTGCGCCCGCGTGGTGCCGATCCGGCCCGCTTCGCCGCTCAGTGCCACGCCGGCACCGTCGAGGACCAGATCGGCCGGTTCCGGGAGCTCGCCGACGCGGGCGTCGCGGAGGTGGTGGTGCGGCTGCCAGATCTCGTCGACGCCGAGCCGCTGGGTCGCATGGCGCAGGTGATCAGCGCGTTCTGATGAATACGGTTCGTACTGTACTGTTATCGCCATGACCACCGCCGCATGGCCGGAGACGCTCCCGGTCGTCCAGGTCCGCATCGGCCGTCCGACCGACCAGCTCACCGAGGTCGTCGCCTTCTACCGCGACCTGCTCGGGCTGCCGGAGCTCCACCGCTTCGACGGTCACGCCGGCTACGACGGCGTGATGCTCGGGCTGCCCGGCACCGACCACCACCTCGAGTTCACCACCCACGTCGACGGCAGCCCGGGCGCGGCACCGTCGAAGGACAACCTGCTGGTGCTGTACTTCGCCGGTACGGGCGCCATGTACGACGTGATGGAGCGGCTCGGCACCGCCGGGCACGAACCCGTCGAGCCGGAGAACCCCTACTGGACCGACAACGGCGGGTTCACCTTCGAGGATCCCGACGGCTGGCGCGTGGTGCTCATGCCCAAGCCGGTCTTCTGAGCGCTCGCCGTGCCACGCACCCGTGACGACCGGATCGACGCCGACGTGCTGCACGCCACCGTGCAGCTGCTCGGCGAGGTCGGCTACGCCGAGCTGTCGATCGGCGGGGTCGCCACCCGCGCCGGCGTGCACCGGCCCGCGATCTACCGCCGCTGGCCGTCGAAGCGGCACCTGGTGGTCGCCGCGATCGCGGCAGGCGTCGGGCTCGATCCCACACCCGACACCGGCGATCTGCGCGCCGACCTCATCGCGGGCATCGGCACGCTGGTCACCGCGTTCGACGGCACCTCGCTGGGCACCGTCCTGCCCGCACTCGTCGCCGACCTCGGGCAGGACGCCGAGCTGACAGCCGACTTCCTGGCCACGGTGTTCCACCCGCGCCGGGCCACCACCGCGACGACGTTGCGCGCCGCGCAGGCCCGCGGTGAGATCCACGCCGACTTCGACATGGACTTCGTGCTCGACGCCCTCGCGGCACCGCTGTACTTCCGCGCGCTGTTCCGGCACCTGCCACTCGACGCCCGGCTCGTCGAGCAGACCGTCGACGGGGTGCTGGCGTCACTGCGACCGGCCTGACCTCAGCGTCGGGGGCGCAGGCCGAGCACCACCACCACCGCGATGGTGACGAGCACCAGCGCACCGACCACGGACGTGGCGTCCAGCGCGACGCCGAACGCGTCGCGGGCCGTCGCCAGCACGTAGCGCGACTCCAGCGCCGGCATCTGCCCGGCGACCGCGACCGCACCGCCGAGCGTCTCGTTGGCCGCATCCGCGTAGGCCGTGCCGACCGAGCTCGACACGTCCATCGTGCCCCGGTACACCGCGCCGAGGACGCTGCCGAGCACCGCGGTACCCAGCACCGCGCCGATCTCGTACGCCGTCTCCGACACCGCGGCTGCCGACCCCGCCCGATCTGCCGGAGCGGCGGCGAGGATGGCGTCGTTGGTGATCGTCTCGGAGAGACCGATCCCGCCACCCACCAGCACGGCGGCGATGCCCAGCCGCACGACGGCGAGGTCCCCGCCCAGCGCGAAGCAGAGCAGGTAGCCGCTCGCGGCCAGCAGCAACCCGCCCGGCACGAGTACCCGGAGCGGGAAGTGGCGCGCCAGCCGCGCCGCGACGAGCCCGGCCAGCATCGTCGTCACGAAGCCGGGAACGAGCACCAGCCCTGCGTCGAACGGGCCGAGCCCGACCACCAGCATCAGGTACTGGGCGGCGAAGAACAGCAGGCCGGTGAGCGCGAACATGGTGCCGGCGTTGGCCAGCGCCGACAGGCGCAGCACCGGTGAGGCGAACAGCGTCACGTCGAGCAGCGGTTGCTCGCCCGCCGCCAGCCGGGCACTGGCCCGGCGCACGAACAGCACGCCGGACCCCGCACCGACCAGCAGCGCCAGCACGGCCGTCGCGGTGATGCCGTCGTGGCCGATCAGCTTGATCGCCAGCACGGTCGGGACCATCGCCAGCAGCGACAGCGCCACGCCTGCCAGGTCGAGCCGTCCCGGCTGGGCCATCCGCGACTCGGGCAGCACGGGCCGCGCCACCACCAGCAGGACGATCATTGCCGGCACGTTGACGAGAAAGACGGCACCCCAGCTGAAGTGCTCCAACAGCAGGCCGCCGAGGATCGGCCCGAGCGCGGCGCCCGCGGCGAACCCGGTGGCCCAGATCGCGACGGCCAGCCGGCGCTGCGCGGCGTCCCGGAAGAGGGTGCGCAGCAGGGCCAGCGTGGCCGGCATCAGCATCGCGCCGAAGAACCCGAGCAGGGCGCGAGCGGCGATCAGCTGCGTGGGGTCGGTCGCGAAGGCCGCGCCGAGCGACACGGCCCCGAACCCGGCGACGCCGATGAGCAGCGTTCGACGCCGGCCGATGCGGTCGCCGAGCGTGCCCATCGTGACCAGCAGTCCGGCGAGCACCAGCGGGTAGACGTCGACGATCCAGAGCAGCTGCGTCCCCGACGGCGCGAGGGCAGCGCTGATCGCCGGCAGCGCGAAGCCGAGCACCGTGGTGTCGGTGGCGGCGAGCAGTGTCGGCAGGAACAGGACGGCGAGCCCGATCCACTCGCGGCGCCCCGCGCGCGGCGGAACGAGTGGCCGTCTGGCCGGGGTGGTGACAGTCATGACTTCCTCATCAGCAGATATATACCGTCTAGACGGTACAGTATCGATCGAAATTCCCTGTCCTGGATTTGACGTGGCGAAGCCCACCCGACCCCGCGCCGGCGCCTAGACTCCCCCGATGGGAAGCGCTCGGGACCGCGTGCTGGACGCCTACGAGACGCTCCTCATCGACCACGGTCCGGCGGCAGCCACGCTCGACGCGGTGGCCGCTGCGGCCAAGGTCTCCAAGGGCGGGCTGCTCTACCACTTCGCCTCGAAGGACGCGCTCGCCGGCGGGCTGCGCGATCGGCTGCGGGAGCGCAGTGCCGCCGATGCCGACGCCATCCGTGCAGCACCGGACGGGCCGGTCGCCTACTACCTGCGCACGTCGGCGCCGGGCGGCAACGTGCCCGGCGGCATCACGCGCACCTACCTCGCGGTGCTGCGCCTGGCCGACAGCACCACAACCGGCCAGGCCGTGCGCGACGCGCTCGCCGTCGTCGACGCCGACGCGTACGCCGCGCTGAGCTCGGAACTGGGCGACCCGGTGCTCGCCTGGATCGCCCAGCTCATCGGGGACGGGCTGTACCTGCGCACGCTCACCGGCACACCGCTGCCGTCCGGGCTCGGGGTGGAGGAGCTGCTGGAGCGGTTGCGCAGCTACCTCCCCGACAACCCGTAGGTCGGGTCAGGGCGCGATCAGCGGGACCGCCGCGCGGAACCGGGGCTGCTCGACGCACTCCTGCACCAGCCGGGCGAACAGCCACAGCCGGACGCGCTCGCGATCCAGGCCGGCGAGCTCGGCCATCCGGTAGGCCCTGGCCACCGGGTCGGCGAGCACGTCGTCGTTGAGGACGTGCTGCAACACGTCGTAGCAGGGGTCCCCGACGTGCGGCTTCGGGTCGATCAGCAGCCACGGCTCGCGCTCGGCCGCCAGCACGTTGCCGACGTGCAGGTCGGTGACCAGCACCAGCTGCGGGCAGGACTCGCGCGGCAGGCCGCGGTAGAGCTCCATGCCCGCCTTCGCGAGCCCGGGGTCGAGCGCGTCGGGCTCGTCGGCGTAGCGCTCGTCGAACTCGTCGGCCCACGCATCACACATCTGCACGAGCGAGCGGAACGGCAGGTCCGGCGTCGGCTCCGCCCAGAGCTGCGTCAGCAGCCGCGCCACCACCCGGTCCCGGGTGTCCTGGTCGCGGTGGACCTCGCCGAGGGTCGGGCCGGGGCACCGCTCCAGCAGCGAAGCGATGGTCGTGTCGTCGACGTGCTCGTCGAACACCTCGATGGCGCCGCGGCCGCCCCAGAACCGCAGCCCGGCCGCCTCGTGCTCGGAATCGGGGTGGCGCCACCCCGCCTTGAGCACCACGTCCCGCCCGTCGGCGGTGCGTGCCGGCGCCACCCACGACACCTCGCCACCCGGTTGGTAGGGCGCCTCCAGCGTCAGCGACCAGCGCTCGGCCAGCGCGGGGACGATCTCCGGGAGGCGGGCGAACCACTCCCGGCGCCGCTGCGGCCCGCTCTCGGCGACGGACTCGGCAAGGCGGGACGGCATCGGAAGGGCAGGCACCCCGATCATCCTGCCGAAGCCGCCAACCGGTTTCCGTCGAGAAGGTACCTACGGTGATCCACAGGGCCTGTGGATCACCGCAACTACGTTCTCGACGGGGTTGCGTAGCCGCCTGCCGACCGGGCGATCTCCGGCATCGGCACCGGGAGGCGGTGCACGGTGATGTTCCAGAAGCGGCTCTCCGGGTCGCCCGCCCGCCAGGCGTTGGCGAAGCGGGTGGCGGCCTCCTCGTTCGTGCGGCGACGCGGCCGCGGACGCATCCCGCAGCGCTCCCGCACCTCACGATCGAGCGCCCGCCAGGCGTCGTCGGCCGTGGTGTGGACGCTCACCGTGGGCGGGCCGCCCTGGACGTCGCCGACCAGCAGGGTGTAGGCGCTGACCACCTCGTAGGACACGGTCGGCCCCTCTCGACTCACCACCAACTGACGTCGATTCAACGGCACGCCGGGGCCGCCGATGCGCATCGGCGCGCCGGGATGCGGTGGGCGGCTGTGGTACCGGCGATCGCCGAGCGGTCTGTGGATCTCCAGCTCAGCGACCCGAACCTCAGCGACCCGAACCTCAGCGACCCAGCCCTGAGCGAGCCAACCCTCAGCGGCCCAGTGACACCGAGGACATGTTGAACTCGGGCACCCGCACCGGCGGCATCGCCGCCCGGGTGAACCAGTCCTTCCACTCCCGCGGCAGCGTGCGCTCGGTGGCCCCCACCTCGGTGGCGCGGCGCAGCACGTCGAGCGGCGAGTAGTTGAAGCGGAAGTTGTGGTCGACCTCCGCCACCACCTCACCGCCCTCCACGAGGTAGACGCCGTCGCGGGTCAGCCCGGTGAGCAGCAGCGTGGCGGGGTCCACCGGACGGATGTACCAGAGGCACGTCAGCAGCAGCCCGCGCTCGGTGCTCGCGACGAGCTCGGCGATCGAGGCGTCCGATCCGCCCGTGAGCAGCAGGTTGTCACCGGCAGGTGTGAACTCCGTGCCGAACTTCGCCGCCTCGGCGCGCGAGTAGGCCAGCTCGGCGACGGACCCGTCGCGGACCCACTCGACGCGCCGGGTGGCCAGCCCGTTGTCGAAGACGCTGATGCCCTCGCCGGAACGGTCGGCCGTGAGGAAGGGCTCGTACTCCAGCCCGGCGGCCTGCGGATCGCACGCGAGCGTCAGCGGCAACGTGGTGAGCCGCTCACCGACCCGCGGCCCGTCCGGCCCCGACAGGGCACTACGGCCCTCCTGGGCGGAGCGCCCCTCCATCGACCAGGCCAGGTAGATCATCAGATCCGAGACGGCCGACGGCGGCAGGAGCGTCTCGTAGCGTCCGGCGGGCAACGGGACCCGTCGCTTGCCCCAGTCCAGCCGGCGCGCGGCCTCGCCCGCCAGCGCGACCACGTCGACGTCGGCGAAGTCGGCCGTGGACGTGCCGGCCCACGCCGAGCTCGCCAGATCCTGCGTCTTGGCGTTGAGCTCCACCGACCCGGTGGGCTGCACCCAGCGCCTGCGCACCCCCGCCGACGTGCCCAGCCAGGTGGTGGTGAGCTCGTGGCTCGCGAAGCCGTACTGGCGCTGCGGACCGGCCAGCACCTCGGCCAGCCCGGTGGCGAACTCGCCGAACACGCCGATGGACGTCTCGGCGGCGGGCTGATCCCATCCGGTGTCACCCCCGGTGGCAGGCACCAGCGGCGTCGCGTCCTCGGCAGGACCGGCTGCGTGCGCCGCCGCCTCGGCAGCAGCGACGAGATCGGCCAGCTGCGCCGGGTCGGTGACGGTGGCGCTGGAGGAGACGACCCCGGCTGCGGTGCCGCCGTCGACGGCGACCAGCGCGACGACCGTGACCCGCCATGACGTGGTGTGCCCGTTGGTGGTCATCGTGGAGTTGGCCCAGCGCAGCACGGCCTCGCTCGTCTCGCGCACGAGCACGACGCAGCCGTGCAGCCGCGCGGCGGCGGTGAGCGTCCGCTCCACGATCTCCTGCGGCGCCAGCACAGCGGTCACGAGCCCTCCTCCTGCGTGTTGAGCACGTTGACCCCGCGGAACCGCGCGGCCGGGCAGCCGTGGCTGACGGCCGCCACCTGCCCCGGTTGGGCCTTGCCGCAGTTCATCGCGCCGTGCAGCGCCCAGGTGGACGGGCCGCCGACGGCGTCCATCGAACCCCAGAAGTCGGTGGTGGTGGCCTGGTAGGCGACGTCGCGCAGCTGCCCCGACAGCCTGCCGTCCTCGATCGCGTAGAACCGCTGACCGGTGAACTGGAAGTTGTAGCGCTGCATGTCGATCGACCAGGACTTGTCACCGACGACGTAGATGCCACGGTCGATCCCCGCGACGAGCTCGTCGACGCTCGTGTCGTGCTCGGGGTCGGGCCGCAGCGAGACGTTGGCCATCCGCTGGATCGGCACGTGGTGCGGCGAGTCGGCGAACGCGCACCCGTTGCTGCGCTCCAGGCCCAGCCGCGGGGCGAACGTGCGGTCGAGCTGGTAGCCGACCAGCACGCCGTCGCGGACCAGGTCCCACTCCGAGGTGGCGACACCGTCGTCGTCGAAGCCGACCGTCGCGAGCCCGTGCTCCACCGTGCGGTCGCCGGTGACGTGCATGTGGCCGGAGCCGTAGCGCAGCGTGCCGAGCTTGTCGGGGGTGGCGAAGCTCGTGCCGGCGTAGGCGGCCTCGTAGCCGATGGCGCGGTCGTACTCGGTGGCGTGCCCGACCGACTCGTGGATGGTGAGCCACAGGTTCGACGGATCGATCACCAGGTCGTAGGCGCCCGCGACCACGCTGGGGGCCTTGGTCTTCTCGGCGAGCAGCTCCGGGAGCTGCGCGAGCTCGGCGTCCCAGTCCCAGCCGGTGCCCGTGACGTACTCCCAGCCGCGCCCGACGGGCGGAGCGAGCGTGCGCATCGTCTCGAAGGCGCCTGCGGCCCGGTCCACCGCCGTGGCGGTGACCGTCGGTGCGATGCGCACGCGCTGCTGGATCGTGGAGGTGCCGGTGAGGTCGGCGTAGAACTTGTTCTCGCGGACCTGCTCGACGTGGGCCTGCACGTGGTTGACGCCGTCGGCGGCGAGCAGCCGCTGCGACCACTCACCCAGCAGCTCCACCTTGTCGCGGGTCGGCACCGCGAACGGGTCGATGTCGTAGGCCGACACCCACACCGCGTCGGCGTGCACCGGCTCGCCCGCGCGCTCGACGCGCTCGATCGCGACGGGCGCCAGCGTGCGGGCCACCGCGACGGCGCGGGCCGCGGTGGCCGCGGCGCGCTCCGGAGTGAGCTCGACGTGAGAGGCGAATCCCCACACCCCGTCGACGACCACCCGCACCGCGAGCCCGAGCTCGGTGGCGTCCTCGACCCCGGTGACGGTGCCGTCGCGCAGGTCGATCGACTGCGACACGATCTGCTCCACCCGCACGTCGGCGTGCTGGGCGCCGAGCTCACGGGCCCGGCCCAGTGCCGCGTCGGCCAGCGCGGCCAGCGGTAGCGCCCGGAACCGGGCGTCGATGCGGTCCAACGACATCCGCCCAACCTACGGCAGGACGCCCGGATGCCGGACCTACCGACCCGCGTCGACACCTCCCCACATCCCGTCGAGTACGGCGTGGCTTCCGCTCGTCGGTGGGGGCGCCAGCTCGCCCACGGCGCCGTCGGGCCCGATGCGCAGCACGTGCTCGGCGAGACCGTCGCCGTCGAGGTCGGTGTGGACGAGCAGATCGATGCCGTCGTCGGTGAGCACGGTGTCGGGACGGCCGTCGGCATCGGTGTCGACCCCACCCGTCACGTCGACACCGCCCGTCATGTCGACACCGCCCGTCATGTCGACGGAGCCGATCATCGCCAGGTCGTCGGTCTCGGGGACGAGACCCGGACGGCGGATCCCGGGATCGGGCGGCCGGAGATCCGGGAGCTCAGCCACCGGCCACCTCCAGCGAGCGATCGGGGGCCAGCGCCTGCAGTTCCGCGTCGACGACACCCCTGCGGTGCAGCACCGCGGCATCGAGCTCGGCACCGACCACGCGGTCGAGCTCGAGCAGCCTGCGGCCGAGGTCGGTGTCGATCGTGATGCGCGCGGCACCGATCATCTCCTCGATGCAGCGCCGCAGCGCGGCCCGGCGCAGCCCGGTGCGCCCGGAGCGGACGGCCAGCACGATCGCCAGCAGCCCCAGGCCCACCGCGAGCGGGGCGAAACGGGGCCCACCCAGTGCCGGGAGGCCGAGCAGCGGCAGCACGGCCAGCGGCAGCAGCGCGAGCCGCCACACGGCGACCCCTTCCGCAGCCCCGGCGAGCAGGGAACGCCCGCGCCGGATCGGCTCCGGTCGCCCCGTGGACACGGCGGACCGGGGCGGCGGCAGCACCGGCCAGCCCGGCTCCACCGCGATGCCACGGCGGGTGGCGATGCGCCGCAACGCCGGTGCCAGATCCGCTGCCCAGCCGGCGTGCACCGCGGCGACCACCGCCCCCAGCGCGGCACCGACCTGGCCCGGAAGCTGCTCACCGCCGGCCCGATCGCTGTCGTCGATCCGGGAGCGCGCCGCACGGCCGACCGCGGCCAGCGCCGCGGCTGCGGCCTCCGCGGCGCCGATCCGGCTCAGCGCCAGCTCGCCCCGCAGCTCGACGCGCTGTGAGCCGTCGAGCAGCGCGCGCTCGGCACGCAGCTCGGCCCGGCGGGCGCGTACGGCGTCGGCATACCGATCGGGCATGGCGCCACGGTCGCAGCCGCGCCGCCGCCGCGGGCCCGAACGGGGAAAATCGTGTGCGATCGCGAACGCCTCACGGCGTCGGGTGGGTGCCGGGAGTGTTCACCTGGTCGGGCTCGTGCTCCGGTCGGCCGCGCTGTTCCGCCTCCGCGACGAGCCGGGCGTAACGCGTACCCGCAGCGAGCAGGACGAGCCCGGCGCCGAGGAAGGCGCCGACCCTGGCCAGCCCGTCGAGCGCGGTGAGGTCGAACAGCACGAGCTTCGCGACGGCCGCCGCCACCAGCACCAGTCCCGCGATGCGCAGGGCCGGGCGGCTGATCCCGCGGGCCAGCAGCACGAGCGCGGCGACCGTCCACGACACCGTGACGATGGCGTGGCCCACGGTGAACCCGGTGCGGTCGGGCGCGATGAGCAGCGCGATCGCGACCACCAGCACCGCGGCTCCGTAGAGCCCCACCAGCCCGATGGACGCCCAGACCGGGGCGGTCTGCGAGTTCGGCCGGATCCAGCCCAGCTGACCGCCGGCCGCGAGCAGCGCTACGGCGAGCGCGATCACCAGCAGCGCGATGACCAGCGCCGTGACCAGTGCTGCCGGCACCACGACGCCGCCGTCGAGGTAGGGGCGGGCGGGGAACAGGACGAGCGCGGCCAGCGGAGCGTCCCTGCCGAGCGCGGCCAGCACCCCGATCGCGCCCAGCACCAGCCCGACGACCATCGCGAAGCGGCTGCGCAGCGCGGCCGCCAGCACCGCGGCGGCGAGCGCCTCACCAAGGATGATGATCGTGACGGTCGCGCCGTCGAACGCGATCACGGTGGCCACCAGCAGCGCCACCACGGCCGCGCCGACCGCGGCCCCCCGGATCGCCCGGTCGATCCCGGGCACGGCGGCGAAGGCCCCCAGCGCCACGGCGGCCACCGCGGCGAGCACGCCGCCGCCCAGCCCGCTCAGCGCGGCGCCGGTGACGACCGTGGGCAGCGCCGCGGCACCCACGAGCACCGCGACCGGCGCCACCGCGACCTTGCGTGCGACCAGCACGGCCGTGGCCAGTGCGACGGCGAGGGTGAGGAGCACCAGCACGATCGCCTGCGGCTGGTGACCGGGTCCCTGCTCCACCTCGTTGGCACCGACGGCCATGCCGTAGAGGACGGGTCCGGCCGCCGCCACGAGCATGAGCACCGGCCATCGCCTGCGCAGCACGACCGCGACGGCGGCGGCCTGCAGCACCAGCACCAGCGCGAGCAGCAGCCAGTCCACGGTCAGTACCGGAGCGAGCAGCGCGGCACCGGCGGTGGCTCCTGCGGCCAGCAGCTGCGAGCGCCAGCGGTCGGCGAGGCCGAGCGCGGCCGCGGCAACGACGAGGTCGAGCACCAGTGCGGGGACGGGGTCGAGGTAGCCGTAGACGGCAGCGGCCGCCGCCACCACGAGGTAGAGCGTGGCGAAGCCGGTCGCGACGAGCGCGAGCGCACCCGCCCTGGCCGTCTCCTTGCGGTGCAGCCACATCCCGAGCCCGATCAGAGCGGCGCCCAGCACGGCACCGGCGACGAGCCGCGCCTCCGGGGTGAACCAGCCGCGTGAGGCCGCGAGCACCATCAGCAGCACGACGCCCAGCAGCGTGACGGCCCCGCCGGTCCAGGCGAGCAGCCGAGCGCCCGACATCGCCGACGACCGACGCGGGGCCGGGGGCTGCTGCGGCCCCGGAACCCGGAACCCGGGCAGGGGCGGGGGCGGGGGCGGGGGCCAGCCGGGCATCGGAGCGGGGGGCCCGGCGACGGGCGGCGCGGGCCACCACGGCCCCGGTGCCCCGGGTGCGCCCTGCGGATAGCCGGGCGCGTAGGTGGCGGGCGGGTAGGCGGCGGGGGCAGAGCCGAGCCCGGCCGGGTGCACCGGATGGGCGATCGGTGCGGCCGGTGCGGCCGGTTGCTGCGACGCGGCGGAAACCGCTCCCACCTGCGGCGCAGCCGGCGCTGCCGGCTCCGGCCCCGATCCCGCGACGCGCCCGGCCGAATCCTGATCGAGATCTGATGCAACCTTCGCACCCGCCCGGACGTCTACCGGTTGTGACCATGGACCTGCCTCGCGGAGAGCGCGCAACTCCGCGCCCATCCCGTCGAGGCGTCGGCCCATCCGTCCCAGCTCATCGGCGAGTGCCACGAAGGGGTCGGGGGATCCGGTCGGTGTACCCATGCAGCAGAGGATGGGCGTCGCGCCTCCTCAGCGCGTGCGTACGAGTACCCGGCCCCGGTCACGGTCCGATCACATTCCCCTCTTCCGGGGCGTGCGAGCTAGTTCACCCGCAACCCGTGAGGGACAGCGTCGTTGTCCTGATTGAGCGGACCTGTCTGGAGGTTGTGTGAGCGCCGTTTCACCCGCCCGTCCGGCCGTCCCCGCGGTGTCGGCGCACTACGCGTCGAACCACGAGACGGCTCGGCGCGTGCTGCCCCGACCCCGCCCGCGCGCGACACCGAGCCGCTCGGCGTACCCGGCCGTCACCGTGATCGTGCCCACCCGCAACGAGGCGAAGAACCTCGAGATCGTGCTCCCGGCGATCGCCGCGGTGAAGCCCGGCGTCCACGAGATCATCGTGGTCGACGGCAACTCCCACGACGACTCCATCGGCGTGGCTCGCAGGGTGCTGCCCTCGGTCCGCACCATCACCCAGACCCGCAAGGGCAAGGGCAACGCGATGGCCTGCGGTTTTGCCGCAGCCACCGGCGACATCATCGTGATGTTCGACGCCGATGGCTCGGCCGACCCCAGCGAGATCCCGGCGTTCGTCGAGGCACTCGTCGCGGGCGCCGACTTCGCCAAGGGCAGCCGGTTCACCCCCGGCGGCGGCAGCGACGACATCACACTGCTGCGCAAGAGCGGCAACGCCGGGCTCAACGGGGTGGCCAACGCCCTGTTCGGCACGTCGTACACCGACCTCTGCTACGGCTACAACGCCTTCTGGGCCGACGTGCTGCCGGTGCTGGACCTGCCCCCGGTCGATGCTCCGAAGCCCGCCGAGGGCATGCTCTGGGGCGACGGCTTCGAAATCGAGACGGTGCTCAACTGCCGGATCGCCGCGGCCGGACTGAAGATCACAGAGGTGCCCTCGATCGAGCGACAGCGGATGTTCGGTGAGACCAACCTCCGCACGTTCGCCGACGGCACCCGCGTCCTGCGTACCCTGCTGGCCGAGCACCGGCGCGCCGACCGCCGCTCCCGCTGACCCCGGGGGCGGCCAGCCCCTCGAGGAGATCTGTTCGTGTCCACCGCTCCTGACGTCACGGCCACGGTCGTGATCTGCGTGTACACCGAGAAGCGGTGGGACGACATCGTCGAGGCGGTCGAATCGGTCGCCGCCCAGAGCGTCACGGCCGACGAGACGCTCGTGGTCGTCGACCACAACGCGGCGCTGCTGTCGCGGGCGCAGGAGGCGTTCGGGCCGCGCGGGGTCCGCGTGCTGCCCAACGCCCACCGCCAGGGCCTGTCCGGAGCGCGCAACACCGCCATCGCCGCCGCGAGCGGGGACGTCGTGGTGTTCCTCGACGACGACGCCGCAGCCCGTCCGGGTTGGCTCGCGGCACTGCTGGAGCCCTACTCCGACCCCACCGTGATGGTCGTCGGTGGGGTGGCGCACCCGCGCTGGCCCGCGAAGCCCACCAAGCGCGGCGCGCGCATCGAGCGACCCCGGGTCCTGCCCGGCGCCGACCCCGCCAACCGGGACGCCACCGGCGAGCTCGACTGGATCGTCGGGTGCACCTACACCGGCCAGCCCACCGAGCAGGCCGAGGTCCGCAACGTCATGGGTTGCAACATGTCGTTCCGCAGCGAGGTCTTCGCGCGGGTCGGCGGCTTCGCCGAGGACATCGGCCGCATCGGCAAGAACCCGCTGGGCTGCGAGGAGACCGAGCTCTGCATCCGCGCCCGGCAGGTCTACGGCCGGGCCGGCGAGAAGATCCGCATCGTGTTCGAGCCGAGGGCCATCGTCGATCACCGGGTCAGTGACGACCGCGTCGAGTGGGCCTACCTGCGCAGGCGCAGCTGGGCGGAGGGACTGTCGAAGGCGGCGGTGTCCAAGCTCGTGGGCCAGGGCGACGCGCTGGCCACCGAGGCCAGCTACGTCGCGAAGATCCTGCCGGCCGCCGTGCTGCGCGAGCTCAAGGAACGGCGTGTCTCCTCGGCCGCCGCCGTCGTCACGGCGCTGGCCTGGACGACCGCGGGCTACGCGCGGGGCAAGCTGCCCGGCGCCACGTCCGGTGTCCGGCTGCCGGCCGCCCAGGCGAGCCAGAACACCTCGCCGAACGCAGGTGGCTGAGCACTCGCCGGTCGGGAACGCCGCAGGGGTCGCCCACCCGCCGATCACCACGTTCGTCCACCAGCGCAACCGGCTGACCGAGGGCCAGCAGGGCGCGTGGGACCGCTGGTGGCCCGAGCACGGGCGCGACATCGCCGATCTCCTCAGCGGCGCGCTGCCCTACGACCCCGCTGCCTGGTTCGGCCGCACGGCACCGCTCGTGCTGGAGATCGGCACCGGGATGGGGGAGACCACCGCCGCGCTCGCGGCCGCGGCACCCGACATCGACCACCTCGGCGCCGAGGTCTTCGAGCCGGGGCTGGCGCAGCTGCTGACGCGTGTGGTCGAGGACGGGCTGACCAACCTCGCGCTGCTGCGCGGCGACGCGGTCGAGCTGCTGCGCACGCGCGTCCCGGAGGGCTCGCTCGACGGCATCCGGATCTACTTCCCCGACCCGTGGCCCAAGCGCAAGCACCGCAAGCGCCGGCTGGTGCAGCCGGCGTTCGTCGCGATGGCCGTCACGCGGCTGCGGCCGGGTGGCACGCTGCACATGGCCACCGACTGGGACGACTACGCCGTGCAGATGCGCTCGGTGGCCGACGGAGAGCCGCTGCTCGAGAACACCTCGGCCGATCCGGAGGGTTGGACGCCGCGGCCGCCGTGGCGCCCTGTGACCAAGTTCGAGCAGCGCGCCCATCTCGAAGGCCGTGACGTGCACGATCTCCTGTATCGAAGAAGTTACCCCAACAGCACCTGACGAACACTAACAGTGACCGTGTAGAAAGCGTGATGGCCCCGTCCGGGGCGTCGGGCTGTGCGGACTGGAGGTTCCTGGTGACCAGAACGACGGGGTCGCCGGGTTGTCCGGCTGTCATGATCCGGCCGAGCGACCCCCAGGAGCGTGCGTGACCTCGCTCGTCGAGCAGCAGTCCGCACCGGATTCCACGCACCAGGCAGTGCCGGCACCGCGCTGTCCTGTCGTGCATGCGCCCGCCGTCATCGGTCCCCTTCCCGTTGACCGCACGGCCGCGCAGGAATTCCTGGAGCAGTTCCACTTCGAGACCACCCCCGCCGAGACGCTCGACGGCCGGTTGCGGCAGGTCAGCGCCGAGATCGACGCCACCGGCAGCTACACGCACACCCCCGACGAGCTGGCCTTCGGGGCCCGCGTCGCCTGGCGCAATGCGGCCCGTTGCATCGGCAGGCTCTACTGGAACAGCCTGCGGATCCGCGACAGCCGATCGATCGTCGCGCCCGCCGACGTCGCCGCCGACTGCGTCGAGCACCTGCGGGAGGCCACCCGCGGCGGCCGCATCCGCTCCACCATCACGATCTTCGCACCGGACCGTCCCGGCCGGCCGGGGCCGCGCATCCACAACGACCAGCTCATCCGCTACGCCGGACACCGCACCGCGAGCGGTGAGGTGCGAGGCGACGGGCGCTACGAGGAGTTCACGGAGCGTGCCGTCGCGCTCGGCTGGCGCCGCCCCGAGCCGCCCGGCCGGTTCGACGTGCTGCCGCTGATGATCTCGGCCCGCCCGGACACCGCGCCGGAGCTGTTCGAGATGCCCGCCACCGAGATCCTCGAGGTGCCGCTGTCGCATCCCGATCTCCCGTGGTTCGCGGAGCTGCGACTGCGCTGGCACGCGGTACCGGCCATCAGCAACATGCCGCTGGAGATCGGTGGTATCACCTACCCGGCGGCCCCGTTCAACGGGTGGTACCTCGGCACCGAGATCGGGGCCCGCAACCTCGTCGACGCCGACCGCTACGACCTGCTCCCCGTCGTCGCCGAGCGGCTCGGTCTCGACACCAGCTCCGAGCGCACGCTCTGGCGCGACCGCGCCATGCTCGAGATGGTGCGCGCGGTGCAGCACTCGTTCGACGAGGCCGGCGTGACCATGGCCGATCACCACTCCGAATCGGAGCGCTTCCTCACCCACATCCAGCGCGAGGAACGGGCCGGGCGCAGCTGCCCGGCCGAGTGGAGCTGGATCGTGCCGCCGGTCTCCGGCGGCCTCACGCCCGTCTACCACCGCTACTACGACGAGCCCGACCCCACCACGCGCCCCGCGTTCCTGGCACCCGAGCCCTCCTGAGCCCCGTCAGGTCGGCTGGGCGAGACCCGGGACCTGGCGGGTACGTCCCCGGAACTCCGCCACCACGACATCGCCGTGGCGGACCGTGACGTCGTAGAGCCCGGAGCGGCCCGTGCGCGCCCGCTCCACCGCCTCCGCCACGAGGTCGGCGCCCAGCGGCACGGGGCGCAGGAACGCGATGTCGGCGCCCGCGGCCACCGCGGAGACGCCGTAGCTGTTGCACGCGTACGCCAGCGCGGCATCGGCGAGCAGGAACAGGTAGCCGCCATGGCAGATGCCGTGGCCGTTGACGTGTCGCTCCTGCACGGTCAGCGCCGTCTGCGCGCTCCCGGGTGCGACGGCCAGCAGCCGGACCCCGGCCTGGCGGCCCGCCTCGTCGGCACGGGTCATCGCGTCGGCGGCGCGGGCGGCGATGGTGGCGGCATCCGTGGCGGTGTCGGCATCGGTCACGGGTCCGACCCTAATGCGCCGTGATCGCGCCACCCCGCCTACCGGATAGGGTCGTGGCATGTTCCCGACCTGCCCGCCGGTGCCGCTGTCGTGACCGAACCGATCGGGCCCGCCCCCCGTGTGCTGCTGGTCTGGGACGCGCCGAACATGGACATGAGCCTCGGCTCGCTGCTCGGGGCGCGGCCGACGTCGGCGTTCCGACCCCGTTTCGACGCCGTCGGTCGCTGGCTGCTCGATCTCGCGGGGCTGGACGCCACGGCCGAGGCCACCGTCTTCACCAACGTCGTTCCCGGCAGCACCGAGGTGGTGCGGCCGTGGGTCGAGGCGCTGCGCAACGTCGGTTTCGCGGTGTTCGCCAAGCCCAAGACCAGCGACGACTCCGATGTCGACGACGACATGCTCGCCCACATCCGGCTGCGCGAGGAGGAGGGCTCCCTCCAGCACGTCGTGGTGGCCTCCGGCGACGGGCGGGCGTTCCGCGAGCCCCTCGAGGAGCTGCAGAAGCAGGGCGTCTACGTCACCGTCATCGGCTTCCGCGAGCACGCGAGCTTCGCGCTGGCCTCCGAGGTGATCGAGTTCATCGATCTCGAGGACATCGACGGCGTCTTCCGCGAGCCGCTGCCGCGCATCACGCTGGACTCGCTGCCCGACACCGGCGCGTGGCTGCCGCCGTTCCGCTCGCTGCGATCGCTGCTGGAACCGCGCCGGTGATCCGGTTCACCGCGCCGGTGATCCTGCCGTGCGACGCTCAGTGCTCCGTGCTGCGCGACGGTGTCGTCGACGTCGACGACAGCGGCCGCATCGCCTGGATCGGCACGCGCGCCGCGGCACCGGAGAGCGACGCCCCGGTGCACGCCGTCGCGGGTGCGCTGCTGCCCGGACTCGTCAACACCCATGCCCACACCCCGATGGCCGTGCTGCGGGGCAAGGGCGGTGACCTGCCGCTGCTGCGCTGGCTGCACGAGGTGATGTGGCCTGCCGAGGGCCAGCTCGACGGCACCGACGTCGGCATCGCCATGACGTCGGGCTGCATCGACCTGCTGCGCACCGGCTGCACCACCAGCGTCGAGATGTACTTCTTCGCCGATGAGGTGATCGACGCCGTCACCGCCGTCGGTTCGCGCGTGGTGCTGACACCCGGCATCATCGCCGGGCCGGGCTGGGAGCGCCTCGGCAGCTGGGAGCACCTGCGCGACGAGATCTCCGAGCGCATCGACCGGGTCGGGCTGCGGTCGGGGCCCGGGGAGCGCATCGAGCTCGGGTACGGGCCACACTCGGCGTACACGCTGCCCCCGCAGGCGCTGGCGTCCGTCGCCGAGCACGCGCGCGAGCGCGGGGCACTGCTGCACACGCACGTGGCCGAGGCGGCCGACGAGGACATCGCGCAGCGCGCCGAGCACGGTTCCGTACCCGTGCTGCTGGAGCGCTACGGGGTGCTGGGCGGTCGGGTGCTCGCCGCGCACGCCGTCCAGCTGTCGGACGCCGACATCGCGCTGCTGGCCTCCCGCGGCGCTGCCGTGGCCCACTGCCCCGGCTCCAACGCCAAGCTCGCTGCCGGTATCGCCCGCGTCTCGGCGTTGCGGCGGGCGGGGGTGCGGGTCGGCCTCGGCACCGACGGGCCGGCGTCCGGCGATGACCTCGACCTGTGGGCCGAAGCCCGGCTCGCCGGGCTGCTCGCCCGCGTCACCAGCGGCGACGCCGCGGCGCTGACGGCGTCGGAGATGCTGCTGATGGCCACCCGCGACGGCGCGGCCGCCATCGGCCGCGACGACATCGGGGTGCTGCAGGCCGGCCGCTGGGCCGACATGGTCCACGTCGATCTGAGCGACGCCGTGTTCGTCGACCCCGCCGACGACGCCCAGCTGCTGTCCAACCTCGTGTGGGCAGGCGGTTCGCGGCTCGTGCGCGACGTGTGGGTGGCAGGCGAGCAGGTGCTGGCCGCCGGTGAGCCGACGCAGGTGGATCGCGCTGTGGCCACCGCCGACATGCGTGCTGTGGCCACCCGCCTGCGTCACTGACCCGTCCAGGAGCAGCAACCGTCAGCGGCAGCGAACCGTGGGGTGGGCGGCCGGTCCTCGACGGTCGCCGCACCCCACAACGGCACTATGCGCCGTTCATCGCCACGGCAGGTTCGCGACACGCTCACGTGTGCGGTGATGGCGCCCGGGTGCCTCGGCGAGCGCGTGGGCGCCCGTGTCCGAGCGGCGACCGGCCCGCGGTGCCGACATCGGCCGGGAGGGTGCCGGAACCACGGCCTGGATCGGGATCGGCGCCGTCAGTGGATCCTGGCGGAACCGGTCCACCGGGTCCGCCTGCCGGGGTGCTGCCGGCTCGTGCTGCCGGCGGCGCCATCCGCCACGCGTGAGCGCATGGAAGATCGGGGTCAGCACGGCGTCCTCGTTGAAGGCATGCCGGCCGTCGGCGGGGCTGTACCCGTCTTCGTAGGCCGCGGGGGAGCGGGTGGCAGTCCACCCGCCCTGATCCATTACCAGTTCGGACACGCGTCACCTCCGTGATCGTCAGTGCACGCCGGCCATTGCTTCTCATGGCCCTATTCGGCTGGGCCGTTCGGCGCACTCTGACACCCACAACGGGGACACTCGCCCGGGGAAACGGTTTCGGAGCGACCGTTACAGCTCTTCGGGTCGATTCCGCTCGATCGGGTGGAATTCACGGACACTCCCACTCTTTCGAGTATTCGATCAGTGCTTGCCGCAGTCGCCCGGCCCGGATCAGGGCCGCGACCCACGCATCCATGCCTGCCCACGACGTCGGACCGGGCCGCCGACGGCCCGGCGCCCACGCGCGGGGCCGGCACACCGAACTGCCCCGGGGCCCCGACTGCCCGACCGAAAGGGCGCCAGTGACGGGGCCGCCGGCCCTCGACGGACCGTGAACCGGATCCACCGCTTCGCCTGAAGAATGCCCATCGCCGAACCGCCGACCTGGGACGATGACAGAATCCGATGGGCCCGATCGCCGGCCGGCCGGAAATCGGGCCGCCTGTCCGGCCTCGCGTTCGGGATCGCCTGCGGCGCGGCGGGGAGTGTCGACTCCGCGAACCTGTCACGATCACCGCAGTGCCGGTTCGACACGATGTCCATATCTGTAGTCGGACTCGACCCGTTCGATCCATCAGAACCTCAGATGGCCGTCAATCACATGGGTGTAATTCAACAATCTGTGACGAGAACCATGCATCGTTAGGCCACCCGCGGTATCGCGCAGGGCCGTTCGGTTCGGCCCGCTCCAGCGACACCGGACACGGTTCGCCGCCCCGCCGATCGCCCCGGGCCGCGTAGCCTTCGGCCCGTGAACGATCATCCCGTGGACGAGCCCGCGGCCGCCGCCGGTCATTCGGAGGCGCTGGATCCCGCTGCGCCGCCGCAGTCGCACATCCCGACGACCCTGCGCGTGACGGCGGAGATCTGCTGGCGGCTGCTGATCATCGCGGCGGCGGTGGCGCTGCTCCTGTTCCTCGTGGCCGAGCTCCGGATCGTGATCATCCCCGTGGCGATCGCCGTGCTGCTCTCAGCGCTGCTGTCACCGGCCGTGTACTGGTTGGTCGCCAGGAGGGTGCCGCGCGGCCCCGCCACCGCACTGGTGCTCGTGGGTGGCCTCGCACTGGTCGGCGGGCTGCTGTCGTTCGTGATCAACACGTTCATCGTCGGCTTCCCCGCGTTGCAGGAGCAGCTGACCGCGAGCCTGTCGTCGATCCAGACGTTGCTCACGCAGCCACCGTTCAACCTGGCGAGCAACTGGTTCCAGGACCTGCCCGACCAGCTCGCGAAGGCGATCAGTTCCAACACCGGCGCGTTCACCTCCGGGGCACTGACCACCGCGGCGACGGTCACCGAGGTGCTGGCCGGCATGCTGCTGGTGCTGTTCTCACTGATCTTCTTCCTCTACGACGGCCCGCGGGTCTGGCTGTTCCTCATGCGAGCGGTCCCCCAGCGCCGCCGCGACCGGGTCAACGTGGCCGGCAAGCGCGCGTTCGCCTCGCTGGTGGGCTACGTGCGGGCCACCGTGCTCGTGGCGATCGTCGACGCCGTCGGCATCGGGCTGGGCCTGGCGATCGTGGGCGTGCCACTGGTGGTCCCGCTGGCGGCACTCGTGTTTCTCGGCGCGTTCATCCCCACCGTCGGTGCCGTGCTGACCGGTGCGATCGCGGTGCTGATCGCGCTGGTGGCCAACGGTCCGGTGGCGGCACTCGTGATCCTCATCGTGGTGATCGCCGTGCAGCAGCTGGAGGGCCACGTGCTGCAGCCGTTGCTGCTCGGCCGGGCCGTGCGGCTGCACGCGCTGGCCGTGGTGCTCTCGGTGGCCGCGGGCGTGGTCATCGCCGGCATCGTCGGGGCGCTGGTGGCCGTGCCGCTGCTCGCCGTGCTCAACACGGCCATCCGCTCGCTCACCGCGGCGACGGAGGAGCAGCCCGACCAGGTCAACTCCGTGAACCCGCGACACTCCCGGCAGACGATCGACCGGCTCACCGACAACGAGCCCGGCTGGTTCGCCCGGCAGTGGCGCCGGCTCACCGGCCAGCGGCTGAACCTGGAGGAGTGAACAGCCGGTCGGACCCGCTATCGATCAGACAGCGTTGTCGGTCAGACAGCGGCGTCGAGCTCCGCGACCGCGTCCAGGTCGAGCTCGACGCCGGCCGCGGCGCAGTTCTCGTCGAGGTGCTCGAGGCTCGAGGTACCGGGGATCGGCAGCATCACCGACGAGCGCTGCAGCAGCCAGGCGAGCGACACCTGCGACGTGGTGGCGCCGAGGCGCTTGGCGACGTCGGCGACGGCGCCGCCCGGCTCGGCGAGCGCCCCCGAGGCGATCGGGGCCCACGGCAGGAACCCGATGCCCTGCTCGGTGCAGTAGCGCAGCACGGCGTCGCTGGAGCGGTCGGTGAGGTTGTAGCGGTTCTGCACCGTCACGATGTCGACGACGGCGCGCGCCTGCTCGATCTGCTCGACGCTCACCTGCGACAGCCCGGCCGCCGCGATCTTGCCCTCCTGCTGCAGCGCGGCGAGCACCCCGAACTGCTCGGCGGCCGGCACGGCCGGGTCGATGCGGTGCAGCTGGAACAGGTCGATCCGCTCGACGCCGAGGCGGCGCAGCGACAGCTCGCACTGCTGGCGCAGGTACTCGGGACGGCCGCACGGGAACCACTTGCCGGGCCCGGTGCGCAGGAAACCCGCCTTCGTCGCGACGACGATGCCGTCGTAGGGGTGCAGTGCCGCGCGGACCAGTTCCTCGGCGGACTCGGGGCCGTAGGAGTCGGCGGTGTCGAACAGGTCGACACCCAGCTCCGCTGCGCGACGCAGCACCGCGATCGCGGATTCCGGGTCGGCGGGAGGACCCCAGACCCCCGGTCCCGTGAGCTGCATGGTCCCGAAACCGAGACGGTGCACGTCACCCGTGCCGAAGGAGAAGCGGCCAGCGGCCGCGATGGGACGGGCGTCAGAAGCAGTCACTTCTCAAGGGTTGCACCGAGGCGGACCGACCCGCTGCCGATCGTGACCGGCGCCTCGCCCACCGTCGTGTGATGTGGGGATCGGTCCGCCGAACGGCAGGATCGGGCCGTTCGGCGGCGTCGCGCGGCACCCGTGCGATTGCGGGGCCCCACCGGGCGCACTAGCTTCTGCCAGGTGGCCAAGATCGGGTCGTTGCCGCAGGCTGTGGCTGAGCTCGTGCACGACGGCGACACCGTCGCGCTCGAAGGGTTCACGCACCTGATCCCGTTCGCGGCGGGGCACGAGCTCATCCGCCAGGAACTGCGCGAGCTCACCCTCGTGCGGATGACCCCGGACCTGGTCTACGACCAGCTGATCGGCGCGGGCTGCGCCGCGAAGCTCGTGTTCTCCTGGGGCGGCAACCCGGGTGTCGGTTCCCTGCACCGGATGCGCGACGCGCTCGCCACCGGCTGGCCCCACCCGCTCGAGATCGAGGAGCACAGCCACGCGGGCATGGCCAACCGCTACGTCGCGGGGGCATCCGGACTGCCCTTCGCCGTGCTGCGCGGCTACGCCGGCACCGACCTGCCGCTGCACACCGCGAGCATCTCGACCGTCACCTGCCCGTTCACGGGCGAGCAGCTCGCGGCCGTCTCCGCGCTCAACCCCGACGTCACGATCATCCACGCGCAGCGCGCCGACCGCGCCGGCAACGTCCAGCTGTGGGGGATCACCGGGGTGCAGAAGGAGGCCGTGCTGGCCGCGCACCGCGCGATCGTCACGGTGGAGGAGGTGGTGGCCGAGCTGACCCCGGTGCCCGGCGCTGTCGTGCTGCCGACCTGGGTGATCGATGCGGTTGCCGTCGTACCCGGGGGCGCGGCGCCGTCGTACGCGCACGGCTACTACGGCCGCGACAACGCGGCCTACCGCGAATGGGACTCGATCAGCCGCGACCGCGCCACCTTCACCCGCTGGCTCAAGAACCTGCAGGGGACCCCGTCATGACCGGCCTAAGCTGGACCACCGACGAGATGATGACGATCGCCGCGGCCCGCTCGCTGCGCGACGGCCAGGCCTGCTTCGTCGGCATCGGGTTGCCGTCCACCGCGGCCAACCTGGCGCGGCGGCTGCACGCTCCGAACCTCGTGCTCATCTACGAGTCGGGCACGATCGGCACCACGCCTGATGAGCTGCCGCTCTCGATCGGTGACGGCATCCTCGCCGACTCCGCGCTCACCGTCGTGAGCGTCCCGGAGATCTTCAACTACTGGCTGCAGCCCGGGCGCATCGACATCGGCTTCCTCTCCGGTGCGCAGCTCGACCGGTTCGGCAACATCAACACCACCGTCATCGGCGAGTACGACGAGCCCGACGTCCGGCTGCCCGGATCGGGCGGTGCGCCCGAGATCGCCGCCTCCTGCCGCGAGGTGATCGTGGTGATGCGCCACCGCCTGCGCGCCTTCGTCGAACAGGTCGACTTCGTGACGTCGGTCGGGCACGGCAGCGGGCCGGGGGAGCGCTCGGCGCTCGGGCTGCGCGGCGCCGGCCCCGTTCGCGTGATCACCGACCTCGGCATGCTCGAACCGGATCCGGACACCGCCGAGCTGGTGCTCACGGCCGTGCACCACGGTGTCACCATCGAGCAGGCGCGTGCCGAGACGGGCTGGCCGCTCGACGTCGCACCGGATCTGATGATCACCGCGCCGCCGAGCGAGCGCGAACTGGAGACCCTGCGTGCGATGCGCACAGTCGGAACGGAGAAGTCCAGGTGACGGCAGTGGCTCTGCACCACGTCGACGAGGGCCCGCGGGACGCACCGGTACTGGTGCTGAGCGGCTCGCTCGGGTCCACTGTGGAGATGTGGCGGCCGCAGGTGCCGCGCCTCTCCGAGAAGTTCCGGCTGATCCGGATCGACCACCGCGGGCACGGCGGCTCGCCGAACCCCCCTGGCCCCTACCGGGTGGCCGACCTCGCGGGCGACGTGATCAGCCTCCTCGACGATCTGGGTGTCGACCGCGTCGCCTGGTGCGGCCTGTCGCTCGGCGGCATGATCGGCATGTACCTCGGCTCCGAGGCGCCGGAACGGCTCACGAGCCTGACGCTGTGCTGCACGAGCGCCCACTTCCCCGACCCCTCGTCGTGGACGGGGCGCATCGCCGCGGTGAAGAGCGGCGGCACGGGCTCGATCGCCGAAGCGGTGGTGGCGCGGTGGTTCACCCCGGACTGGGCAGCGGCGCACCCCGAGGTCGTCGCCGAGGCCGTCGCGATGGTCACCGACACCCCCGACGACGGCTACATCGCGTGCTGCGAAGCGCTGCGGGCGTGGGACCACCGCGACCGCCTCGCCGCCGTCGCGGTGCCGACGCTGGTGATCGCCGGCACCGGTGATCTGGCGACTCCCGTTGACCCGCACTCCGAGACGTTGGTGAAGAACATCGCCGGCTCGCGGCTGGAGGTCCTCGACGGTGCCCATCTCGCCACGGTGGAGCAGGCGGCCGCTGCCACTCGGCTGATCGGTGCACACTCGAGCATCTGAACTGTGGCGTCGCCGACCCTCACATCACAAGGGCATCCCTCTGCGCTTACTCTCCAAAGGGACGGCACTGCCCGGGTATGCGACGAGCTCGGGACAACCCACCCCTGCGCTCCCGGAGGATGCCCGTGCTCAGCGAACGTGAACGCCGGATACTGGCGCGGATCGAGCGTCATCTCGTCGAGTCCGACCCCGACCTCGCGCGGCTGTTCGCCGGACACCTGCGGGCCTACCGGTCGACGTCGATCTCCGGTGCTCACACGCTGATGCTCGTGGCCGGGCTCGTCATGCTCGTGGCCGGTAGCCTGCTCGCCGTCATCCCGATCGCCATCACGGGCATGGTCGTCTCGGTCTTCGCGCTCTTCGTCGCCCACACCCGGCCGCAGCGGCTCGGCAACGCCGGCTTCGCCTGATCGATCGCCGGGTGGGGTACCGCCGGCGGCACTCGCCGGGGTTGATAGCAACCGAGGCGGCCGGGTATCAGCGCGCCGGCGCGAGCGCTGCAGCCGCTGAGCGCCGCGCGATCACGATCAGCGCGACCAGTGCCACGGCCTCCGAGACGAGGCACGCCAGCACCGAGACGCTGCCCCACTGCTCCTGCACCCCGAACAGCCCGACCGTCAGGCTCAGCAGCAGCGCGATCAGGGAACCCAGGGTGAACAGGCCCGCGACGGCCGCGACGAGCGTCAGCCAGCGGGTTCCGGGCACCATCAGCACCACGGCGAGCACGAACCCGCCCACGGCATCGGCCAGGAAACCCGGACCGATCACCGGGATGTCGCTGAACCCGTCGAACCAGAGCCACAGGTGCACCCCGGCCATCACGACGAGCATCACCGCCGCGACCACCCGCAGGCTCCAGAGCGCCTCGCGGCCGCGGACGTTGCCACGCTGATCAGTAACCACCGGTGTCTCCTGACGACGGAGCAGGCGTCGCCGCTGCGGCGCCCACGTGGAGATGCGTCTCCATGCCCTTGGCCCGGTGGCCGTCCACCGGGCAGTACACGTCGTACTCCCCGGGCTGCACGGTGGCGGTGAGGTCTGCGGTCTGACCGGGCTGCAGCACGACGGTGCGCTGCTCGGGCACGCCGGGACCGCTCAGCGCAATGGCGTGCGTGGTCCGACCGGCGTTGACCGCGTGGAAGCGGTACGCGCCGGGCGTCAGCGTGGCCGGGTTGGGCGTGAGCTGGAAGTCGGTCATCGTGATCGTCACCGTGTCGGCCCCGGTGGCGACGGGAACCGGCGACGTGGGTGCACCGCACGCCGCCAGCCCGAACAGCGCCGCGCCGAGGAGGACGCACCCTCGTACCGCCCGGACCATGCGTGCCTCCACTGTCGCGTCGGTCGTGATGGCGACTTCTACGGTGCACACGGGCGGTGGACGGGCTGCGGGCCGGGTCGTGACCGGATCGTGATGAATCGTCACCCTGGCGCTGCACCGCCGGGCGGCGCCAGGGACGGCTCAGCCGTGGGCGAGGTCGGCGAAGCGGCTGTAGTGCAACTGGTGCGCCACCACGATGGTGTCGGTAGGCCCGTTACGGTGCTTGGCCAGGATCAGATCAGCCTCACCCGCACGCGGATCATCACGCTCGAACGCATCCGGACGATGCAACAAGATCACCATGTCGGCATCCTGCTCGATCGACCCGGACTCACGCAGATCCGACAACATCGGCCGCTTGTCGGTGCGCTGCTCCGGACCACGGTTGAGCTGAGACATCGCCACCACCGGCACCTCGAGCTCCTTGGCCAGCAACTTGATCTGACGCGAGAACTCCGACACCTCCTGCTGACGCGACTCGACCTTGCGACCCGAGGTCATCAGCTGCAGATAATCCAAAATGATCAACTTCAGGTCGTGGCGCTGCTTGAGCCGGCGCGCCTTGGCCCGGATCTCCATCAACGTCAGGTTCGGTGAGTCGTCGATGAACAACGGCGCCTCGGAGATCTCGCTCATCCGCCGCGCCATCCGCGTCCAGTCCTCATCCGACATCCGACCCGCACGCATGTCCGCCAACCGGATGCTCGCCTCCGCCGACAACAACCGCATCACGATCTCGGACTTGCTCATCTCCAACGAGAACACCGCACTGGTCAACCCGTGCTTGATCGAACACGACCGCGCGAAATCCAACCCCAGCGTGGACTTCCCCAACCCGGGCCGCGCCGCCACCACGATCATCTGCCCCGGATGCATCCCGTTGGTGACCGTGTCGAGATCAACGAAACCGGTGGGCACACCCACCGACACCCCACCCCGGGACCCGATCGCGTCGATCTCGTCCATCGTGGGCTGCAACAACTCTTCGAGGACCACGTAGTCCTCGGTGGTGGAACGATCGGTGACCTCGTAGATCGCCGCCTGCGCCCGATCCACCACATCGTTGACCTCAGCACCATCAGCACCGTGATAACCCAGCTGCACGATCCGCGTACCCGCCTCCACCAGCCGGCGCAGGATCGCCTTCTCCGACACGATCTCCGCGTAGTACGCGGCATTCGCCGCCGTGGGCACCGTCGCTATCAGCGTGTGCAGATACGGCGCCCCACCGAGACGGATCAGATCACCACGGCGCTGCAGCTCCGCCGACACCGTGACCGCATCCGCAGGCTCACCCCGACCGTAGAGATCGAGGATGCAGTCATACACCGTCTGGTGCGCCGGCCGGTAGAAGTCATCCGGGCGCAGCACCTCCACCACATCCGCGATGGCGTCCTTCGACAGCAACATGCCACCCAGTACCGACTGCTCCGCCGTCAGATCCTGCGGCGGCTGCCGATCGAACGCAGCACTGGAACCCGCGTCTGCGCCTTCGCCGGAGCGGACCGGACGCGGTCGGGCTGCCGGACGGTCGTCAGCCAGAGCCATACGTAGCGTCACCCCCACTTGCCAGTGTATCGAACAGAGGTTCGACGTGCTCGCGCCACTTCTGAGTGACGTCCCGGTGAACACCGGCCACCACCGGGTCGGCCCGATTGGCCGTGCGCGGCGACGTTAAGGCCCTGCGAGTCGGAAGTCGAACCAGCCTGTGCACGGACCTGGGGACGCCATGGGGACGGATCGGCCTCTGCCCAGGCCACACCGAGGGGGGCCCTGTGGACGGAGTGGGGACAACTCCGTCCACAGACGCGTCTCCGCAGCTCAGCGGCATGCGACCACCTGTGGACAACTTTCCTTTCGCGACACGCCGAAAGCCTCGCATCGGCGTGTCGCGCAACGCCGTCCATACGCCCGCCGGGCGCATCCTGAGTGTCACTCGGCGACGGGATCGTCACCTCTCGACGGGTCGCCTGGACGTGTCCGCGAGACACCTTCCCATGACACCTGGAACATGAACAGGGCGGAACCGGGGCCAGTGGCCCTGGTTCCGCCCTGTTCACAGTGCGTGATGGAGCGAATCAGCTCGCGACGACGTCGACAGCCAGCTCCGTGGTGACGTCGGGGTGCAGCCGGACCGTGACCGGGTGCTTGCCGACGGTCTTGATCTGACCGATGACCTCGACGGCGCGCTTGTCGAGCGGCGGGCCGCCCGCGGCACGCACGGCGTCGACGACGTCGTTGGCCGTGACCGAGCCGAACAGGCGGCCGGAGTCGCCCGCCGCCTTGGCCTTGATCGTGATCTTGAGGTTGCCGAGCTCGCCGGCGACCTCCTTGGCGTGGCCCAGGTCGCGGATCTGGCGGGCCTTCTGGGCACGCGTGATCGATGCGACCTGCTTCTCCGCACCGCGCGTGGCCACGATGGCCAGCTTGCGGGGGAGCAGGTAGTTACGGCCGTAGCCGTCCTTGACCTCGACGATGTCGCCGGGCGCGCCCAGGTTGGGCACGTCAGCGGTGAGGATGAGCTTCATGGTGTGCCTCCCCCTCAGCGTGCGGTCGAGGTGTAGGGCAGCAGTGCGACCTCGCGGGAGTTCTTGACCGCGACCGCGACGTCACGCTGGTGCTGACGGCAGTTACCCGTGACCCGACGGGCCCGGATCTTGCCGCGGTCGGAGATGAACTTCCGCAGCAGGCCGGTGTCCTTGTAGTCGATGTCCTGGGCCTTGTCCTTGCAGAATGCGCACACCTTCTTCTTCGGCTTGCGCAGAACTGGCTTGGCCATTCGGGGTACTCCTGGTTGTGCTCGGTGCCCACCGTTCCCGGCGGGAAAGGATGAGGTGGGCTAGAAGGGGGGCTCGTCGTCGACGGCCGGACCGCTGCCGGCAGGCGGGGCGGAACCCCACGGGTCGTCGGCCGGAGCGCCACCGGAGAAGCCTCCGCCGCCACCCCTGTTGCCGCCGCCACCGCCGGAACCGCCACTGCCACCGAAACCGCCGCCGCCGCCTTCGCTGCTGCGGTTGGCCTTGTTGACCTTGGCTGTGGCGTACTTCAGCGACGGGCCGACCTCGTCGACCTCGAGCTCCACGACCGTGCGCTTCTCGCCCTCACGGGTCTCGAACGACCGCTGGCGCAGCCGCCCGGACACCATGACCCGCATGCCGCGGGTGAGCGTCTCCGCCACGTTCTCGGCTGCCTGACGCCAGACGTTGCAACGCATGAAGAGCGCGTCGCCGTCCTTCCACTCACCACTGGCACGGTCGAACGTGCGCGGGGTGGCGGCCACGGTGAAGTTCGCGACCGCGGCACCGGAAGGGGTGAACCGCAGCTCCGGGTCGGCGGTGAGGTTGCCGACCACGGTGATGACAGTCTCGCCGGCCATCGCTAGCGCCTCAGCTCGCGACGGCCGCAGGCGCGGGCGCCCGCTTCGGCTCGCGGCGCAGGACCTTCGTGCGCAGCACGGACTCGTTGAGCCCGAGCTGGCGATCCAGCTCGGCAACGGTGGCCGGCTCGCACGTGACCTCGAGGACGGCGTAGATGCCCTCGGGGTTCTTCAGGATCTCGTAGGCCAGGCGGCGCTTGCCCCACACCTCGATCTTCTCGACGGTGCCACCGTCGGTCTTCACGACGTTGAGGAATGCTTCCAGGGACGGCGTCACAGTGCGCTCGTCCAGACTGGGGTCGAGGATGACCATCAGCTCGTAATGACGCATGAGAACCACTCACCTCCTATGGACTGGAACGGTCGCGGACTATCCGCGACAGGAGGTTCTCACCCAGCCCCGACAAAACCGTGCCGCCCGACGGAGCGAGCGGCGGAAGCGCAGCCCAGGTGGGCTGCGGTCGGGGCAAGAAAACACAGATTACCAGCGCGTTCGCGCCGACCCGCAGGTGGGCGGTCCGGCAGGGCGGGCACTCCTCGCACACCTTCTCCGGTCGTCGCACAGGGTCGGCGGTGTGCGACGACACGGGAACCTGTGCGACGAGCGGGGGTCCACGCGGCTCAGCCACCGGTGGGCGCGTGGGTGTCGGAGGTGGTCACTACGCTGGCGGTCATGCTCATCGGGGCCCATGTCTACGAGGACGACCCGATCGCCGCGGCCGCCGACCGCGGCGCCGACATCGTGCAGATGTTCCTCGCCGATCCACAGGGCTGGAAGAAGCCTCCGTCACACCCCCAGGCCGAGCAGTTGGTGGCCGCCGACGTCGCGGTCGTCGTGCACTCGCCCTACGTCGTCAACCTGGCGTCGCTCAACAACCGCATCCGCATCCCGTCGCGCAAGATCGTGGTGCAGCACGCGGAGGTGGCCGCCGAGGTCGGGGCCATCGGGCTCGTCGTGCACGGCGGGCACGTCACCCAGGGCGAGGACGCCGCCAAGGGCTTCGACAACTGGCGCAAGTTCGTCGAGCGGCAGCAGGACGACGGCGGTTTCGCGGTGCCGATCTTCATCGAGAACACCGCCGGCGGCGACAACGCGATGGCCCGCAGCTTCGAGTCACTGGCGCGGCTGTGGGACGCCGTGGGCGAGTTCGGCGTCGGCTTCTGCCTCGACACCTGCCACGCCTTCGCCGCGGGGGAGGACCTCGTCGACGTCGTCGACCGCGCCAGGGCCATCACGGGCCGGATCGACCTGGTGCACCTCAACAACTCGCGCGACGAGTTCGGCTCGGCCCGCGACCGGCACGCCAACGTGGCCGAGGGCACCATCGACCCCGATGCGCTGGCGGCCGTGTGCGCCGCAGCGGACGCACCGGTGGTCGTCGAGACGCCCGTCGAGGGGCAGCGGGCCGACATCGCCTTCCTCCGCGAGCGGCTGGGGTCGTGATCGGATGGCCGCCGTGACCGAGGTGGACGTGGAACGGTCGCGCACCGATCCGGCCACACCGGCGTCCCCCGGCCGCACGCGGCGGGTCACCGGCGGACTGATGCTGGGCGTGCTCGTCGTCCTCACCGGCTTCACGCTGCTGCTGGGCTACGCCAACAAGGCGCGCTGCACCGGCCCCGAGTACGACGCCGCCGGTCGCAGCACGCCCGGCTACCAGGAACGCATCAACATCGACGTCTGCTACTCCGACATCCAGTTCCTCTGGCTCGGACGCGACATCGACAAGCACGTCTTCCCGTACGTCTCCGGCTCGATCACGCCGGAGGGCCAGCTCAAGGGCGGCACGGTCGAGTACCCGGTGCTCACCGGCCTGCTGATCTGGGCGGGCGCGATCTTCGCCCACAACGACGGCGAGTACCTGTTCTACTCGGCGCTGCTGATGGCCCCCTTCGGCCTGCTCACCGGCTGGATGCTCGGCAGGCTGGCGCGCTGGCGGGCACTCGTGTGGGCGCTGGGCCCGCCGGTGGTGCTCTACGCCTTCCACAACTGGGATCTGCCGGTCGTCGCCTGCGCGGTCGCGGCGGTGTTCGCGGTGCACGGTTGGCGCACCACCCGGCCGCTGACGCAGCGCGCTGCCGTCGCCGCCGTGCTGCTGGGCATCGGGTTCGCGTTCAAGCTCTACCCCGGCGCGTTCGTGCTGCCGCTGGCGCTCTACGTGCTCACCATGTCGCGACCGGGCCGGCTCGACTGGTTCGGCGCCGCGCGGGTGGCCCTGCTCGCGGCAGCCACCGTGATCGTGGTCAACCTGCCGTTCGCCATCGTGGGTTACGAGGGCTGGCGGGCGTCGTTCACGTTCCAGGAGCTGCGCAAGGTCGACCTCACCACCAACTCCATCTGGTACTGGGGCTTCCGGCCGGAGTCCGACGAGCCGTGGTTCCAGCACCTGATGGACTGGCTCTCGCCCACGTTGGTGCTGCTCTCCTTCGCCGCGGCCGCCGGGATCGGGCTGTGGCGGTGGCGGCGCAGCGGGGTCTACCCGTGGGTCGGCGTCAGCGCCGCGATGCTGTGCGGCTTCCTGCTCCTGCACAAGGTGCACTCGCCGCAGTACACGCTGTGGCTGCTGCCGTTCTTCGTGATGATGGCCGTACCGTGGCGCTGGGTGGTGGGCTACCTGCTGGCCGACCTGGCGATGGGCATCGGCATCTTCCGCTGGTTCTACACGATCAACGTCAGCAAGGGCAGCGGCATCTGGGAGGGCTTCTCGGCGCAGGCCGTCGCACTCGGGGTGTGGGGCCGCGCGGTGCTGCTGGTGGTGCTGTTCGTGGTCTTCCTGACGGTACCCGACCGGTTCACCACGGCCACCGCGGTCGCCGAACCCGAACCCGAACCGGCCGGCTAACGCCAGGCGAAGACCGGCTGCTCCATGTGGGCCACGCGCGTGTCCCTGCCGTGCAGGACCACCTCGCGGAACTGGTGCAGCACCGCCCCGGTCGGCGCGTGCACGAACCGGCCGAACAGCGGGAGCTGGATCACCGGGGCGTCCGACTCCGGGATCGTCAGGAAGCGCGGCTCCACGTCGATCTGCGTGAGCGGAACGCGATGCAGCTCGCCCACCTCGTCGGGATTGGGCACGAGCTCGACATCGGATCCCGCCCACAGCACGACCGGTGTGATCACGTAGCCGGATCGGGTCGGGTAGTCGTCGAGCAGCCCGAGCTCGGCCTCGGGCCCGAGCCGCAGGCCGAGCTCCTCGCTCAGCTCGCGGCGCGCCGCCTCGCCCGCCGTCTCGCCGGGTTCGGCACGCCCGCCGGGCAGCGCCCACTGGCCGGGGTTGCCACGCAGGGTGGTGGCGCGGCGGGTGAGGAGGAAGACGAGCCCAGCGGGCTCGGCCACGAGCGTGATCCCGACCGCGGCCCGTTTGAGGTCCGGCCGGTCGGCCGGGCGATGCTCGAACCGGCGCAGCGCCGCGGCCACGTCCTCCCGCAAGGTGTCCACCACTCGATACTGCCCCACCGGCCGCCGCACTATGGTGCGAGTGTGACGGCCGCACACGGCTATTCGGGCACCCCGCTGCCACGCAAGCTCGGCATCACCGCCACGAGCCGGGTGCTGGTGCTCGGCGGTCCGCCGGACTTCGAGCTGGGCGCGGAGCACCACACGCGCGCCGGCCGTCCCGGCTACGAGGTGCAGTTGCTGTTCTGCCCCGACGTCGCGACGTTGTGCAGGCGCTGGCCCGCCGCCGTCACGCGCAGCACCGAGCGCGGCGCCATCTGGGTGGCCTGGCTGAAGAAGGCCTCCGGCGTGCCCACCGATCTCACCGAGAACGGGGTGCGCGACCACGCACTGCCGCTGGGCTGGGTCGACGTCAAGGTCTGCGCCGTGGACGGGATGTGGTCGGGCCTCAAGCTCGTACGGCGACGGGTGCCGCCGTCGCCGTAGCGGCCACGGGGGTGGGGGTGCCCGCCCGGCGGCGCCGCGGCCAGTCCGGATCCCGATCGGCGGCTCCCGCCAGCAACGGCCCACCGGGTACCCGGGTGCGGACCGGGTCCTCCTGCGGGCGCAGCACCGACCGCACCACGAGCACGCACAGCAGCACGACCATCGCGTCGCGCACGAGCACGGTGCCGAAGAACCACTGTGGTGGCAGCCCCTTGACGGGGCCGAGGTAGTAGAACATCCGGGGCGCCCAGACCAGCGCGTCGACCACCATCCAGGCGAGTACGAGTCGCCACCGGGGCAGCGCGAGCACCACGAGCGGCACCAGCCAGAGCGAGTACTGCGGGCTCCACACCTTGTTGAACAGCAGGAACGACGCGACGATCAGGAATGCCAGCGACGCCAGGCGCGGCGGCGCCGGCGCGTACCAGGTGAGCAGCGCGAGCCCGACGCAGCCGAGCCCGACGAGGCCGAAGCTCACGATGTTGAGGATCGCCGGAGCCTGGCCGGCGGCCAGCGGGCCGTCGAACCCCGCCCACCCGGTGAGGCCGCTGAGGATGAAGTACAGCGAGTCCGGGTCTGCCGGTCTCGACCCGTTGAGCCGGAAGAACTCCCACCACCCGGTGGTGTAGGCCACGGCGACCGGGAGGTTGATGATCGCCCATGCGCCTACCGCCGTGGCGATGGTGACCACGGCGGTGCGGACGTCACGGCGACGCAGGCCGGTGAGCAGCACCGGCAGCAGCAGGATCAGCGGGTAGAACTTGAACGCACCGCCGATGCCGATGAGCGCCCCGGCGAGCGCCGGACGGCGGCGACCCAGCGCGTACATGCCTGCGGTGGCGCAGGCGACGGCGAGCGCGTCCCAGTTCGTGAAGATGTGCACGAACGCCAGCGGCGAGAGCGCCACCAGCACCGCGTCCCACGGCCGGGCGCCGCGCATCATGCGCACCGCCCACACCACCACCAGCCAGGCCAGCGCGAGCCAGACCGCGGAGAAGTCGAAGTAGACGACGACCGGCAGGGCCGTGGGCACCGGGGCCCGCGCGGCCAGCCACTCCCAGCCGGCTGTCAGGCGCGCGTTGGCGTACTGGAAGAAGCCGGTGAGCACCGGGTACTCCATGTACCGGGCCTTGGTGGAACCGTCCTCCTGCTTCTCGTACCAGGGGTCGCGGTAGGGGACCGCACCCTGGTCGAGCCCCTCCTGGCCGTAGAGCGGGACCGTGTCGGAGTAGCACATGGCCACGTACTGGGGGCTGTTGCGCCAGTCCAGCGCCAGCACCCCGGGGTCACCCTCGGTGCGGTACTGCTGCAGGCAGGGCGACTTGGCGAGCCAGCCGAAAGCGAGCACGACGACGGCGAACAGCAGCACGACCCGCAGCGGCGTCCAGAACCGGCTGCGCCCGACCAGCGCGTGGGTGCCCAGCGGCCCGCCGACGGCCCGACTGGCGGCGACCGCCAGCGGCTCGGTCCACGTCGGGACGACGCGCACCGGTTGCGATCCGGCCCCCCGACCGGCTGCCCGGGTCACCCCCCGTTGTTCCGTGGCTGTCGGCCGTTGCCGATGTTGGGGATGGTGAACCCGTTGTTGTTGGGATCCTGGCCGTTGCCGAAGTCCCCGTTGTCCCGGTTGTCGCCGTTCTGCCCGTTGTCGCCGTTCTGCCCGGTGTTGCCGTCACCGTTCTGTGGGACGTCGGTGGGGGTGGCGGCGGGGTCGGGCGTGGGCGCGATGGCCTGTCCCATCGCGACGAACGGCGAGAACTTCTCCGGCGCCACCTTGGCGAGCGCGGCGTTCATGTACTTCTGGAAGATCGGTCCGGGCAGCGTGGACCCGTAGACGATCGCCCCGGACTTCGTCTTGATCGGCTCGTTGTTGTCGTTGCCCACCCAGACGGCCGTGGAGATCGACGGGGTGTACCCGACGGTCCACGCGTCGTTGTTCTGTCCGGCGATCCGGTTCTGGGTGGTACCGGTCTTCGCCGCCACCTGCCGGCCGCCGGAGAGCGGGAACCCGGACCGTCCGGGGATGTCGGTCATCGACTCCGTGACGTTGCGCGCCACCTGCTGGGGCACGGCCTGCGTGCCGTCGCTGTCGGCGTGCTCGTAGAGCACCCGGCCGTCGGCGGCCACGACCTTGGAGACCAGGTACGGCTGGTGGTACATGCCGTCGGCCGCGAACGTGCCGTAGGCCGACGCCATGTCGAGCGGGTGCACCTCGTCCTGCCCGAGCGCGACACCACCCTCGACGTTGGTGAGCTCGTCGGCCGGGATGCCCGCCGCGTGCGCGGCCGCGATGACCTTGGGGATGCCGCCGCCGGTGTCGTCGAGCGCCATCTTGTAGAAGACGGTGTTGACCGACTTGGTCATCGCCTCCTTGACGGTGCACTGCGGGCAGCTCTCACCGTCGGAGTTGGAGATCTTCTGACCGAGGAACGTCTGGTTGTCGGACCCGTCGTAGATCGAGCCGAGGCCGATGCCCTTGGGCCCCTGCAGCGCCGCGGAGAGCACGAACGGCTTGAACGTGGACCCGGGCTGGCGCAGGACGTCGGCGTAGTCGGTGCCCAGCCCGTCGCCGCCGTAGTAGGCCAGGATCGCGCCGGTGTTCGTGTCGACCGACACGAGCCCGGTGCGCAGCGTCTTGGGCTGCGAGTCCATCACGGCCTTGACCGCGTTGACCGCGTCGCCCTGCCGGTCGTGGCGGATGGTGGTGGTGACCGTGATGCCGGCGGTGTCGATGTCGTTCTGGCTGACACCATGCGCCTTCATCTCCTCGACGGCCCGCCGGTAGATCTTGTAGCGGTCGTCGGCCGGCACGCCCTCGTTCTCCGGCGCCGAGGGCTCCCACTTCGGGAACACCTGCGCGGCCTTCTCCTCCGGCGTGATGAAACCGGCCTCGGCCATCTCGTTGATCACGTAGTTCCAGCGGCGCTGCGTGTCGGGGAGGCTCACCGCGGGGTCCCAGACCGAAGGGCCCTGGATGATGCCGGCCAGCATCGCGCCCTCGGAGATCGACAGGTCCTTGGCGCTCTTGTGGAAGTACGCCTTCGCCGCCGACTCGATGCCGTAGGCGTTGCGTCCGAAGTAGATGGTGTTGAGGTAGTTCTCGAGGATTTCGTTCTTGTCCTGCTCGCGGGAGATCTTGACCGCGAGCACGACCTCCTTGTACTTGCGCCACAACGAGTTCTGGTCCTGACCCGTGGACACCTTGATGTACTGCTGCGTGATGGTGGACCCGCCGCCGCCGATGCCGAGCACCTGGTTGACGGCGGCCCGCACGATGCCGATCGGGTCGAAGCCCGCGTTGCTGAAGAAGGTGCGGTCCTCCGCGGCGAGCACGGCGTTCTGGACGTTCTTCGGGATGTCCTGCAGCGAGACCCGCAGCCGGTTGCCGTCGGCGGGCTGCACGGTGGCGATCGGCGGGCCGGCGTCGGCGAAGTTGAAGACGGCGACCTGGCGCGCCGCCGCGTCGTCGATCGTGGGCACCGAGAAGATCATCCAGCCGATGATGAACGCCACCACCGGGCCGAGGATGAAGAACCCGAGCACGCCGAACAGCCACGGCCGGATGCGCCGCCACCGTGTCTTGGGCGGGCGGGGCGGCCGGCCGCCACCCCCACCGCCCGCGGCGCCGTCAGCGGCCCTGCGCTCGGCCAGCGCGACGGCACCGACCCTGGCCATCGCGGCCGCGCCCGTCTCGTCGTGGGTGAGCAGCGGCATGTCGCCGGACTGGTAGGGCGCGCGGGGAGCGGGAGCCGGGGCGCCCGGCGGACGGTGGCGCTCCGGAACCGCCCGGCCGCCCTGCGGCGGGCCGGGACGAGGTGGTGGAGGTGGCTGACCCTGGGATGTCGAGTGCCGTGCCGGCTGACCACCCGGTGGCATCGGGGGGCGGGGTGGCGGGCCGGGACGGGCTCCGGGGCTCGGCGGCGGGACGGGGGGAGTACGTCCGTTCGCGTTGAACCGCGGATCGCGCTGATCGCTCACCGCTCTCCTCTACCTCTGTTGCTGGGACCGGTCACTCGGCGGCGGTCCGACGTCGGTCGGACCGGCGGCGACCGGCGGTGTTGTTCTCGGGGGTGTCGCCATCGGGCGTGTTGTCACTACCCATGACGTAGGACAGCACCAGGTGGTTCCAACTGCAGGTGCGGCAGACCTCGACCACGTACACCGAGAAGTCGCTGTAGTGGTTGGCGAGCTGCTCGATCTCCGCGGGTTTGCGGGCCGAGCCCGCCGCATGCTTCAGCTGGTCGCCGAAGATCCATGAGACGAGGGTGAGCCGTTCCTTCCGGCAGACCGGACAGGTCTGATCGCTCGGCTCGCCGTGGAAACGGGCCGCCCGGAGCAGGTACGGGCTGGCATCGCAGACCTCGACCACGCCGACCCGGCCGGAGTGGACCTCGGCGAGCAGCGCTCGGCGCTGCAACGCGTAGTCGACCACCTGCCGCTGGGTACGCACCCGGTCAGGGTACGCGGACCCCTGTTGCCCCCACGTTGAACGCCGCTCCCGCTCGCGTCCGCACCGTGATGCAGGTCTCTCCACAGCGTCCTGATGTATCGCGTCGATATAGTGGCAACGTCCATCGATGCGAGCGATCGAAGGGAGTCTCCGTGCTGGAGCTGGCGATACTCGGCCTGCTCCATGAGGCGCCCGTGCACGGCTACGAACTGCGCAAACAGCTCGGTCAGCGCCTCGGTGGCTTCCGCGTCTTCTCCTACGGCTCGCTGTACCCCGCGCTGCGCCGCCTCACGAGGGCCGGGCTCATCGTCGAGGATCCGGAGCCTCAACCCGAGCCCACACCCTGGGCGCGTCGCGGCAGGCGCGTGTACCGGATCACAGCCGATGGCAAGGAGCGCTTCGCCGAGCTGCTCACCGCGGGCGGCCCCCAGACGTGGGACGACGAGAGCTTCGGCGTGCACCTGGCGTTCTTCTCCCGCACACCCGCTGACGCGAGGATGCGGATCCTGGAGGGGCGCAGGCGTGCCGTCGAGGAGCGACGGGAAGGGCTGCGGTCCACGCTCGCGAAGGCGGGCGAACAGATCGACCGCTACACCCGCGAGCTGCAGCAGCTCGGGCTCGACACGAGTGAGCGCGAGGTGCGCTGGCTCAACGAACTGATCGCGACCGAACGTGCCGAGCAGGAGCACCTGCGCGACACCACGGCCGTTCTCGATGTGGCCGCAGGCGACGAAGCCGGCGGAGCGGGCACTACAGGCAATTCCGGAACGTGAGCACTCACCCAGCATGAGAAGGAGCCGGCCATGAGTCAGGTCCGTGTCGCCGTCGTCGGCGTCGGGAACTGCGCCGCGTCACTGGTACAAGGCGTGCACTACTACGCAGATGCCGACCCGGCCACCCGCGTCCCGGGTCTGATGCACGTGGACTTCGGTGGCTACCACGTCAGCGACATCACCTTCGTCGCAGCATTCGACGTCGATGCCAAGAAGGTGGGCCGGGATCTGTCCGAGGCCATCGGCGCGAGCGAGAACAACACGATCAAGATCGCCGACGTGCCACCGCTGGACGTCCCGGTGCTGCGCGGACACACCCTCGACGGTCTGGGGCGCTTCTACCGCGAGACGATCACCGAGTCCGACGAGGAGCCGGTCGACGTGGCGCAGGTGCTGCGCGACACCCGTGCCGACGTGCTCGTGGCCTACCTTCCCGTCGGCAGCGAGGCGGCCGACCGCTTCTACGCCCAGGCCGCGATCGACGCCGGTGTCGCGTTCGTCAACGCGCTCCCGGTGTTCATCGCCTCCGACCCGGTCTGGGCGGAGAAGTTCCGCGCGGCCGGGGTCCCGATCGTCGGTGACGACATCAAGAGCCAGGTCGGTGCCACCATCACCCACCGCGTGCTCGCCAAGCTGTTCGAGGACCGCGGTGTGCAGCTCGACCGCACGATGCAGCTCAACGTCGGCGGCAACATGGACTTCAAGAACATGAAGGAGCTCGACCGGCTGGAGTCCAAGAAGGTCTCCAAGACCCAGTCGGTCACGTCGCAGATCGACCGCGACATGGGCAAGGACAACGTCCACATCGGGCCGTCGGACTACGTGCCGTGGCTCGATGACCGCAAGTGGGCCTACGTGCGGCTCGAGGGCCGCGCGTTCGGCGACGTGCCGCTGAGCCTGGAGTACAAGCTCGAGGTGTGGGACTCGCCCAACTCGGCCGGCATCATCATCGACGCCGTGCGTGCCGCGAAGATCGCGAAGGACCGCGGCATCGGTGGCCCGATCACCTCGGCGTCGAGCTATTTCATGAAGTCACCGCCCGAGCAGTACAGCGACGACGTCGCGCGCGACGCCGTGGAGCAGTTCATCCGCGGCGAGCGGGAGCGGTAGCGACTCCCGAAGCTTCAGCTCACGCTCAGGCGGCGAGGACATCCTCGGTTGCGGGACCGGGCAGCACGCCCGGTCCCGCAACCCCAGGAGTGAACGATGACCGACCCCGACGAGCGGCCGCGCAACCCCGATGGGCCGGGTTCGCCCACGCACGAACCGGTGGCAGCCGCCGCAGACCACGATCCGGCCGACGCCCCGACGGTGCAGCACCCCGCCGCGGACGCGCCCGAAGCCGCGGCGCACACCGAGCCCGTTGCGCCGGCCGCGCCTGCGCAGGCACCCGCCGGATCGGGCGGGTTCCGCAGGTTCGTCGGGTACCGCGCGACGCAGCTCGTCGCCGTCGGGCTGCTCGGTGCGCTGCTCGGTGGCGGGGTGGTGGCCACGGTCGGCGCGCTCGGCCATCCCGACGGCCCGTCGCGCACGGGCTACGCCGGGCAGCAGGGTCCGCGTGGCGGCGACGGCGGCTTCCGGCACCCCGGTCAGCTGCCCCCGGGATTCGGTGGCCCCGGCAGCAATCGCGGTCCCGGCACCTGAGGTTTCATTCCACCATTCGGACCACACCATTCCTGGCCGGTTTACTTCGGATCTGCAACCTTTTCGTAGGTTCCACCTCCTTCCACAACGGAAGCTCTTTCACTCGGTCGAGCCAGCCGTGCGGACGGTCAGGTGGAGACTGCGGTGCAGGTCACGGCCACACGCGTCCGATCGGGCGAAATATCGTGAATACCCGCGATGTGATTCATCTTTTCGTGCGGCCGAATCGGTGAGGTTACTCACCGAAATTCGGTCCACGGAATGAGACCTTCGTCATGCAATCCCCATGAAATGCGTTCTTAACCTCGATGACGGCCCTGCGACACCGCCGCTCACCCGGAGTGTCGGGCGCGGGGTCACCGTCTGACGGGCGGGAAGTGGTGCGGTCGGCAGTTCCCCCAAGGGACCGCATGCAGTCTCTTCCCGTTCAACGGTCGGGTTCTCCCCGAACCCGACCTCTCGTCCGGCGGTGCTCACCTCGAGGACCCCAGTGCCCAAGCACCTCCCCGCTCTGGCCGGCCGCGCCGCCATCATCGCCTCCACCTCGGCAGCAGCCGCGCTCCTTGCGGTTCTGCCGGCAGCGCCGGCACAGGCAGCACCCAGGGTTGCCCCCGCACCCCTGGTCACCTCCGGCCCGGCGATCACCGCCGCCACGGCCGCACCTGCTCTGAGCACCTTCATCAGCCCGGCCGTCCCGGTCACCATCCCGGTTGCCCCGGTCGCGCTGGCCACGGCTCCCGCCGTCACGGCGCCGGCTCCGGCGATCGCCGCCGCTCCGTCCGCGGTCACGGCGTCCGCCATGAAGGTCGCCATGAGCAAGATCGGCGCCCCCTACGTCTACGGCGGCGCCGGCCCGAGCACGTTCGACTGCTCCGGCCTGATGCAGTGGGCCTTCAAGCAGGTCGGCGTCACGCTGCCGCGGGTCGCTGCCGCGCAGGCAGGCGTCGGCACCAGGGTCTCGAAGGCCGACCTGCGCCCCGGCGATCTGGTGTTCTTCTACGCACCGATCAGCCACGTGGCGATGTACATCGGTGACGGCAAGGTCGTGCACGCCAGCACGTCCGGCCAGCCGGTGAAGATCTCGTTGCTGGCCAACATGCCGTTCGCGACCGCGCGCCGCATCTGATCGACCGCTCGGCCCCCACCCCGCACACGCGGTCCTGGATCACGTTTCACCAGGTCGCGTAGAGTCCGACGCTGTGGGCGTGGGGGCTGGTAGTGCAACGAGCGGGCATCCGCGATGACGGGTCCGGCGCTGCGCCCGCTCGCGCTCGTCACGGGCGCATCCCGAGGCATCGGCGCCGCGGTCGCCCGCGCGCTCGCACCGGCCCACGACGTGCTGCTCGGCGGCCGCGACACCATGGCGCTCAAGACGCTCGCCGAGGAGCTGCCGGGTGCCCGGCCGTGGCCCGTCGAGCTCACCGACGTCGACGAGGTCGCTGAGGCCACCGGCGGCATCGAGCGGCTGGACGTGCTGGTGCACGCGGCAGGCGTGGCCATGCTCGGTTCGGTCGAGGAGACCAGCGCCGACACGTGGCGGCGGCAGTTCGACATCAACGTCGTGGCCGCCGCGGAACTCACCCGGCTGCTGCTCCCGGCACTGCGCACCGCCCGCGGCCGGGTCGTCCTGCTCAACTCGGGTGCCGGGCTCACCGCACGTGCCGGGTGGTCGTCCTACGCCGCGAGCAAGTTCGCCCTGCGCGCATTCGCCGACGCGCTGCGCGCCGAGGAGGCACCGCACGGTGTGCGGGTCACCACCGTCCACGCCGGACGCGTCGACACCGACCTGCAGCGCGGCGTCGTCGAGCAGGAGGGCGGCACCTATGACGGGCGCTACTACCTGCGTCCCGAATCGGTGGCCGGAGCCGTCCTGCTGGCTGTGACGGCTCCGGACGACGCGCTGCTGACCGAGCTGGTGCTACGCCCCTCCGGCGACGGCTGAGCGCCCGTTCTCATCAGAGAACGATGTTGACCAGCCGGCCCGGCACCACGATCACCTTGCGCGGCTCCCGGCCCTCCAGCGCGGCCACCACCTTCTCCTCGGCCAGCGCGGCGGCCTGCACCTCGGCGCTGGTGGCGGCCGCCGGCACGGTGACGCGCGAGCGCACCTTGCCGTTGACCTGGATCGGGTACTCGACGGTGTCGGCCACCAGCCAGCGCTCGTCGGCCACCGGGAACGGACCGTGGGCCAGCGTGCCCTCGTGGCCCAGCAGCGACCACAGCTCCTCGGCCACGTGCGGCGTCAGCGGCGCCATCATCAGCACCAGCTGCTCGGCGACGACCCGCGGGACGCCAGTGGCGCCGTAGGTCTTGGTCAGGTGGTTGTTCAGCTCGATCAGCTTGGCCGCGGCGGTGTTGTAGTGCAGCACCACGTAGTCGGCGTGCACGCCGTCGATCGCCTTGTGCAGCGCGCGCCACGTGTCGTCGTCGGGCTCGGCATCGGTGACGCGGATGGCACCGGTCTGCTCGTCGACCAGGTTGCGCCACACCCGCTGCAGGAAGCGCTGCGAGCCGACGACGTCGGCAGTGGACCATGGGCGGGACACGTCCATCGGGCCCATCGACATCTCGTACAGGCGGAAGGTGTCGGCGCCGTAGCGCTCGCACATCTCGTCGGGCGTCACCACGTTCTTCAGCGACTTGCCCATCTTCCCGTACTCACGCCGGACGGGCTGGTTGTTCCACGTGAAACCACCGCTGCCGTCCTCGGTCACCTCCTCGGCGGGCACGTAGGTGCCGCGCGCGTCGGTGTAGGCGTAGGCCTGGATGTAGCCCTGGTTGAACAGCCTGCGGAACGGCTCCTCGGAGCTGACCTCACCCAGGTCGAACAGGACCTTGTGCCAGAAGCGGGCGTACAGCAGGTGCAGCACGGCGTGCTCGACGCCGCCGATGTACAGGTCGACGCCGCCGGGGTCGCCGGGGCGTGCCGGGTCCTTGCCCAGCCAGTACTCCTCGACCTCGCGGCCGACGAAGCGATCCTCGTTCTGCGGATCCAGGTAGCGCAGGTAGTACCAGCAGGAGCCGGCCCACTGCGGCATCGTGTTGGTCTCGCGGTGGTAGCTCTGCAGGCCCGAGCCCAGGTCGATCTCGGCGTCGACCCACTCCGGGTTGCGCGACAGCGGCGGCTCCGGCTCGCTGGCGGCGTCCTCGGGATCGTGGGCCGTCGGCGCGTAGTCGTCGATCTCCGGCAGCTCGACGGGCAGCTGGGACTCGGGCAGCGGGACGGGCAGGCCGTCGGCGTCCCAGACGATCGGGAACGGCTCGCCCCAGTAGCGCTGGCGCGAGAACAGCCAGTCGCGCAGCTTGTACTGCACGACGACCTGGCCGGCGTTCTTCGACGCCAGCCAGGGGGCGATCGTGGCCTTGGCCTCGGCGACGCCCATCCCGTTCAGGCTGATCTCGGCGTTGGCGGAGTTGATGGCCGGCCCGTCGCCGGTGTACGCCTCGCCGTCGAAGCCTTCCGACGGTGCGACGGTGCGCACGATCGGCAGGCCGAACACGGTGGCGAAGTCCCAGTCGCGCTGGTCCTGGCCGGGTACGGCCATGATCGCGCCGGTGCCGTAGCCCATCAGGACGTAGTCGGCGACGAACACGGGGATCTGGTGTCCGTTGACCGGGTTGACGGCGAAGGCACCGGTGAAGACGCCGGTCTTCTCCTTGTTCTCCTGCCGGTCCAGCTCCGACTTGCGGGCGGCGGCCGAGCGGTAGGCGGCGATCGCCTCGGACGGCTTGACGGCGCCACCGGTCCAGCGGTCGTCGGTGCCGGCGGGCCACACGGCCGGGGCGATCGCGTCGACCAGGGGGTGCTCGGGCGCCAGCACCATGTAGGTGGCACCGAACAGCGTGTCCGGGCGGGTGGTGAAGACCTCGATCGCGGCATCGGCGCCGGCGACCGCGAAGCGGACCTGCGCGCCTTCGGAGCGGCCGATCCAGTTGCGCTGCATCGCCTTGACGGAATCGGGCCAGTCCAGGCGGTCCAGGTCGGCGACCAGCCGGTCGGAGTACGCGGTGATCCGCATCATCCACTGCTTCAGGTTGCGGCGGAACACGGGGAAGTTGCCCCGGTCGCTGCGCCCGTCGGCAGTGACCTCCTCGTTGGCCAGCACCGTGCCCAGGCCCGGACACCAGTTGACCGGCGCCTCGGAGATGTACACCAGCCGGTGCCCGTCGATGATCCGGCGCTGCTCCACCGAGGTCAGCTCGCACCAGCCGCGGCCGTCCGGCGTGCGTCGCTCGTCCTGGGCGTACTCGGCTTCCAGCTCGGCGATCGGACGCGCCTTCTGGACCGTCTCGTCGTACCAGGAGTTGTAGATCTTCAGGAAGATCCACTGTGTCCAGCGGTAGAACTCGACGTCGGTGGTGGCGACCGACCGGCGGTCATCGTGACCCAGCCCCAGCTGGCGCAGCTGCGCCTTGTAGCGTTGGATGTTCTCCTCGGTGGTCTTGCGCGGGTGCGTGCCCGTCTGCACGGCGTACTGCTCCGCCGGCAGGCCGAAGGCGTCGAAGCCCATGGCGTGCAGCACCGTGTGGCCGGTCATCCGCAGGTAGCGGCCCAGCACGTCGGTGCCGATGAAGCCCAGCGGGTGCCCGACGTGCAGGCCGGAGCCGGACGGGTACGGGAACATGTCCAGCAGGTAGACCTTGTCGCCCGCCGCGGTGCCCGCCGGGTGCGCGGGATCGGCCCACGGTCCCGAGGGGTTCGGCGCGTGGAAGGTGCCCTCGGCGGCCCAGCGGTCCTGCCAGCGGCGCTCGATGTCGGCGGCCAGCCGCGCGCTGTACCGGAAGGGCAGCGCGTCGGTCTCGGTCACCGCTGCGGTTGTGTCCGTGCTCATGTCCCACTCCTGGGAAGCTCGTATCGGCCCGGAAAACCAGAAGACCCCTCTGCCGCTGGGGCATGAGGGGTCGCCGCGCCTGTGGTGCTGCTATTCAGGCGCGGCTGCGACGAGAAGTCGGCGGGCCACGAGACCAGAGTAACGCTGTGGCCCGCCGACCGGCGAGCGGGTTCGCCTACGCTGTGCTGGTGGCTCTGCTGATCGTGGGAATCCTGCTCGTGCTGGTCGGGGGCGCGCTGATCGTCGTCGCCGTGCTCGGGGGGCGCTCGCGGCTGCCCCGCAACCGCTGGTTCGGCGTGCGCACCGAGGCGTCACTGCAGTCCGATGCGGCGTTCGCTCTCGCCAACCGCGCGGCGGCGGCGCCGACGGGTGCGGCAGGCGTCGTCGGTGTCATCGGCGGAGCAGCGCTGCTGGCGGGCGCCCCGGGGCTGCTCAGCGCGATCGTCATCGCCGTCTCCGTCGTCGGGGTGCTCGTGATCGCCGGGTTCGCCGGTGTCGTGGGCAACCGCGCTGCGGCCGCCGTTCCCACCCTCCCGGCGCCCGTCGCCTGCGCCGGGGTGTGCGCGGGATGCGAGCTGGTCGCGAGCTGCCGCCCCAGCACGGCCGAACCCACCAACGCAGGTTCGTGACGAGCACCGGCACGGCTGCCGGCGACGAGGCGTACCGCACGCTCGTCGAACCGATGCGGCACGAGCTCTTCGCGCACTGCTACCGGATGCTCGGCTCCACCCACGACGCCGAGGACGCGCTCCAGGACGCACTGCTGCGCGCCTGGCGCGGCATCGCCCGGTTCGAGGGCCGCAGCTCGTTGCGCACCTGGCTCTACACGATCACCACCAACGCCTGCCTGGACTCGATCCGCCTGCGGTCGAGACGGGCGCTCCCGATCGACCTCGGGCCGTCGGCCGAGCACGCGATCGTCGACGACCAGCCGCTCACCGACGTCGCGTGGCTGGAGGCCCTGCCCGATCGGGGTCTCGGGTCCGGTCCGGTCGCTCCGGAGGCCCGCTACGAGGTGCGGGAAAGTGTCGAGCTCGCCTTCGTCGCCGCCCTGCAGCACCTGCCGGGCAACCAGCGCGCCGCGCTGCTGCTCGTCGAGGTTCTGGGCTTCTCCGCCCGGGAGGCCGCCGAGACACTCGCAACCACCACCGCCTCGCTCAACAGCGCGCTGCAGCGCGCCCGCAGGCTGGTGGACGAGAAGGTGCCGGGCCCGAGCCAGCAGCAGACCCTGCGCGCACTCGGTGACGCGCGGCTGCACGAGATCGTCGGCCGGTACACCAGCGCACTGCAACGAGGAGACGCCGCCGCGCTGATCGCGCTCCTGGCCGATGACGCCCGCTGGTCGATGCCGCCGCTGCCGAACTGGTACCAGGGATGCGCGGCCGTCACCGACTTCCTCACCCGGATGGCGCTCACCGTCGGGTGGCGGCACCGCCTGACCGGCGTGAACGGTCAGCCCGCGCTCGGCTGCTACCGGTGGGCCGAGGAGACCGGTGAGTACCGCGGGTTCGCCATCGACGTGCTGACCTTCCGCGGAGACCGGATCGCCGAGGTCACGGCGTTCCTCGACACCGACCTGTTCGCGGCACTCGACCTCCCGTCGGCGCTGCCGCGCACGGAGCCGTCGTGGTCGTAGTTCTCGGGCCAGGGAAAGGGCCCTAGCTATAGCTACTTCGACCTGAAATAGGCCGCGTTGCGGATGTGGGGTCGATCCTGGCGACGGCGCAGTGGTGTTGATCTCTGTTTCGTGGTCGATCAGCCCGCGAGGGCGGCGATCTTGACCAGGTTGTGGGCCAGGACCCGTGCCCGGTCCAGATCCGGGCCCCTGCGAGGTGATCGAGGCGTGTGCGGTCCCAGCCGTACTGCCGCTTGAGGGTGCTGATCCGGGCTTCGCAGCCGGTTCGCCATTTGACCGTTCGGCGGAACGCCCGGCGGCGTTCGTGGGCTTGGCGGGCCTTGCCGGGTCGGCACTTG
>NZ_JBHSIR010000044.1:0-93771 GCF_042653605.1 Pseudonocardia sp. GCM10023141
TCGCCACGCCCTACCACGCGAGCATGATCACCGATACCAGGTCAGAACCCTTACAGGACACGCCCTAGTCGATGCGCAGCACCGCCCACTGGTAGTGGAGGCGGTCGTCGGCGCCCGGCCACGTCGCCCACTGCTCGAGGGTGCCGTGGCGCTGCAGTGCGTCACGGAGCCCGTCGTCGGTGCGGATGCTGAAGAACCGCGGCGGCCCGAACTCGGGCCGCTCGCCCCACCTGCTCTCGCTTCCTTGCCGGTCGCCCCACAGCCCGATCGCGAGGGGCGACCCGGGACGCAGCACGCGCGCGATCTCGGCGAGTGCCGTGTCCAGGTCGTCGTCGGCCACGTGCAGCAGCGTGCTCATCGTCCAGCCGGCATCGAAAGCAGCGGAGGCGAACGGCAGCTCCAGCACCGACGCGACGTGCACGTCGAAACCGAGTGAGCGGCAGACCGCCACGCTGCCCGGCGCGAGGTCGACACCGGTGTAGGTGAGCCCTGCCGTGACGAAGGCGGCTGCGTCGCGGCCCGGACCGGACCCGACCTCCAGCACCGATCGCCGCTCTTCGCGTTCGAGCAGGTCGAGGTAGTCCGTGCGGCGGGCGACGCGCTCGACGGGCAGGTCCCGTTCGAGCCGCGCCCGCACCTCGTTGTCGTAGTAGGTGACCAGGTCGCTCTCCCGTTGAGCTCTCGCCTCCATGCGCGCCATGGTGCCAGCGCACCGGGCCGCAAGCAGGGAGGATCGGGATCGTGGAGGACCGCGCAGCACTCGACGGGCTCGTGAACGACCGGGACGACACCTGATGGAACGCGTTCTTCGCCGACCGTGCGCGCGGCGAAACGCGCCGGCGAACCGTCGAGAACGACGTTGCCATGATCGAAAGGCCCTTTTGATCATGGCAACGTCGTTCTCGACGGGGTTGCGCCGGAGTGCAGCAGCGCCGCACCCAGCGGCGTCTGCTCGTAGAGCACCTCGCGACCGCGGCGCCGGGCCGTGACCAAGCCGGCCTCCCGCAGCACGGTGAGGTGCTGCGAGACGGTGGCAGGCGCCAGCTCCACGCGCCGGGCCAGGCCGGTGGTGGTGCTGGCGGCGGACGTCTCGGCCAGCACCAGCGCGCGCCCGGCGCCGAGGAGCCTGCCGATCGCCGCCGACCGCGCGACGGGCTCCCAGAGCCGCGCCGCACCCAACATCGGATAGGTGAGAACGGGCGTGGCAACGGCCGCATCGTCGGTCGGGCCGATCCCCAGTGCGGGCCAGCCGAAGGCGGTCGGGGCGAGGATCAGCCCGCGGCCGCGCAGGTCGACGGTGCCGCGGCGCAGCCCGGTGAGGCGCAGCGTGCCGTCCTGCCACACCGCTCGGCGGTGGAGGTCGGCGAACAGCCCCGCCAAGCCGCCGTCGGCGAGCCGGCGGGCGCGCGCGGTGATGTCCGCGTCGAGCATGCCGCGCATCCGGTCCCACAGCGGCACGACGAGTGCCTGCCAGGCCCGCCGCTGCTGCTCGACCAGCGTGTCGCGGGCCGCGACCGGGTCGCCCAGGAGCGCGTCGTACAGGTCGGCGTGCACGGTGCGCCGGTCGAGGCGTTGCGCGTGCTCGGCCAGCTCGGCGGCCACGATGTCCGGGGCGGTGGCCTGGACCTGGGCGAGATCGTCCTCGATGGTGGTGAGCGGGCTGGTCGGGCTGGGCCACAGGAAGTCCGGACCGTGGCCGCGCGCCGGCATCGCCGCGCCCAGCAGGCCCAGATCGAGCCCGGCCAGCACGTGCTGGACGTCGCGCAGCCACGGCAGGTACCAGGCGTGCCGGCTCGGGCTCTGCAGCACCAGCAGCGCCGACATCGTCTCCTGCAGCGGCGACACCGCGAACCGGCACCGGCCCTCGTCGCCCGGCCCGAACCGCAACACCAGTGCCACGTCGGCCAGGATCGCACGGACAACGATTCGACACACAGCGAATCCTCAATCCGGGCCCGTCCCGCGGCGCACCCTGTCGTCCGTGATCGAACCCGTTGCCCGGACCCGGCTGCTGCGCGACAACACCGCCTTCCGCGCGCTGTGGGCGTCGCGAGCCGTGTCGTTCGTCGGCGACGGGATCACCACGACGGTGCTCGTCCTGCTGGCCGCCCAGCGGGACGGACCGGCCGGGCTGAGCCTCCTGCTGCTCGCGAACGCGCTTCCCCGCCTCGCCGGACCGCTCGCCGGGGTGCTCGCCGACCGCGTCCCGACCCGCAGGCTGATGATCAGCTGCGAGCTGGGCTCGGCGCTGGTCGTCGCGGTGATCGCGGTCGCGCTGCCACCGCTGCCGGTGCTGCTCGTGCTCGTCGCGATCGCCGGCGCACTGGCCACCGTCCGCGGCCCGGCCGGACGCAGCCTCGTCCCGGTGCTGGTCGAGCCCGCCGACCGGGCACCGGCCAACGCCCTGTTCGGGCTCGCCCTCACGCTGCAGCTCGCCGTCGGGCCCGGTCTGGGCGGCCTCGTCGCGGCGGGCCCCGGTGGGATCCACACCGCGCTGGTGGTGGACGTCGCGACGTTCCTGCTCTCCGCCCTGCTGCTGGCCCGGCTACCGGCGATCACCCCGCCGCGCGACCCGGCGTCCGGGACCGGGATCTGGGCCGACGCGGCCGCCGGACTGCGCTACGTCGCGGCGCACCCGCAGGTCCGGATGCTGGTGCTGAGCCTGTTCGTCCTCGTGGCGTTCGCCGGCATCGAGAACGTCGCACTGGTGTTCCTGACCGGCGACGAGCTCGCCGCCGGGCCGGCAGGCTACGGCCTCGCTGCGAGCGCGTTCGGCGCCGGCATGCTCCTGACGTCGCTCGCGTGCACCCGGCTGGTGCGCGGACGCTCCCCCGTCGCCCTGCTGGGCATCGGCATCGCCGCCACCGGCGTGGGCACCCTGCTGGCCGGGACGGCCCCGGCACTCGCCGTCCTCATCGCCGCGCAGCTGATCTCCGGCGGCGGCAACGCGGCCGAGAACATCGGGTACGACACGGTGGTGCAGAACCTCGTGCCGCGGCCGCTGCTGGGCCGCGTGTTCGGCACGGTCGGGACGGCCGCCCAGCTGGGGGCCGGTCTCGCCTACGCGGCCGGCGGCCTGCTGGTCGGGCTGACCGGCGCCCGCACGACGTACCTCATCGCCGGTGCCGGCACGCTCGCCGTGCTGGCTGCGCTCGTTCCCGTGCTGCGACGGCGGGTGCGGGAGACCTCCGGCGGCTGACTACCGGCCCTCGGCCGGAGCGTCGGTCGGGTACAGCCGCCCCGGCCGGACCGTGCGCTGCGGCTGCGCGACACCGTCGACGTACCAGGCCACCGGATGGCGGGACCCGAGCTCGCCGACGGCGAACCGCGTCACGCTCGCGGCGAGCACCCGCTGGTCACACGACCGGTCTGCCGCGTAGGCACAGGCCTCCCGCTCGGCGCCGAAGACGATCTCGACGGCGCCGGCGTCGTCGGGCCGCGTCGCGTGCACGGCGAAGATCCACTTGGGGGAGCTGCTCACCGGAGTATCCTTTCGGATTTCCGAAAGGAAGGCAACCTACCGTCGATGCCGTGTCGAGCGAGGATCCCGCCGCCGAGCCGACCCCGCCCGCGGACGACATCTCAGCACTGAGCGAAGATCAACTTATCGCAGCCGTCCGCCGTTCGGAAGAGATCCGCAAGACCGGCCGGGAACGCACCGGACGGCTGCTCGCCGAGCTGCACCGGCGCGGGCAGCTGTCCTGGCCCGCCATCAGCCGGGCCACCGGGATCCGCCAGACCACGGCCTACGAGCTCGCGGTCCAGTTCATGCCACCGGATCCCGGCGCGGAGCAGTAGCGTCCGTCGCCCCCGCGCGACCGTGCGTGCCCCGCAGCACCAGCGACACCGGGATCCGCCGCTCGACGGGCGCGCCACCCGGGTCCCGGATGTCGGCCACCAGCAGGTCGACGGCCGCAGCGGCCAGCGCCTCCAGGTCGCAGTGCACCGTGGTGAGGTCCACCAGCGGCCACCCCGCCATCGGGATGTCGTCGAAGCCGATGACGGTCAGGTCTGCGGGCACCGCGATCCCCCGCTCGCGCGCTGCCGAGAGCACGCCGAGCGCGATGACGTCGTTGCCGCAGACCACTGCCGTGGGCAGATCGGGCCGTCCCAGCAGCTCGTGCGCAGCGGCCCGGCCGGGGTCGTGCCCGAACGCCGTGCGGACCGTCGCGTTGCGGCGCAACGCGATCCCGCGGCGCGCGAGCCCGCGTCGCAGCGCCTCGCCGCGCTCCAGGCCGGTGGACGTGGTGACCGGACCCTGGATCGACGCCACCCGCCGGTGTCCGAGGTCGGCCAGCAGCGCGGCGATCGCGGCAGCGCCGCCGCGGTTGTCCACCGAGCAACTGTGCGACTCGGCGCGGTCCAGCACGCGGTTGACCAGCACGTGCGGCACGCCGCGCTCGGACAGGTCGCGCGGCAGCGCGGAGCGCCGCGAGGTGGTGGTCAGGATGACGCCGTCGTAGGAGCCGTCGGCCAGTGCGTCGAGACCGATCGCGCGGTGGTCGGTGTCGGTGACGACGACGGTGCGCAGATCGTGCTCGGCGAGGTGACGGCGCAGCGGCTCGACGAGCTCCGGGTAGTAGGGGTTGGTGAGCTCCTCGGAGACGACCGCGATGCGTCGGGTGCTCCGCATCGACAACGACCGGGCCGCGTCGCTGGGCGTGTACGAGAGCTCGGCAGCGGCCCGCAGTACACGCTCGCGCGTCTCGGGTGACGTGCCAGGCAGGTTGCGCAACGCCCGCGACACCGTCGGCTGCGACACCCCCGCGCGCCGGGCTACGTCGAAGCCGGTGACCTGCTTGACCACAGTTGACAAGTATACGTATGCGATCGAGCGTTCCCGACATGTTCACGTACCTCAAGTCCGCACCGCCCACCGCCGCCGACACGGCGCGACGCTCCGGTGTCCGCACCACCGTCGAGGGCGTCATCGCCGACGTCCGGGCGCGCGGTGACGCCGCCGTGCGGGAGTACTCGGAGAAGTTCGATCGCTGGTCGCCGGAGAGCTTCCGGCTCGATGCGGAGCAGCTCGAGAAGATCGTCGCGACGGTGCCGGAGCAGGCGATCGCCGACATCCGCACGGTCCAGCAGCGGGTCCGGACGTTCGCGCAGCACCAGCGCGACTCGTTGCGCGACTTCGAGGTGGAGACCGAGCCGGGCGTCCTGCTCGGCCAGCGCAACATCCCGGTCGGCTCGGCGGGCGCCTACGTGCCGGGCGGCCGCTACCCGCTCGTCGCCTCGGCCCACATGACGGTGGTCACGGCGAAGGTCGCCGGTGTCGAGCGGGTGACGGCCTGCACGCCCCCGATCCGCGGCGAGATCCCGGCGGCGACGGTCGCGGCGCTGCACCTCGCGGGGGCCGACGAGATCCTGCTGCTCGGCGGCACCCAGGCCGTCGCCGCCATGGCGGTCGGCACCGAGACGATTCCGAAGGTCGACCTGCTCGCCGGTCCGGGCAACGCCTACGTCGCCGAGGCGAAGCGGCAGCTGTTCGGCGAGGTCGGCATCGACCTGTTCGCCGGGCCGACGGAGGTGCTGATCGTCGCCGACGAGCACGCCGACCCGTTCGTCGTGGCCGTGGACCTGCTCAGCCAGGCCGAGCACGGGCCCGACTCCCCCGCGGTGCTGATCACGACGTCCGAACCGCTGGGCCGACGCGTGCTGGCGCTCGTCGACGAGCTGCTGGTGGACATGCCGACGGCCGACTTCGCGGAGCCCGCCTGGCGCGATCACGGCGAGGTCGTGGTGGTCGACGACCTCGCCGCCGCCTACGCGCTCGCCGACGACTACGCGTCGGAGCACGTGCAGATCCTCACCACGCACCCGCGCGAGGCGCTGGAGCGGATGCGCAACTACGGCGCGCTGTTCCTCGGCGAGGGCACGTGCGTCTCCTACGGGGACAAGGTGATCGGCACCAACCACACGCTCCCCACCCGCGGCGCGGCCCGCTACACCGGAGGGCTCTGGGTCGGGAAGTACCTGAAGACGGTGACCTACCAGGAGGTCAGCGACCCGGCCGCGAGCGCCGCGCTGGGCGAGCTGTGCGGCCGCGCCGCGCGCGTCGAGTCCTTCGAGGGGCACGCCCGCTCCGGCGATGTCCGGGCGCACAAGTTCGGCGGCGCCGAGCTGCCATGGGCACCGGTGGCCCGATGAGCCTCACGGGACGAACGGCGCTGGTCACCGGTGCCGGCAACGGCCTGGGCCGGGCGATCGCCGTCGAGTTCGCCGCGCGCGGGGCGCGGGTGGTGCTGAGTGGCCGAAATCGCTCCACGGTGGAGGCAGTGGCCGGTGAGATCGGGACTGCGGCACGCGTTGCCACTGTGGACACCTCCGCGGCGGAGTCGGTCGGGGCACTGGCCGCGGAGCTGGCGGACGAGGAGATCTCGGTGCTGGTCAACAACGCCGGGGTGGCCGGACCGGTCGCACCGCTGACCGACATCGCCGTGGCCGAGTGGGACGACGTCTTCGCCGTCAACGTGCGCGGTGTGTTCCTGATGTGCCGGGCGTTCCTGCCGCCGATGATCGCGCGCGGCGCCGGCGACGTCATCAACGTCGCGTCCGTCAGCGGCAAGCGCCCGCTCGCGCGCCGGACGCCGTACACCGCGTCGAAGATGGCCGTGATCGGGTTGACGACGACGCTGGCGCACGAGGTCGGCCCGCTGGGGGTCGCGGTGAACACGCTGTCACCGGGCCCGGTGGCCGGGCCGCGGATGGCCCGCAACTTCGCGCTGGAGGCGGAGCGGACCGGTACGACGGTCGCCGCGGCCGAGGAGGAGTTCGTGTCCCGATCGGCGCTGCGCCGGATGGTGACCGAACGGGAGGTCGCGCTCGCCGCGGCGGCGATGCTCGCCATGCCCGGACTCTGCGGTGCCGACATCGACCTGTCGGCCGGGATGGTTGCGCGGTAGCGCGCAATCTCGTCGAGGGTGGCCAACGCCGCGACGGAGGACAGCTCGTCCGGCCCGATCGTCTGTCTGGATCACTACCCGACGGGTTCGAGACGAACGACGGCCATCACGAGATCGGTCACAGCGGTCAGGACGTGGCCTGGTCCCGTGGTGTCCTCCATCAGGACGATGGTGCCCGCCCCGACCCGACGCTCCTCCCCGTTGGCGGTGCCGATCGCCTCACCGGACAGGAAGAAGGCGAACTGGCGGGCCGGACTCGGGTGCGCCGGACCCGTCCAGCCCTGGGGAAAGGACAGGAACGTGACGCTGCCCGCGGCCAGGGCCTCGGTCACGAAGACCGGAGGCGCAGGCGGCGCGAAGTCCATGGGCACCGCGGAGTAGTCGAGATCCTCGAGTCGCGTGACGTTGTCCCTGTCCGTGTAGATGCGGAGGTAGCCGACCGACCGCGCGGAGGCCTGCTCTAGCTCCGCATCCTCGCCTCTGTCCATGGCTTCGGATGCTAGTGATCCCCGCCAGGTCGCCCGCCGCCCGATCCCGGCCGGGACTACACGTTGAACCGGAACTCCACCACGTCACCATCGGCCATGATGTAGTCCTTGCCCTCCATCCGCACCTTGCCCGCGGCCTTGGCCGCCGCCATCGACCCAGCGGCGATGAGGTCGTCGTAGGACACGATCTCGGCCTTGATGAAGCCGCGCTCGAAGTCGGTGTGGATCACACCGGCCGCCTGCGGCGCGGTGGCGCCCTGCGGGATCGTCCAGGCCCGGGCCTCCTTCGGCCCCGCGGTCAGGTAGGTCTGCAGGCCGAGGGTGTGGAAGCCGGCGCGCGCGAGCGCGTGCAGGCCGGGCTCGGACTGGCCGATCGACTCGAGCAGCTCGCGGGCCGACTCCTCGTCCAGTTCGAGCAGCTCGGCCTCCACCTTCGCGTCGAGGAACACGACGTCGGCGGGCGCGACGAGCTCGGTGAGCTCCTTGCGGCGGGCCTCGTCGGTGAGGACGCCCTCGTCGGCGTTGAAGACGTAGAGGAACGGCTTCGTGGTGAGCAGCGTCAGCTCGCGCAGCGGCTCGGTGTCGACCTTGGCCGCGAACAGGGTGGTGCCGCCGTTGAGGATCTCGACGGCAGCCTCGGCCGCTTCGAGTACGGGGCGGCGGTCCTTCTGCATCCGCGCTTCCTTGGTGAGGCGCGGGACGGCCTTCTCCAGCGTCTGGAGGTCGGCGAGGATCAGCTCGGTGGAGATCGTCTCGATGTCGGCCGCCGGGTCGACGCGGTTGTCGACGTGCACCACGTCGGGGTCGTCGAACACGCGCACGACCTGGCAGATCGCCTGCGCCTCGCGGATGTTGGCGAGGAACTTGTTGCCCAGTCCCGCGCCCTCCGACGCGCCCTTCACGATCCCCGCGATGTCGACGAACGACACCACGGCCGGCACGATCTTCGCCGAGCCGTGGACCTTCGCGAGCGCGTCGAGGCGCGGATCGGGCAGCGGCACGATCCCGACGTTGGGCTCGATCGTGGCGAACGGGTAGTTCGCGGCCAGTACGTCGTTGCGCGTCAGAGCGTTGAACAGCGTCGACTTGCCGACGTTGGGCAGGCCGACGATCCCGAGGGTGAGTGACACGAGGTACCAGGGTAGTCGGCCGCTACCCCATCGCTTGCAGGTACGCGAGGACGGCCCGCACGCGGCGGTTGTCGTCCTCGGACTGCTGCAGGTCGAGCTTGCCGAAGATGCTGCTGATGTGCTTGCCGACGGCCTTCTCCGTGACGACCATCGCGGCGGCGATCGCGTTGTTGGAGCGGCCCTGCGCGATGAGGTCGAGCACCTCCCGCTCGCGCGGGGTGAGGCGCTCCAGCGGGGCGGTGTGGCGGCCCAGCAGCTGCCCGATCACCTCCGGGTCCATCGCCATGCCGCCCGCCGCGACGCGACGCACCGCGGCCACGAACTCCTCGACGTCGCCGATGCGGTCCTTGAGCAGGTACCCGACACCACCGGACTGATCGGCCAGCAGCTCCCGCGCGTAGAGCTGCTCCACGTACTGCGACAGCACCAGCACCGGCAGGCCCGGGATCTCCTTGCGCGCGGCGATCGCCGCGACCAACCCCTCGTCGGTGAACGTCGGCGGCAGCCGCACGTCGACCACCGCGACGTCCGGTCGGTGCTCGAGCAGTGACGCCCGCAGCATCGGACCGTTGTCGACGGCGTCGACGACGGTGAACCCGTTGGCCGACAGCAGCCGGATCAGGCCGTCGCGGAGGAGGACGTGGTCCTCGGCGAGGACGACGCGAAGGTCAGCTGGCACGGCAACTCCATCGTCGGTTCGGTCGGCCCACCGGGGACACGACGGCTACGGGATCCGCACCGCCACGTCCATCGTCGCCGACGATCATCCCGACGGTGCCGCCGGGACCGGTGCCGGGCGAGCCGGCTCCGGCACGGTGTGCGGCACCACCACGCAGGGCAGCTCCATCGTCAGCTCGGTGGGTCCACCGACGGGCGAGGAGACCCGCAGCGTGCCGTCGAACGCGGCGAGCCTGCGCTCGATGCCGCGCAGCCCCGTGCCACCGCGCGCATCCGCACCGCCCTGGCCGTCGTCGCCGACGACCACGCGCAGCACGCCGTCGATGTACTCGGCCCGCAGCCAGGCCCGCGTCGCATCGGCGTGCTTGCCGATGTTGGCCAGCGCCTCGGCAGCCGCGAAGTAGAGGGCCGACTCGACGGGCGCCTGCGGCCGTCCGGGCAGCTCGACCGCCACGTCCACCGGAACCGGGCAGAGCAGGGCCGCGGCACCGAGACCGCCGGCGAGCCCGCGGTCTGCGAGCACCGGCGGGTGGATGCCGCGCACGAGGTCACGCAGCTCGGCGAGCGCCTTGCCGGCGTCGTCGCGCGCCTCGGTGAGCAGGGCGGCGGCGCCGTCGGGGTCGGTGCGCAGGATCTGTGACGCCAGCCCGAGCGTCATCCGCACGGCCGCGAGCCGTGCCTGCGCACCGTCATGCAGGTCGCGCTCGATCCGGCGCAGCTCGGCCGCCTGGGCGTCGACGGTTGCGGCGCGCGACTCGGTGAGCTGCTCGACCCGCTGTTCGAGTGTTGCCGCCGTCGGCGCCACCACCGTGCGCGCCAGCAGCGCGAAGCCCTGCACCAGCCACGGCACGACGAACCAGATGATCACGAGGATCACCAGCACCGGGATCGTGAGGATCGAGAACGGCTGCTCCGGCGAGATGAAGCCCTCCAGCACCAGCTGCAGGCCCCATGCCACGGCGAGGACGCCGAACCCGAGAGCGCCCTGGGCAACCAGCCAGACCAGGTCGCGGGCGGTCTGCGGATCACGCAGGCCGGCCAGCACGTTGCTCCACGTCCAGGCCGGGTCGCTCGCATACCGGCGGGGCAGCTCGACGCCGAGCACGCGCCCGACCAGGTCGATCAGCGCCCGGATCGCGCCCAGCGCGCCCGCCGCGACGGGGACGCCGAGCCCGAAGAGGGGAAGCAGCACCACACCGGCGACGAGGACGAGCAGCAGCAGGAGCGCGACGGGAGCCGTCAGCGCGACGGCCACGAGCCGCGCCGCGTCGATCAGCCACTCGTGGGGACGCCGGTAGAGGTGCACCGCATCAGTGTGGACGACCGCAACGGCCGTGGCAGTGGGTCTGGCCCTACCCCCGACTCCGGTGAACCCCCCGTCGAGCTGACGGTCCTGACCGATCGTGACCTGCGCCGGAACGCAGCACTGTCATGGTCATGACGACATTGACCGAACACCGCACCTTCCTGCGCAGCGCCCTCAACCGGCCCACCCTCCTCGGGGCACCGGTGCCCACCGGCTCGGTGCTCGCCGCCCAGATCGCCGGTGTCGTGCCCGCCTCCGCGCCGGCGACGGTGGTCGAGCTCGGGGCCGGCACCGGCGCGCTGTCACCCGCGATCGCGGCCCGCCTGGCCCCGGGATCACGCTTCGTGGCCGTCGAGGTCGAACCCGATCTCGTGGCCTACCTGAGAGCGGCGATGCCCTGGCTGGAGGTGCTGCACGGCGACGCCGGTGACATCGGCGCGCTGCTCGCCGACGCCGGGGTCGGCCCGGTGGACGCGGTGGTGTCCTCACTGCCGTGGACGCTGATCACGGCCGCCGAACGTCGCCGCATGCTCGGCGGGATCGCGGCCACGCTCGCCCCCGGCGGGCTCTTCACCACGATCACGACCCTCACCGCCCTGCCGAACCGGGTGCGGCAGTTCCGCAGCGAGCTCGAGGCGACGTTCGACGAGGTCACCGCCACGAAGCCGGTGTGGCGCAACCTGCCGCCCGCGCGCCTGTTCGTCTGCCGGGGTGCCCGGTCATGCTGACCACGATCCTCGACGCCGCGGCCGGCTGGCCCGTCCCGCTCGTGCTCGCCGCGGCTGCGCTGCTGCTGATGGTGGAGAGCGGCACCCTGTTCGGCATGGTGCTGCCGGGCACCACCGTGCTGGTCGCGCTCGGACTCTGGACCCATGTGGCACCCGGTGCGTTGGTGCCCACCGTCGTCGTCGCGGCGACGGCCACCGTCACCGGCGCCCATTTCGGCTGGTGGCGGGCCCGCACCGGCAGCGGCAGGCTGCGCAGCGGTCCGGTGTCGGCCCGGAAATGGCTCTCCGGGCGCGGTCCGGTGGCCACCGCGGGCCTGATCGCGGGCGGGCACTGGGCGTCCGCGGCCCGGCCGATCATGCCGCGGGTGGCGGGCGGCGCCGGCGTCCCGTACCGGGTGGCCGGACCGGTGCTCGCCGTGAGCGGTGCGGCCTGGGCAACCACGCTCGTGCTGCTGAGCAATGCCGTAGGACCCGCTGTGCTCGATCACGCCGGCTGGCTGCCGATCGTGGTGCTGGCCACGGTGATCGGCGCGCTGCTGGTCCGCTCCCGGCGTACGGCAGGATTCCCGACCACCACCGCGGCCGTGTTGAACGTGGCGTAGTCGTCGCGCTGCCGGGATGCACGAGGGCCGTCATGGGGTGGTGAGTGACGCGACCGCAGGGACGGCGCCAACGAATTGGCCACGGCGCCGACGTCACGACATCGGCGCGGTGGCTACGGGATTGGCGCGGTCGGGGCCCAGTGCGACGGCGCCAACGTTTTGGCCACGGCGCCGACGTCACGACATCGGCGCGGTGGCCAACGGGTTGGCGCGGTCTGCCGCGGCGGCGGGGCAGTGGGGACCATCAGCCGCGCGACCGCCGCGCCGAACACTTCGACGAAGTTCCCCCTATCGCATGACCTGGCTAACGCGGTCGCCGACAGGTCGATGGTCCAGGTGGACGTGCTCCCCGATCGACGAGGTGTTGCAAGTGCAGTTCCCGACCCGGCCGTTGCTCGCTCTCGCGGTGATCGGCACGTTCGTCGCCAGTGGCGGCACCGCGCTGACGCTCACCGCCAACGCCGTTCCCGACGAGGTCGGTGTCCCGGAGTTCGCCACGCCGAGCCAGCCGCAGTCGGCGTCCGTTCCGATCGCGTCGACGCCGCCGGTGACCGGGGCCCAGATCGCCGCGCTGGCCATCGCACCCGCCCGGGAACGAGCCGCCGCCATCGCCGCCGAGCAGGCGAAGGCCGCCGCGGCTGCCGCAGCCGCCGCCAAGGCCAGTGCCGATGCGGAGGCCGAGCGGACCGCCGCACGTCCCGAATCACGCAACGACCGGCTCCGCGCCGAGATCAAGCAAGCGTGCGCCATCGGCCTGATCCGTGGCCCGGTGTGCCGGGGCTGAAGGCCCCACACTGGCGTCCGATTTCCGCCAGTGCCCGCGCATCTGCCGTGGCAGAGTCGTTGTTGTGCTACTCGACCAGGACCGCTGCTACAACGCCGTCGCCTCCCGCGACGCACGCTTCGACGGGCACTTCATCACCGCCGTGCGCACCACCGGCATCTACTGCCGGCCCTCGTGCCCGGCCACCACTCCGAAGCGCGCCAACGTCGAGTTCCTGCCGACCGCGGGCGCCGCACAACAGCGCGGCTACCGCGCCTGCCGACGTTGCCTGCCCGACGCCGTGCCGGGTTCACCCGACTGGAACACCCGGGCCGACCTCGCCGCCCGCTCGATGCGCCTCATCTCCGACGGACTCGTCGAGCGGGAGGGCGTCACCGGCCTCGCCCAGCGCCTGGGCTACTCCGAGCGACACCTCAACCGGGTGCTCACCGCGGAACTGGGCGCCGGACCGCTCGCGCTGGCCCGCGCGCACCGCGCCCACACCGCTCGGCTGCTGATCGAGACCACGCCGCTGGGCATGGCCGACATCGCGTTCGCGGCCGGGTTCGCGAGCGTCCGGCAGTTCAACGACACCGTGCGTGAGGTCTACGGGGTGCCGCCGACCACGCTGCGCACGGAGTCCGGGCGCAAGCGCGGTGCCGTGTCGGCCGTCGCAGGCACGCTCGTGCTGCGGCTGCCCTACCGGCCGCCGTTCGACGCCGACGGGTTGCTGGCGTTCTTCGGATCGCACGCGCTCGACGGCGTCGAGTCGATCGGTGACAGCGGGTACCGCCGGACGCTGCGCCTGCCGCACGGCCCGGCCACCGTCGCCATCGCGCTCGGCACCGCAACGCACCACCACGTCACCGCGACGCTGCGGTTGAGCGATCCGCGCGATCTGGGGCCCGCGGTGGCCCGGATCCGCAGGCTGCTCGACCTGGATGCCGACCCGGCCGCCGTCGACGCGCTGCTCGGGGCCGACCCCGCGCTCGCACCCGCCGTCGCGGCCGTGCCCGGGATCCGGCTGCCCGGCACCGTCGACGGCGTCGAGACGGCGCTGCGCACCGTCCTCGGACAGCAGGTGTCGGTGGCCGCCGCGCGCACCACGGTGTCGCGGCTCGCCGCGGCGCTCGGCGAGCGGCTGCCGGCCGCGCTGGCCGGTACCGACGACGACCCCGGTCCGGACCTGCTGTTCCCGACCGCCGAGGCGATCGCCGAGCACGGCCGTGAGGCGCTCACCGGACCGGCGCGCCGGACGGAGACGGTGCTCGCGCTCGCGACCGCGCTGGCCGACGGCAGCCTCGTGCTCGACGTCGGTCGCGACGCCGCCGACCTGCGCGCCGCACTCACCGCACTACCCGGCATCGGGCCCTGGACGGCGGGCTACCTCGCCATGCGCCTGCTCGGCGATCCCGACGAGCTGCTCGCGTCCGACCTCGGTGTCCGGCGCGGGGCCGAGGTACTCCGGCTCCCGTCCGATGCCCCCGCACTCGAAGCACACGCCGACAGCTGGAAGCCGTGGCGGTCCTACGCTGCCACGCACCTGTGGCGCGCCGCGGCCGACGCCGTCACCCCGTCCCGGAGGACCTCATGAGCACCGCAACCTGGGCCACCATCGCCACCCCGATCGCCCCGTTCACCGCCGTCGTCGACGCCGACGGCGCCGTGCTGGCGTCGGGCTGGACCGACTCCCTCGACGACCTGCTGCCCCAGGTGCACCTGTCGCTGCGCCCCACCGAGCTGGTGGAGGGCGACATCGGACCGGTCGCGGACGCGATCGTCCGCTACCACGACGGTGACCTCTCCGCGATCAATGACGTCGCCGTCCGGCAGCGGTCCGGTGAGTTCCTGCAGCACGCCTGGGAGGTGCTGCGCACGGTGCCGGCCGGAGCACCGGTGACCTATGCGGAGTTCGCGGCGAAGTCCGGGCGGCCGGCAGCAGTGCGGGCAGCGGCCTCGGCGTGCGCGCGCAACGCCGCTGCACTGTTCGTGCCGTGTCACCGGGTGCTGCGCACCGGGGGGACGCTGGGCGGCTTCCGCTGGGGCGTGGAGGTCAAGCGCAAGCTGATCGCGCACGAGAGCTGAGCCCCCGGGCCTCGGCGCGTTGCTCACTCACCCGGCGCGGCAGGCCCTCGCGTTGCAGGAAAGCCACTTTGCTGCAACCTCGTTGCGGGAAAGTGGCTTTCCTGCAATGGGGCCACCCGCAGCCCCTGCGCCGAACGGTCGCCCGTTCGGGGCACCCGCAGCTCGACCATTCGTTCGACCGCTCAACGCAATCCCGAACACGATCCGGCGCGCCTGCCCGGGACCGTCGGGGTCGCGTTGCACATTGTTTTGGTGGACACCGCCGCCGTCTCCGTGCTGCTCATCGGCCTGATCGTCGGGTTGGCGCTGGGTGCTGGCGCCGCTTGGGCGCTGGTCACCGCGCGAGCCCGGGCCACCGTCTCCGACGCGGCCCGTGCCGCGGCCGACGCGTCGGCCATGCTGCGCGCCGACGCCGCCGGGCTGCGGGCCGAGCGCGCCGGGCTGCTCGAACGCGTCGAGGACCTCAGCGAGTCCCACGAGCGGGCCGTCGAGCGGTTGCGCCGGGCCGAGTCCGACGCCGCGGGTGCCGTGGCCGCGCTGCAGAGCGAACGCAGCGCGGGCGCGCAGCGCGAGGAGCTGCTGACCAAGCGCGACGTCGAGCTCAAGCAGGCGTTCCAGGCGCTGTCGGCCGACGCGCTGGCCCGCAACAACGAGCAGTTCATGGCGCTCGCGGAGGGCCGCATCAAGGAGGCCACCACCGCGCTGCACGCCAAGGCCGACGGTGACGCGAGCCAGCGGGCGCAGGCCATCGGCAAGCTGCTCGACCCGATGGCCGCCACGCTGCAGCGTGTCGAGGGCCAGCTGCGCACGGTCGAGATGGAGCGCGAGTCGGCCTACGCCGGGTTGAAGGAGCAGGTCCTCGCGATGCGCGCGAGCTCCGATCAGCTGCGCGGCGAGACGAAGCAGCTGGTCAACGCGCTGCGCGCCCCGCAGGTCCGCGGGCGCTGGGGTGAGCTGCAGCTGGAGCGCATCGTGCAGCTCGCGGGCATGGTCGAGCACTGCGACTTCTCCACGCAGGTCGTCGCGCAGGGCGAGGACGGTGGGGTCCGGCCCGACATGGTGGTGCACCTGGCAGGCGGCAAGCAGGTCGTCGTCGACGCGAAGGTGCCCTTTGCCGCGTACCTGGAGGCGGTCGAGAGCCGCGACGCCGCCGTGCATGCCGAGCGGCTCACCGCCCATGCACGGCAGCTGCGCACCCACGTCGACCAGCTCTCGGCGAAGGCCTACTGGGAGTCGTTCCAGCCGTCGCCGGAGTTCGTGGTGCTCTTCGTTCCGGGCGACCCGTTCCTCGAAGCGGCGCTGCAGGCCGACCCGTCGCTGATGGAGCACGCGTTCTCGCACAACGTCGTGATCGCGACGCCCACCACGCTCATCGCGCTGCTGCGCACCGTCGCCTACAGCTGGCGGCAGGAGGCGCTGGCCCGCAACGCCGCGCAGGTCCACCAGCTCGGCAAGGAGCTGCACGGCAGGCTCGCCACCATGGGCACGCACGTGGCGAAGCTCGGGCGCAGCCTCGACACGGCCGTCGACAGCTACAACCGCACCGTCTCCTCGCTCGAGGCGCGGGTGCTCGTCACGGCACGCAAGCTCACCGAGCTGCAGGTGGCCGACGACGACCTGCCCAACCCCGGCCAGGTCGAACGCGCCCCGCGCACGATCTCGGCACCCGAGCTGGTCGCGTCCGCCGCCGATTCCCTGATCGATCTGCACGAGGTCACCCGCAACGACGTCGGGCGTGTCGAGCAGGCCGAGCCCGGACGTGACGGGCCGCGGGCTACCGTGACGAGATGACGTCGCGAGTTGCGAACGGCGGCGGGAGCGGTCGCTGGCCGATGGCTGAGCGGTCGATCCTCTCCACCGTGCTCGGCGTGCCGCCACTGGCCGCTGTCGGCCTGGCCGCCGTGCTCACGGCGCTGGGTGTGTTCGTCGACCTGGCGCGGATCGGCGGTCTCGGCCTGATCTTCACGCTCTGCTACCTGGTGGGCTGCACGCTCGCCGTGGCGTGGGTGCGCCGCCGCAGCCTGTTCGGGCCGATGGTGCAGCCGCCGCTGCTGCTCGTCGTGGCCGTGCCGGCCGTCGTGCTGCTGGCGGGCACCCCGAAGCCGGGCGCCGGCATCGCGGAGCGCGCGATCGTGATCGGCGCGCCGCTGGTCAACGCGTTCCCGACGATGGCGTGGACCACCGCCATCGCCGTCGCCGTCGGCATCGCCCGGATCGGGCTGCAGCGGCCGCTCGACGAGCCGCCCGCGAAGGTCAGCTCCCGGCCACGGGGCTCTGGGTCTGCTTCCGCGGCGGGCGCAGCTCGCGGGGCAGCGAGAACGTCAGCGTCTCCTCGGCGGTCGTGATCTCCTCCACCGACTCCCAGCCGCGCTCGGCGAGGTAGTCGAGCACGCCCCGCACCAGCACCTCGGGCACCGATGCCCCGCTGGTGAGGCCGACGGTCTCCACGCCGGTGAGCCAGGCCTCGTCGATCTCGCGCGAGTAGTCGATGAGGTGCGCGGCGCCGGCGCCCGCCTGCAGCGCCACCTCCACGAGCCGCACCGAGTTGGACGAGTTCTTCGATCCGACGACCAGCACGAGGTCGCACTGCCCGGCCATCGCCTTGACCGCGACCTGCCGGTTCTGGGTGGCGTAGCAGATGTCGTCGCTCGGCGGGTTCTGCAGCGTCGGGAAGCGCTCGCGAAGCGCCCGCACCGTGTCCATCGTCTCGTCGACCGACAGCGTGGTCTGCGAGAGCCAGATCACCTTGTCCGGATCGCGAACCGTGACGCCTGCCACGTCGGCCGCGGTCTCGACGAGCTGGATGTGCTCCGGCGCCTCGCCAGCGGTGCCCTCGACCTCCTCATGGCCGTGGTGGCCGACGAGCAGGATGTCGTAGTCCTCGCGGGCGAACCGCTTGGCTTCGTGGTGCACCTTCGTGACCAGCGGGCACGTCGCGTCGATCGTGCGCAGCTGGCGGTCGTTGGCCTGCTCGCGCACGGCGGGCGACACCCCGTGGGCGGAGAACACCACGATCGCACCCGCCGGCACCTCGGCGGTGTCGTCGACGAAGATCGCGCCGCGCGCCTCCAGCGTCTCCACGACGTGGACGTTGTGCACGATCTGCTTGCGCACGTAGACGGGCGCTCCGTGCTGGTCCAGCGCCTGCTCGACGGCCTCGACCGCCCGGTCAACGCCGGCGCAGTAGCCGCGCGGCTTGGCCAGCAGAACCCGCTTGCTGCTTGATCCGGACATGACCCCAGGGTACGGGCGCGCGGCGGCGGAGGTCTGCCGGACGTGATCGAGGGCGCGCCGGATGGTGTCCCCGGCATCGCAGGATGGTGTCCCCGGCATCGCAGGATGGCCACCATCCAGGCGTTGAACGCTTGGATGGCCACCTTGCTGACGCCTCGGCCGGTGCGCGCCACCCGATCTTCCAGCGGGGTGACATCGCTGACGTTGGACGTCAGCGGTGTCACCCCGCTGGACAACCTGCGCCCCGGGGCTGCCATCACCGCCCCGGCAAGGGAGACTGGAGCCATGAAGCCGCTGCCGCTGCCCGTGCGGATCGCCGCAGGCCTGGTCGCCTCCGCCGTCGAGCAGGCCCGCGACCTGCCCCGGCTCGTCGCCGAGTTCCCGGTCACGGCCGTCAGCCAGGCGCTGCAGGCCTCGATGCGCGTGCAGCAGCGGGTCACCGAACTCGCCATCAAGGGCGACCGCGCGCTGGGCACCCTGCGCCCCGTCGAGGAGAAGCCGAGCTGGGCCACGTTCGACGACGAGGAGGAGCCGCCGTCGCGCAACGGCGCGTCCACCGTCACCGAGCTGCGTCCCCAGCCCGCCCGCGACCCCTTCCCCGAGGCACCGGCCGGCGAGCCCCCCGCCCGCCCGATCCCGGCAGGCGGCCCCGCGGCACTGCCCGAGTACCCGGACATGTCCATCGCGCAGCTGCGCGGGCGCCTGCGCCACCTGAGCCTCGACGACCTGCAGACGCTGCTGGTGTGGGAGACATCCCACGAGGACCGCGCGCCGTTCGTCACGATGCTGACCAACAGGATTGCGACGGTCAGCCAGGAGTGAGCAGCCCGTCCACACCGGAGCAGCCCTGGCCGGTGCGCACGGTGGCGCGCAAGATCGCCGAATGGATCGACCGGCTCGGCGCGGTGTGGGTGGAGGGCCAGCTGGCCCAGGTCACCGCCCGCGCGGGCACCGGCACGGCGTTCCTCGTGCTGCGCGATCCCGCCGCTGACGTGTCACTGCAGCTCACCGCGCCCATCGGGCTCGTCCGTGACGGCGGAGCCGCCGTGGCGGAGGGCAACCGGGTGATCGTGCACGGCAAGCCGTCGTTCTTCTACGGCCGCGGCACGCTGAGCCTGCGCGTCGACGAGATCCGCGCCGTCGGCATCGGTGAGCTGCTGGCCCGCATCGAGCGGCTGCGCAAGCTGCTCGCCGCCGAGGGCCTGTTCGACCCCGCGCTCAAGCGCAGGCCGCCGTTCCTGCCGCACTGCATCGGCCTGATCACCGGGCGCGCCTCGGCCGCCGAGCACGACGTGGTGTCCAACGCCACGGCGCGCTGGCCGTCGGTGCGCTTCCGGATCGAGCACACCGCCACCCAGGGCGCGCTAGCCGTGCCACAGCTGGTCGACGCGCTGGGCGTGCTCGACCGCGACCCGGACGTCGACGTGATCGTGCTGGCCCGTGGCGGCGGCAGCGCCGAGGATCTGCTCCCGTTCTCCGACGAGACGCTGTGCCGGGCCGTCGCGGCCTGCCGCACGCCGGTGGTGTCGGCGATCGGGCACGAGCCCGACACCCCGCTCGTCGACCACGTCGCCGACGTCCGCTGTTCCACCCCCACCGAGGCCGGTCGCCGCCTGGTGCCCGACCTCGCGGAGGAGACCGCGCGCATCGCGACGCTGCGCGACCGGGCCCGTCGCGCGCTGGCCGGCTGGGTGGACCGCGAGCAGCGACTGCTCACGGCGCTGCGGGCGCGGCCGGTGCTCGCCGATCCCCTGCGCATGCTCGACGCGCGTGGCGAGGACGTCACGCGGTTGCGCGAGGCGGCGCGGGCGAGCGTGCTGCGCGGGCTGGACCGCCGCGGCAGCGACCTCGAGCACGTCCGCGCGCGGCTCACCACCCTCGGGCCCGCCGCGACGCTGGCCCGCGGGTACGCCGTGGTGCAGCGGCTGCCCGCCACCGGCGGTGACGCCATCGACCCCGCCGCACCGCTGCCGGTGCTGCGCGCCGTCACCGAGGTCGGCGACGGTGACCGCGTGCGGATCCGTGTCGCCGACGGTGCCGTCACAGCCGTCATCGGCACCGGCGCACCGAAGAAGACACGAGCGAAGAAGGCGAGCACCCCATGACCGACCGCCCGGCCATCGACGGCCTGGGTTACGAGCAGGCCCGCGACGAGCTCGCCGAGGTCGTGCGCGCACTGGAGACGGGCGGCCTCGACCTCGACGCCTCCGTCGCGCTGTGGGAGCGCGGCGAGGCGCTGGCCCGCCGCTGCGACGAGCAGCTCGCCGGGGCGCGCAAGCGCGTCGAACAGGTCCTCGACTCCCCCGCTCCCTGACCGTCGAGAGGTCAGTGAGGGGTGCCGAGGGGTTGGGGCTGCGCGGCCAGTACCGCCGTGGCCACCGTCCGGAACTCGTCGTCCGTGCCGCTGCCCGTGATCACCAGCCGGACCGGGACGGGGCCGGGCACCGTCGCGATCCACACCGGTTCGGTGGCGGGTCGCGCGCCGTAGACCACCCAGGTCTGCCCGCCTGCGTCGACCGTGCCCTGCCCCGCAACGGGCTGCTTGCCCTTCTCCGCCGCGAGCAACGCCTCCTCCGACGCGTCGCTCTGCACGAGCCGGACGTAGGTGCCGCCCGCCGTCACGTAGCCCACGCGGACGGATCGGGCCTGGGTGTCACCGACGACGTCCTGCCCCGTCGAGTTGGATCGCCAGTCGGCGGGGACGGCCGGGATCCGCACCGGGAACGGCACCCGCGTCGCCAGGCCCCGCAGCTCTGCGGGCGCGTCGACGACGGGCAGGCCGCTCCGGTCGACCGTCGGGCCGCCGGGAGCGAACGAGCACGACCGCGACAACCCGCCGGTCACGAGCACGACCAGCAGCAACGCGCCCAGCGCCAGCACCATGTCACGCATGCGCAACGCCGAGCGCGGCGGCTTGGACGGCGGCAGCGGCGTCAGGTCCGGCGGGGGCGGCACCACGGAGCGTTCGGGTTCGGCTGGGCTGCTCACGGAGTCCATCGTCTCAGTACTCATCGGCACCGCGCACGGTGGTGATCTGCGAGGATCAGAACAACCCCCCTGCACACTCCGGGGCGCGCCGATCGACGCCACGCCGAAGGAGGCCATCAATGACGACGCCTGGAACACCCCCGCCCGGCAACGGACCCCGACGCCGGGAAGCCCCGGATCGCAACCTGGCAATGGAGCTGGTCCGGGTCACCGAGGCCGCCGCGATGGCGGCCGGTCGCTGGGTCGGCCGCGGCGACAAGAACGGCGGCGACGGCGCGGCCGTCGACGCCATGCGCCAGCTCATCGGCACCGTCTCGATGCGCGGTGTCGTGGTCATCGGCGAGGGCGAGAAGGACGAGGCGCCCATGCTGTTCAACGGCGAGGAGGTGGGCAACGGCGAGGGCCCCTGGTGCGACGTCGCGGTCGACCCGATCGACGGCACCACCCTGATGGCCAAGGGCATGCCCAACTCCGTCGCCGTGCTCGCCGTGGCCGAGCGGGGCGCGATGTTCGACCCCTCCGCCGTGTTCTACATGGAGAAGCTGGCCGTCGGGCCCGAGGCCGCTGACGTCATCGACCTCACCGCTCCCGTCGCCGAGAACATCCGCCGCGTCGCTGGAGCCAAGGGCATCGGCATCGCCGACGTCACGGTCTGCGTGCTCGACCGGCCGCGGCACGAGTCGCTGATCAAGGAGATCCGGCTCACCGGCGCCCGCATCCACTTCCTCTCCGACGGCGACGTCGCGGGCGCGATCTCGGCGGCCCGCCCGAACACCGGCGTCGACATGCTCTACGGCATCGGCGGCACACCCGAGGGCATCATCACCGCCGCGGCACTCAAGTGCATGGGCGGCGCGATGCAGGGGCGGCTCTGGCCCCGCGACGACGAGGAGCGCGCCAAGGCCATCGACGCCGGCCACGACCTGGACCGCGTCCTCACTGCCGACGAGCTGGTACGCGGCGACAACGTCTTCTTCTGCGCCACCGGCATCACCGACGGCGACCTGCTGCGCGGTGTGCACTACCGCGCGGGCGGCGCCACCACGCAGTCGATCGTGATGCGGTCCAAGTCCGGCACCGTCCGCATGATCGACGGCTACCACCGACTCACGAAGCTGCGCGAGTACTCCTCGGTCGACTTCGACCTCTCCGACGAGCAGATCGCCGCCGAGGAGAACTCGGCTCCTCCGCTCCCCTAGCCGCCGCACTGGTGACCGCCCTCTCGCTGTCCGTGATCGAATCGTGAGACCCGGGTCACCCCTTCGGTCTTGATCGGGACGGCGAGAGCGCGGATCCTCAGATGATCCGCACTGACCGGCGCCGACCGGTCACGGCGGGTCAGCGACACCCGGGGGTCGTCATGCGCGCTTTGCGTACAGTCGTTCTCGCTGTGATCGTGCTGGCTGCGGGCCTGCTCAGCGGGTCCGCCGCGGGCGCGGTGCCCACCACCCGGGCGTTGCTGACGGCCACCGTCGCCGCGTTGCCGGCGCTGGGTCCGCCGCCCGCGGTGTCCGTGCCCACCTGGGCGGCACCGGCCGACCGACCCGCGGCGCCACAACCCGTTGCGGCACCACAACCCGCAGCAGCGCAACCAGCGGCGCCGCAACCAGCGGCGCCGAAGGCCGCCGCGCCCAAGCCGGCCCCGGCCGCCTCGCCGCCGGCTGCCTCCAAGCCCGCTGCACCGCAGCTCGTCCCGGGCACGCCGTGCCTGTCCACCGCGCGCGCCTGCGTGAGCCTGTCGCGCAACCAGGCGTGGCTGATCAAGGGTGGCGCGGTGGCGTACGGCCCGGTGCCGATCACGCACGGCCGCTCCGGCTGGACCACACCGCCGGGCACGTTCCGCGTCACGATCAAGAACCGCTACCAGGTCAGCTCGCTGTTCAACGACGCGCCGATGCCGTACTCGGTGTTCTTCAACGGGGGCATCGCGTTCCACGAGGGCAGCCTGAGCGTGCTGTCGCACGGCTGCATCCACCTCTCCCGCGCCGCCGCGCAGACGTTCTTCTCGACGCTGGCGACGGGTGACGTCGTGCAGGTCGCCCGCTGATCCTCACCGACGGCGGGCCCGGTAGACATCCCTGGCAGCGAGGCCGATCGCCACCTCGTCGAGCAGCGGCTGGAAGAACGCGCGCCGGTAGCGCTCGTCGGTGGTGGTCGACGCGGTGAAGTAGAGGCCGGCGAACGCGGCGAGGAAGACCGAGACCTGGATGAGCGCGTTGCTCATCGGCAGCGGCACGCCGAACAGCGTGCCGGGCGTCAGCGGCTCGCTGCCCAGGTAGGTGGCCTGCACGGCCGGGGTGACCATGAGCGTGCCGAACACCACGAAGAACACGAACACGAGCACCGAGAACGCCACGATCTGGACGGCCTGGGCCAGCACGAGCACCAGCACGACGTTGACGTGCTCGGCGCGGGAGAGCGGGGCCCGTTCCCCCGTCGGCGCCTCCCCGGCCAGCGGGGTGTCGCGCAGGGCGGCGTCCGGCACGGCGGTGCCGCGCAACGCCGGCAGCTCGTCGGAGAACGTGGCCACGATGAAGGCGATCGCGACCAGCGACAGGAACCCGACCACGATCCACAGCTGGGCCCGGCTCAGCCCGTTGGCGGCCTGCCACAGCTCGCCGGTGAAGAAGCTGAACATCACCACGAGCAGCAGCAGCGGCAGCGCCCGCGACGCCATCGTCCCGATGCTGCCCAGCTGTCGCAGGGACTTGCGGGCCGCCCACAGCACGATCGAGCCGGCACCGATCCGGACCAGCAGGATCAGCACCACCAGCTCCGCGGCCGCAGTGAGCACCCCGAGCCAGTACGGGTAGACCCCCATCGCGCTCGCGAGCGCCGGCACCCCGAACACCGAGACGACGGCGACGCCGCCGCCCACCGCGAGCTGCGACCGGTTCGACAGGCGGTCCATCGCCTTGCCCGTCCACCAGCCCGCGGTGATCGGCAGGCCGGCGAGCACGGCGAGCGCGAGCACCGCGACCACCACCGCGAGCACGAGGATGCCCGCCGGGAGTGCGGCGTCGAGCGGCTCGTCGGGGCCGCCGTCCAGCGCGATGCGGATCTCCACGAAGACCACCAGGACCGTGAGGACGATCAGCACCACCTGCGCGGGCACCGAGCGCTGCAGCAACCTGCTGGCCTGCGCGGACCGATCGATGACGAGCGGCAGCCCCCGCCGCCGGAACCACAGCTCCGCCGCGTCGCGCTGCTCGTCGCTCATCATGACGGGCAGTATCCGATGTCGACGGTCATCCGGCGACGGCTCGCCCGAGCCGATCGCGCAACTCCGCGCAGTAGGTGACGAACCCGACCGGCTCCTCCACCCGGAACTCGACGCCCGTCATGACGGTCATGACAGCCAGCCACTCGAAGGAGTCGACCCAGGTCGTGAACCGGCAGCGGTCGCCCGCCAGCGGTTCGAGGGTGCCGTCCCCGTCGGACAACCGGCCTGTCACCTGCGCCGCCGGGGCCAGGAAGGTGATCACCGCTCGGTGCCGCGGCACCTTCAGCGCGGCGTCGATGTAGGCGGCCGCGGTCTCGGCGGGCAGCGCGCGGGGCGCGAACCGCTCGCCGGTGGACCGGACGTCGGCGAGCCGGTCGAGTCGGAACGTGCGCCACTGCCCCCGGTCGAGGTCCCAGGCCAGCAGGTACCACCGCCGCCGGACGAGCACCTGCCGGTAGGGCTCCACCCGGCGCTGCGACGTCGAGCCGTCGCGGGACCGGTGGCCGAACGCCAGCCGCTCGTGCTGCTGCGAGGCGGTGCCGACGAGGCTGAGCCGGGCGGGCGGCACCGCGGGATGCGATGTCGACGGCGCCTCGGTGGTCTCGGCCACCGCCGCGACCTGGCGGCGCAGCCGGGCCGGCAGCACCTGTTCGAGCTTGCGCAGCGCGCTCTCACCGGAGTCTGCCCCCGCGTCGGCGGCCAGGCGCAGGCCGACCGCGACGGCGACGGCCTCGTCGTCGTCGAGCAGCAGCGCGGCATCGCCGTGCCGGCGACGAGCCGGTAGTGGCCGCCAGGACCGGGCTGCGCCTCGACGGGATAGCCCAGTTCCCGCAACCGGTCGATGTCGCGGCGCAGCGTGCGGGGGCTCGTTGCGAGCCGCTGCGCAAGCTCCGCACCACCCCAGGCCCGCCCGGTCTGCAGTGCCGAGAGCAGCTGCAGCATCCGCGTGCTCACATCAGCCACCGATCCACACAATCACGGTCAGGATCTGGCCACAACTGCCCATACCGTCGAGGACATGACCGCACACACCGACCAGATCCGGGTGGTGGGCGCCCGGGTGAACAACCTGCGGGACGTCACGATCGACGTCCCCAAGCGGCTGCTCACCGTCGTCACCGGGGTGTCGGGCTCCGGGAAGTCGTCGCTGGTGTTCGGCACGATCGCCGCGGAGGCACAGCGGCAGTTCACCGACACGTTCCCGGCGTTCGTCCGCAACCGGCTGCCGCGTCCGAGCCGCCCGGAGGCCGACTCGCTACGCAACCTCGCCGCGACGATCGTGGTGGACCAGCGCAGGCTCGGCACCAACGCGCGGTCCACCGTCGGCACCGGGACCGCGGCACCGAGAAGGCGCCCGCGAAGGTGGCGGCAGCGCTGGACCGGGTGGTCACGCGGCAGCGCTGCCCGGAGTGCGGCGGGGCCCGGCTCAACGCCGCCGCCCGCGCCGCGACGATCGCGGGCCGCACCATCGGCGACTGCGCCGCGACCGAGGTCGGGGACCTCGCCACCGACATCAGGGAGATCGACGGACCGGTCGCCGCGCCGATCGTCGCCGCCATCGCGGAGCGCCTCGACACGCTCGTCTCGGTGGGACTGGGCTACCTGACGCTGGACCGGGAGACCCCGACGCTGTCGGGCGGGGAGGCGCAGCGCGTCAAGCTGGTGCGCCACCTCGGCAGCAGCCTCACGGACCTGACCTACGTGTTCGACGGGCCGACCGCCGGGCTGCACCCACACGACGTGAGCAGGCTGCTGGGCCTGCTGCGGCAGCTGCGCGACCTCGGCAACACCGTGCTCGTCGTCGAGCACGACGCCGAGGTGATCGCCGCCGCGGACCACGTGATCGACATGGGCCCCGGCGCCGGTTCCGATGGTGGCAACGTGCTGTTCGCGGGCGATCCCGCGGGGCTGCGCACCGCCGACACCCCGACCGGGCGACAGCTCGCCAGGAACCGCCCGATCAAGGGGCGGCCCCGCCGGGGAACCGGCACCCTCACGATCACGGGCAGCCGGCACAACCTGCACGACGTCCACGTCACGGTCCCGCGCGGCGCGCTGACGGCCGTCACCGGCGTGGCCGGCTCCGGCAAGAGCACACTGGCCGCCGACCTGCTGCCGCGGTGTGTGCCCGACGCGGTGCTGCTCGACCAGTCGCCGATCCGGGGATCGCGGCGCTCCAGCACCGCGACGTCCACCGGCATCCTCGACCCGATCCGCGCCGCGTTCGCGCGCGCCACCGGCCGTCCCGTCGCGCTGTTCAGCGCGAACTCACAGGGTGCCTGCCCGCAGTGCCGTGGGCGCGGCGAGAACCGCACCGACCTCGCGTTCCTCGACGACGTCAGCACTCCGTGCGAGGCGTGCAGCGGCACGGGCTTCTCCGACACGGCGCTCGCGGTGACGCTGGACGGTCGCAGCATCGCCGACGTGCTCGCCCTGACCGTTCACCAGGCCCGCGCGGTGTTCGACGAAGACGCGCTGACACAGCTCGACGACGTCGGGCTCGGCTACCTGCCGCTCGGACGGCCGGTCAGCTCGCTCTCGGGTGGGGAGCGGCAGCGGCTCAAGCTCGCCGCCGAGATCGAGTCCGCCCCCGGCAGCGTGCTGGTGCTCGACGAGCCGACGGTCGGGCTGCACATGGCCGACGTCGAGCGCCTGCTCGGGGTGTTCGACCGGCTCGTCGACGGCGGCGCCACGCTGATCGTGGTGGAGCACGACCTGGACGTGGTGGCGCACGCCGACCACGTCGTCGATCTCGGGCCGGGCCCGGGGCGCGACGGGGGCCGGGTGCTGTTCACCGGGCCGCCCGCGGAGCTGGTGGCGCACCCCACGTCGCTGACCGGCCGGTACCTGTGCGCACGCGCCCACCGTCCAGCGGGTGTGTGACACCCCACCCCGCCCGTGCGACGGCCACCACCTCCACGTGCGCCCGGAGCCCGACCGGGACGACACTGGACCCATGGCCGCCGACGAAGCCGAGTACCGCATCGAGCACGACACGATGGGGGAGGTGAGGGTGCCGGCCGACGCGCTCTGGCGAGCCCAGACGCAGCGAGCGGTCGAGAACTTCCCGATCTCCGGCCGCGGCCTGGAGCGCTCCCAGATCCGCGCGCTGGGCCTGGTCAAGGCCGCCGCCGCGCGGGTGAACGGCCGGATCGGCGTGCTGAAGCCCGAGATCGCCGAGGCCATCGCCGCTGCCGCCGACGAGGTCGCGGCCGGCGAGCACGACGCCCACTTCCCGATCGACGTGTTCCAGACCGGGTCGGGCACCAGCTCCAACATGAACGCCAACGAGGTGATCGCCACGGTCGCGAGCCGCGCGGGCACCGAGGTGCACCCGAACGACCACGTCAACGCGTCGCAGTCGTCCAACGACGTCTTCCCGACCACCATCCACCTCGCCGCCACCGAGGCGCTCGCCACCGACGTCGTCCCGGCGCTGGAGCACCTGGCGGCCGCGCTGCGCCGCCGTTCCGCCGAGTGGGTCGACGTCGTCAAGGCCGGGCGCACCCACCTCATGGACGCCGTGCCGATCACACTCGGCCAGGAGGCGGGCGGCTGGGCCACGCAGACCGAGTACGGCGCCGACCGTGTCCGCGACGTGCTCCCCCGGCTGGGTCAGCTCCCCATCGGCGGGACGGCCGTGGGCACCGGGCTCAACGCGCCGGACGGCTTCGCGGCTGGTGTGGTGGCGGAGCTGCGTGCCGCTACCGGGCTCGACGTCCTGTCGGAGGCACCCGACCACATCGAGGCCCAGGGTGCCCGCGACGGGCTCGTCGAGGCCTCCGGCGCGCTGCGGACCGTCGCAGTCTCGCTCTACAAGATCGCCAACGACATCCGCTGGCTCAGCTCCGGCCCGCGCACCGGCCTGGCCGAGCTGCACCTGCCCGACCTGCAGCCGGGCAGCTCGATCATGCCGGGCAAGGTCAACCCGGTGATCTGCGAGGCCACGATGATGGTGGCCGCCCAGGTGATCGGCAACGACGCGACCGTCGCGTTCTCCGGCACCCAGGGCAACCTGCAGCTCAACGTGATGATGCCCGTGATGGCGCGCAACGTACTGGAGTCGGCGCGGCTGCTCGCCGCGGTGGCGCGGTTGCTGGCCGACAAGGTCGTGGACGGCGCCGTCGCCGACGTGGAGCGCGCTCGCGAGTTCGCGGAGTCGTCGCCGTCGATCGTCACGCCGCTCAACCGCTACATCGGTTACGAGGAGGCGGCGTCGATCGCGAAGCAGTCGCTCAAGGAGCGCCGCACGATCCGCGACGTCGTGCTGGAGCGCGGCCACGTCGAGTCCGGGAAGCTGACGCTCGAACAGCTCGACGCGGCGCTCGACGTGCTGGCGATGGCACGAGGCGGGAAGCGGTAACTCGAACGGTCCAGTCACCTCGCTCACCGTGATGTTTCACCTGCAGTTCATGCAGCTGCACGCGCAATCGTGCTTCCATTCGGTGCCGACCGGCGCGGAGGAGTGACGATGAGCGACTACGGGCGTTTCGCCTTCGAACCCGTCCTCAACCTGGTCAACGGTCGACCGGTCGGCATCGAGGTGCACCGCTGCCAGGCCCGCGACCAGCCGGAGCTGGCGGCCCGCGGCGCGGTCTGGGGTCCACGTCAGCTCGCGGAGTTCGACGCGGGCATCGCGATCTCCTCGGCGCTGCACGACACCGACTACGACTCCACCGTGCCCGTGCACGTCGACGTGCTCGCCGACACCGTGGTGCTCGCGCGCAGCCGGATCGGGCAGCTGCGCTCGTCGCTGCACAACCGCGCCGAGGGCCGCCCGACACCGCCGGTGCTGCTGGAGATCAACCCGGCGCTCTCGGCCGCGCCGCCCGACGCGTTCGCCGAGGGCGTGGCCGCGCTGCGCGCCGACGGGTTCGGCATCGCGTTCGACACCGTCGGCCGCGGCTTCGGGCTCGACCTGATCGCCGAGCTCCAGCCCGACCTCGTCAAGATCGACGCGTCGCTGGTGGCCCGGCTGCCCCACGTGCCGCACGCGCGGACCGTGGTGCAGGCGCTCTGCGACGTCTGCCGGGCCGTCGGAGTACGGGTCTCGGCGCTGGGCGTCACGCATCCCGACGAGCTCGCGGCCGTGCGCGATCACGGCATCCCCTGGGCGCAGGGACCGCTGCTCGCCGGTTCCCGGCGGCGCCCGTCGACGGTGGGGATCCTGCTGCCCGTCGACCTGATGCCGCGCATCCACGGCGCGCCCGCATCGCCGCCGGCACCCGTTCCGGCCGCCCGCAGGCCGTCCCCGGTGCCGCGCGACGAGCCGGCCGCGCGACTGGCCGCCCTGGCGACCTTCACGCAGGCACCGGTGACGCTGCCGGAGGACGTCACGGCCGAGGCGGTGCGGCAGGCGCTCGCCGACCACCCGCACGTCGGCTGCGTCGTGCTGCTCGATCCGCAGCGGCGCCCGGTCGGCTTCCTCGACCGCAACCGCTTCATGATCGCCATCTCCGGCCCGTTCGGCCGCGCGCTCTACGCGCACCGCCCGGCCCGGACCCTCGCCGAGGAACCGCGGACCCTCGCGGCGACCGCCGATGTGCGTGCAGCACTGGCGTACTGCCTGGCCGGGGACCGGACCCGCACCTACGACGACGTGGTTCTGCTCGACGAGCGCGGCCGGTGCGCCGGGATCGTGCGGGTCACCGACCTCCTGCAAGAGGCGACGGGCGTCCACGCCGCGGCGTGAGCCTGCGCGCCTGAGCCCGGCCGCTTGGGCCGAGTGGCCGCACCAGCGGTCGCATACGCGCCGTTCCGGTTCTGTTGTGCCCGGCCGAGCCGTCCGTGATCAGATCGAGCCTCGCATTCCTGGCGAGTGCGGCGCTACATTCCCCCGACCGTAGGTCGCCGCACCGCGGCAAACGTCCCGTAATACGCAACACCAGGCCGCGGGACACCGGCACGCTCGCCCCGAGGAGCTCTACATGACCGGATCACGACGTCGGATAGTGATGGCCACGATCGGCGCCGCGCTCGCGCTGACCGCGGCAGGCTGCGTCAGCTCGGGCGGTTCCTCCAGCGCCCCCGCCGCAGGCGGCACCGACTGGAAGACCGCCACCTCCGCCCAGGCCGCAGGCGGGATGGACGCCCTCGTCGCCGCCGCCAAGGCCGAGGGCACGCTCAACGTCATCGCACTGCCGCCGGACTGGGCCAACTACGGGGCCATGCTCAAGGCCTTCACCGAGAAGTACGGCATCAAGATCGAGTCGGCCAACCCCGACGGATCCAGCCAGGACGAGATCAACGCCGTCAAGCAGCTGGGCACCCAGACCCGCGCCCCCGATGTACTGGACGTCGGGCAGTCGTTCGCCAACGGCAACATCGATCTGTACGCGCCCTACAAGGTCGCCACCTTCGACAAGATCCCCGCGGCCAACAAGGACGCGAACGGGGCCTGGGTCAACGACTACGGCGGCTACGTCTCCATCGGCTGCAACTCCAAGCTCGTGCCGGTCTGCCCGCAGACCTTCGCCGACCTCGCCAAGCCCGACTACAAGGGCAAGGTCTCCATCAACGGTGACCCGACCCAGGCCGCGGCGGCGTTCGCGGGCGTCTGGGCCGGATCGCTCGCCAACGGCGGCACCATCGACAACATCCAGCCCGGACTGGCCTTCTGGGGCGGCCTCGCCAAGAGCGGGAACCTGCTCAAGCTCGACCCGAACTCGGCCACGATCCAGAGCGGCCAGTCGCCCATCGTGATCGACTGGGACTACCTCAACGTCACCGAGACCGACAAGAACAAGGCCGCGTTCGACTGGAAGGTCGTGGTCCCGTCCGACGGCCTGTTCGCCCAGTACTACGCACAGGCCATCAACAAGAACGCCCCGCACCCCGCCGCGGCGCGCCTGTGGCAGGAGTTCCTCTACTCCGACCAGGGCCAGAACCTGTGGTTGGCCGGCAAGGCCCGGCCGATCCGGCTGGCCCAGATGACCGCCGACGGCACGGCCGACAAGGCGCTGGTCTCGGCGCTGCCACCGGTCTCCGGTGAGCCGAAGTTCCCGACGCAGGCCCAGGCCGACGCCGCGCAGAAGGTGGTGGCCCAGAACTGGGCCGCCACCACCAGCTGACGCATGACGACATTGCTCGAGCCGCCGCCCGCACCCGTCGAGAAGGTGCGGGCGGCGCGCTCCTGGACCGCGGCGCTCGGGCTGGTGCCGTTCCTCGGCTACCTGCTGATCTTCCTCGGCGGCCCGCTGTACTTCGTGGTCAGCGGGGCGCTCACCGACGCTCAGGGCCGCCCCACCTTCGACAACGTGATCGCGTCGGTCACCGAGCCGCAGTACCGGGCGGCGTTCGCCTCCAGCCTGGCGATCTCGGCGATCACCGCGATCATCGGAGCGGTGTTCGGGGTGTTCCTGGCACAGGCGGTGCTCACCAGCCGACCGGAGAGCGCGCTGCGCCGGATCGTCTCCACGGCCTCGGGGGTGCTCGCGTACTTCGGTGGCGTGCCGCTGGCGTTCGCGTTCATCGGCGCGCTCGGCCAGACCGGGCTCGCGACCCTGTTCCTGCAGGGCGTCGGCATCGATCTCTACGGGCTGGGCTTCCGGATCGACTCGCTCACGGGCCTGGGCCTGACCTACGTCTACTTCCAGATCCCGCTCATGGTCATCCTCATCACCCCGACGCTCGAAGGGCTGCTGCCGCAGTGGCGGGAGGCCGCCGAGAACCTCGGGGCGTCCGCGTGGTCGTACTGGCGACTCGTCGCCCTGCCGGTGCTGCTGCCGGCGCTGGGCGGGGCGGTGCTCGTGCTGTTCGGCAACGCCTTCGCCGCCTACGCCACGGCGCTCGCGCTGACCAGCGGGTCGATCCCGCTCGTCACCACGTCGATCGCGGCGGCGTTGTCGGGCAACGTGCTGGCCAACCAGCAGAACGTCGGGCTCGCGCTCGGCCTCGACATGGTCGTGGTGATCGGCATCGTGATGGTCGTCTACCTGCTGCTGCAGCGGCGTGCATCGAAGTGGACGTCGCGGTGAGGCCCGGGTCGTTCGCCAGGGGCAGGCGCTGGCGGGTGGTCGTGTTCGTGCTGGCTGCGCTGTACTTCCTGGTGCCGCTGATCTCCGCGGCCGAGTTCAGCCTGCGCATTCCCGGCGGGGGCTACGGGTTCGCCAACTACCTGGCGGTGGCCACCGATCCGATCCTGCTCAACGCACTGCTGGTGTCGCTCGAGATCGCGATCGCCACCGCGGTGCTCGTGCTGATACTGGTCGTGCCGACGGCAGTGTGGGTGCGGTTGCGGTTCCCGTCGATCGCCGGGTTGCTGGAGAGCGCCACGATCCTGCCGATCGTCATCCCGCCGGTCGTGATGGCGGCGGGCATCGCGTTCGTGCAGGCCAACCTGGACACGCCGCTGTTCCGCACGCTGTTCTCGTCGTCGATCACCGCGCTCACCCCGTTCTACGTGGTGCTCGCGTTGCCGTTCGCCTACCGCGCGATCGACAACGGGCTCGCCGCAATCCCACTGCGCACGCTCGTGGAAGCGGCCCGCAACCTGGGCGCCGGCCTGCCGTCGGCGTTGCTGCGGGTGGTGCTGCCAGCGATCCGCAGTGCGGTGCTGGGTTCGGCGTTCCTGACGCTGGCACTCGTGCTTGGCGAGATCGTGATCGCCCGCATCCTGCTCTACACCGACGTCTTCCCCATCGTCGTCGTCGACGTCGGACGCAGTGCGGCAGGCGTTTCGGTGGCGCTGACGCTGGCCAGCCTGGTGCTCACCTGGGTGCTGCTCCTGCTGGTCTCGTACGCCGGTGGCCGTCGCTCGAAAAGGACTCCAGCATGACCGATGTGATCAACGCTCCCACCGAGACGACGCGTGGGGCGGCCGTGGAGTTCCGCGGCATCCGGCGCAGCTACGGCGCCGCACACGCGCTCGACGGCCTCGACCTCACACTCCGCCAGGGCGAGCTGCTCGCGCTGCTGGGTCCGTCGGGGTGCGGCAAGACCACCGCGCTGCGGCTGCTGGCCGGCTTCGACAAGCCGACCGAGGGCCAGATCCTCATCGACGGCAAGGACGTCACGGGCGTCCCGGCCGCGAAGCGCGACACCGGCATGGTGTTCCAGGCGTACTCGCTGTTCCCGACCATGACGGCCACCGAGAACGTCGGGTTCGGGCTGCGCATGCGCGGGGTGGGCGGGGCCGAGCGCAAGCGGCGGGCGGACGAGCTGCTGGAGCTGGTGGGGCTGGGCAGCCGCGGCGGCTCCTACCCGCACGAGATGTCGGGCGGCCAGCAGCAGCGCGTGGCGCTGGCGCGCGCGCTCGCGGTGTCGCCGTCGGTGCTGCTGCTCGACGAGCCGCTGTCCGCACTCGACGCCCGGGTGCGCGTGCAGCTGCGTGACGAGATCCGGCGGCTGCAGCTGGCCGAGGGCATCACCACGCTGTTCGTCACCCACGACCAGTCCGAGGCGCTCGCCGTCGCCGACCGCGTCGCGGTGCTCAACGGCGGCAAGCTCGAGCAGGTCGACACCCCGCAGGAGGTGTACACCCGCCCGTCCACGCCGTTCGTGGCCGAGTTCGTCGGGGTGATGAACGCGATCCCGGTGCACGAGGGTGCCATCACCGTCGGCGCCACCGACACGCAGAAGGTGCGGCCGGAGTCGTTGCTCGTCGGAGGGGCCGGCGGCATCCCGGGCACGGTTTTGACCAGCACGTTCCTCGGCCCGGTCACCCGGATCGTGGTCACCACGGAGGTCGGCGAGCTGATCGTCGACGCCGTGAGCCGCTCGGGCCTGCCGGGCATCGGCGACGCCACGACGGTGGGACTGGATCCGCACAGCTGACGGTTCTCGATCTTCCAGCGGGGTGACATCGCTGACGTCCAACGTCAGCGGTGTCACCCCGCTGGACGTTTCGGCCGCGGTCGCACGGCGACTGTCGGTGCCCGCTGGGAGGATGCAACCGTGCTGCTCGCCGAGGTCGTCGCCACGTCCGGCGCGGTCGGGGCCACCCGCTCGCGCAAGGAGAAGTCCGCCGCGCTCGCCGCGCTGCTGCAGCGTGCCGACGGGCCAGGTGAGGTCGAGGCGGCCACGGCATGGCTCGCGGGTGAGCCGCGGCAGCGCAAGGTCGGCACCGGGTGGCGCACGCTGCTGAACCTCGGCGCCCGTCCGGCCCCGGAGCCGAGCCTCACCGTCGCCGCTGTCGATGCCACGCTCGAGGAGCTCGCCGGCACGTCCGGCGCCGGCTCCACCAAGCGGCGCACCGAGCTGCTCGGTGCGATGTTCGGCGCCGCCACCGCCGAGGAGCAGCAGTTCCTCACCCGCCTGCTCGGTGGCGAGCTGCGCCACGGCGCGCTGGAGGGTGTGATGCTCGAGGCGGTCGCCGCGGCATCCGGTGTCGCGGCCGCGGTGGTGCGGCGCGCGTTCTTCCTCTCCGGACGCCTGCCCGATACCGCGGCACTGGCGCTCACCGGCGGCACCGAAGCGCTCGAGGCGGTCCGGATGGAGGTCGGCCGACCGGTGCGGCCGATGCTCGCCTCCCCCGCCGACACGCTCGACGCGGCGCTCGCCGATCTCGGCAGCGAGGTCACCATCGAGTTCAAGCTCGACGGCGCGCGCATCCAGGTCCACCGCCACGGCGACGTCGTCCGCGTCTGGACGCGCACGCTGCGGGAGGTCACCGCGAGCGTGCCGGAGCTGGTCGAGCTGGTGCGCGGGCTGCCGTGCGAGGCCGTGGTGCTCGACGGTGAGACGCTCGCCCTGCGCGACGACGGCAGGCCGCGCCCGTTCCAGGAGACGATGAGCCGGTTCGGCAGCACCGTCGACACCGCACGGCTGTTGCAGCCCTACTTCTTCGACTGCCTGCACCTCGACGGCGTCGATCTGCTCGACGCGCCGCTGTCGGATCGTCTCGACGCGCTGCAGCGGGTGGCCGCCGATCACCGGATGCCGGGCACGGTGCGCCCGTCCCCGGAAGTGGCCGCCGACGTGCTGGAACGCGCGCTCGAGGCGGGCCACGAGGGTGTGGTCGTCAAGGCGCTCGACGCCCCGTACGCCGCGGGACGGCGCGGGCGGGCGTGGCAGAAGGTCAAGCCGGTGCACACGCTCGACCTCGTCGTGCTGGGTGCGGAGTGGGGCTACGGGCGGCGCACCGGCACGCTGTCCAACATCCACCTCGGCGCCCGCGATCCCGACGGCGGCGAACCGATCATGGTGGGCAAGACGTTCAAGGGCATGACCGACGAGCTGCTCGCCTGGCAGACGGCCACGTTCCCGGCGCTGGCCCGCGAGGACCAGGGCACCGCCGAACGTCTCGGGGCCGTCCTCATGCGCCCCGAGCTCGTCGTCGAGATCGAGCTGGACGGCGCCCAGCGCAGCACCCGCTATCCCGGCGGCGTCGCGCTGCGGTTCGCGCGCGTGCTGCGCTACCGACCCGACAAGACCCCGGCCGAGGCCGACACGATCGACGCGGTCCGGGCCCTGCTAGCACAATGATCTTGTGCTGCTTCGAACGTTCCAGCCCCTCAGCCGCGTCGCCCAGCTTCGCGGCGACGGCGTGCTCGTCGGCGACTGGCACCACGTCCCGGTCGAGCCACTCCGCGGCGGCTACCGCGCCATGGTTGCCGCGATGGCCGCGGCCGGCGTCGACACCGGCGGCAACCCACCGATCTGGGCCTGGCGCGGAGCGCTGACCCTCCTCGACTCGAGGATGTTGCTCGCCGAGCACGAGCTGCGGGCCGGCTGGGCCACGATCGCTCTCGACGCTCCCACCGAGCTGGTGGTCGAGTCCGACTACGGCGCGTGGAACGACCACCTCGCCGCGCTCTTCGACCCGGCTCCCACCGAATGGCGCCTGGTTCCGCCGCGCCCGGGGGTGGAGCCGGTGCAGGCCTGCCTGCCCCAGCTCCGAGCCGAGTGGGTGAGCGAGATCCGCCCCCTCCCGACCTCCGGCTGGGACGACCTCGACCCGAACACCCCCGCCTGACCGCGGCTCAACCTGCACCGCCCAACCCGCACCCGCCCAACCTGCAGCATGGTGGCTTTCCAAGCGTTGGATCGCAGGATGGCCACCATGCTGCGATCCGAGCGCGGGGCCCCGGGCGTCCGCTCCACGCGATCAGCGCCCGCACCGCGTCGACGACGACCGTCCGCCGGTGCGCCTGGTCCTCATCGGACACCAGCGCCGCGAGCTCGGGGGTCATCGCCGACCAGAGCCCGCAGATGTGGAGCACCTGGCCGAGCAGGTCCGCGGCCGACCAGCGGTCGGTGAGCAGGCCGTCGGCCTGCGCCTTCGCCACGGCGTCCACCTTGGCCTGCATGCTCGACACCACGATGTCGATCACGCCCTGCGAGCCGGCTCGCTCCAGCCGGTACCAGGTGGCCAGCCGCTGCACGTGCGGCCGCGCCTCGTAGCCGTCGAACAGTCGGCCCGCGTACTCCGGCAGGTCGGTGGCGTCTATCGGGGTGTCGCGCAGCGTCGTGACGAAGGTCGTGGAAGACGGCGTCGAACAGCCCGTCCTTGCTGTCGAAGTCCACATCATCCAGGTCTCGTCGGTCGGCGGGCGGCTGGCGAGCGTCGGGCTCGGGGCCTACCAGTCGGAGCAGTGGGCCGTCGGCGGCATCTCGAGCGTGCTCGCCCAGGAGGTCGCGCCGCTCGGGATCACGGTCGCCGTTCCGGAGCCCGGCGGCATGCGCACCGACTGGGCCGGCTCGTCCATGGCGATCCCGCCGGCCAGCGCGCCCTACCACCAGACGGTCGGCGAGCGCGCCTGGATGATCCGGGCCGGGATCAGCACGCTGGCGAGCGACCCGGCGAAGGTGGCGCAGGTGGTGCTCTCCGTCGCCGCGATGGACGAGCCGCCGCTGCGCCTGATGCTGGGCCGCGACGCCTACCGCTGCGGCACCGCCGCCGGGCAGGCGCTGGCCGCGTCCGACGCGACGGCGGCCGAGCTGAACCCGCTCGGCACGGCCGACGCCTGAGACCCGCTCAGCCCGCCCACCCCGTCTCCGGCCCGACGGCCTCGGCCCGGAACCGCAGCGCAGGATCGAGGTAGCGCACCTCGGGCGCCGCGTAGAGCTCCTCGATCCCCGCCCGGATGCCCGGGTAGGCGGCCGTCAGCCCGGTCACCTCGGCGTCGGAGGCGGGGATGCGGGCAGCGGCGAGCAGCGCGCGGACGGTGGTGGCGTCATCGGAGGGCATGGTGATCTCCTGCTCAGGCGGCGAGTTCAGTCGTGACGGCGGCGAGCGCGGGAACGCGCAGGTGGTGATCGGTGCGGGCCTGGAACGCCGCACCGGCCCGCAGGATCGTGGCCTCCTCGAACGGCCGTCCGGCGATCTGCAGCGACAGCGGCAACCCGGTCGCCGTCGCCCCCATCGGCAGCGCGAGCACCGGGTTGCCGACGGTGTCCCAGTACCCGGTGTGGATGTAGGTGAACAGCGCCATGACGTCGTCAGTGCCGTCGAGGAAGCCGGCGAGCTGTGGCGCGCCGATCGAGATCGTCGGGCACACCACCACGTCGATCTGCTCGAAGAGCCTCCCGAGCGCGAGCTGCGCGGCCCGGCGCATCCGCTGGGCCTGCACGTAGTCGGCACCTGATACCAGCGCGCCCTGCGCGAGCATCATCCGGGTGGCGCCGAAGTAGTCGTCCCAGCGGTGCGTCAGGTCGGTGCGGTGGTAGGCGAGCGCCTCGCAGGCCATCGTGACGATGTCTGCGGTCATCATCTGGGCCAGGAACGGCAGCTCGACCTCGACGGGATCCCCGCCGAGCGCGACGATCTCGGCGATCGCCGCGTCGAACGCCCCGGCCAGCGCCGGGTCGGCCCCGCCGGGGAAGTGCCCGGCGCGCACGACACCCACCCGCAGCCCGGTCAGGTCACCCGCCGTCGAGTTCGCGGCGAACGGCGCGTCGACGCAGTCGGGATCGCTGGCGTGCGGCCCGGCGATCACCTCCAGCACCGCGGCGCAGTCGGCGGCGCTGCGCGCCATCGGGCCGATGTGGTCGAGGCTGTATCCCAGCGGCACGCATCCCGACTTCGGCACGCGCCCGAACGTCGGCATCAGCCCCGTGATCCCGCAGAGCGCGGCCGGGATCCGGATGCTCCCCGCGGTGTCGGTGCCGAGCCCGGCCAGGAACATCCCCGCGGCCACGCCGCTCCCGGTACCCGAGCTCGAACCGCCCGGCCAGGTCGCGAGGTCCCAGGGATTGCGCGGGATCGGGAACGGCTTGCCGACATCGGGCATGCCGCAGGCGAACTCCATGGTGGTGGTCTTGCCGGTGATCACCGCGCCGGCGCCCTTGAGCCGGGCGACCACCGGTGCGTCCTTGCCGGCGCCCCACGCCCGGTCGAGCACGAGGCTCTGCGCCGTGGTCGGGCCGTCGGCCATCGCGATGATGTCCTTCACCCCGAACGGGATGCCGTGCAGCGGGCCCCGGTCCTGCCCCGCTGCCAGCTCGGTGTCGGCCCGGTCAGCGGCCGCCAGCGCCTGCTCGTCGAAGCGGTGCAGGTAGGTGCCGACCTGCTCGTCGAGCCGGTCCGCGGCATCGATCGAGGCCTCGGTGAGCGCGCGGCTCGTGATCGTGCCGGCCCGCAGCGCGGCGGCCGCATCGGTCAGCGTCAGTGGCCGGATCTCGGACAGGGTCATGCCGGTACTCCTCAGATGCGATCGGGAAGGTCAGAAGGAACGGGGCGCGAGCGCCGACGCGCGCGAGACGAACCGGAAGCGGTCGGGACGGATCCGCAGGATCGCGACGTTGAACCGGCGCCCGGACGGATCGGAGATCGCCTGCTCCATCGCCAGCAGCGGCACCCCGGGGGCGGTCTCGAGCAGTGCGGCCGTGACGGGATCGGCCTGCACGCAGTCCATGACGAACTCGGACTCGCCGAGCACCAGCCCGGCGTCGGCGAGCAGCGTGTACCAGTGACCGCGGAAGGAGGTGGCGACGAGCCGCTCCGCCTCCGGGTAGAGCACGTAGTTGGTCGCGACGGCCGCGGGCCCGCCGTCCTGCATCGCCACGTACTCCAGCCGCAGGCAGGGCGTGCCGGGCGGCACCTGCAACCAGGCGGCGAGCGCGCCGGGCGCGGCCAGCGTGGAGCGGTCCAGCACCCGCGGCCGGGTGGCCGCGTCGAGCATCTCGCCCTCGGCGACCACCCCCAGCGCCTCGTCCATCGAGGTCGTCGGCGGGCCGATGACGGCGTGAGTACCGACGCCCGGCAGCCGTTCGACGAGGCCCTCGACCCGCAGCATCGCCAGCGCCTCGCGCACGGTGGAGCGGGTGGCGCCGTAGCCGGCCATCAGCTCGCTCTCCGAGGGCAGCTGCCCGGTGATGCGCTCGGCGAGCACCGCGGTGCGCAACAGGTCGCGCAGCCTGCGCACCTCCTGCTCCCGCGGCGAGCGCTCGCGCCGCGGCGACGGGACCGCCATGGCCACCGACCGTAGGGACACCCCGTTGCCGTCGCGTGCCCCGGCGATCACGCCCGTGTGACGTGCGAGCGGTCGGCGCAGCACCGGTGCCGTCACGACGCGACCTCCGGTCCCGATACCGCGACGATCGCGGACGCACCGACCGGGACGCGCGCCCGGGGCATGCCGAGCTGCACCGGACCGCCGGGAACCGGCCGCCACGCGCTCGGCTTGCATGCGTCGTGGCACGCGCCGTCGGTCGAGCAGCACAGCGAGCAGATGGCACCGGAGTGGAACGGGCAGGTCGCCATGTCGACGAGATCGAACGTCGCGTCGCACACCACGCACGTCGCCTCGGTGGCGCCTTCGGGGAACTCGCTGGTGCGGGCGATGTAGTAGCGACCGCGGGTGAGCAGCGCCAGCACCGGCGGCAGCACGAGCGCGATCACCAGCGACACGAACGGGGCGAGCTCCGCCAGCAGCGAGCCGAACGCGCCGAAGTAGGCCAGGACCGACACGCCACCGGCAACCACCATCGAGCCGAAGCCGATCGGGTTGACGTTGAACAGGTGCGCCCTGCGGAACTCGACGTGCGCCGGGCCGATTCCCAACACCCGCTTGTTGATCACGAGGTCGGACACCATCGCGGCGATCCAGGCGATGCCGACGTTCGCGTAGACCACCGGCAGGGCCACCTCGGCCGCGGTCGCCTGCGTGTCCGCGTAACCCACCAGCAGCGTCGAGGCGAAGAAGATCACCACCGCGAAGACGGCGAACCCGGGGCCGCCCATGATCACCGCCCAGCGCCAGCCGCGCAGGCGTCCCGGCTCGGGATCGGGCATCAGGCGCAGGTAGTCACCCTGCTCCCCCACCTGCGTCGCGAGCGACAGGTTGGCTGCGGCCACCACGAACACGGCCACCAGGCTGAACCCGGCGACGGCCCCGACCCCGGCGCCGTCGAGCGGGACGGGGTCGATCATGTGCTCGCCCGCGCCGGGCGCCGTCGCTGCCGTGATCACGGCGAGCCCGATCAGCACGACCCACAACGGCCACGTCCAGGCCTGGAACCTGGCGCTGAAGCTCATCCCGTACAGCGTCAGCGGCACCATCACCGCGGAGACCACGACGTAGGACCAGTGGATGTCGAGCCCGGTCAGCGCCGTCACCGCCTGCCCCATGATCGCGCCCTCGAAGGCCAGGAAGATCAGCGTGTACGTCGCGTAGACGAGCGAGGTGACCGTGGAACCGAGGTAACCGAACCCCGATCCACGGGTCAGCAGATCGATGTCGATGTGCTTGCGCGCGATCGCGAACGCGATGACGATCGTCAACGGCAAGGTCACGATGCTGGCGATCGCGAAGCCCAGCAGCGAGTTGCCGAAGCCGAACGCGTTGACGAACGCGGCGTCGAGCGCGTAACCCGCCATCGCGGAGAGCCCGACCAGGCAGCTGAGGAACACCATCAGTGGCGACCAGGTGCGGAACGCACTGGGCGTGTAGCGCAGGGAGAAATCCTCCATCTGCGGGTTGTCGGCGAGGTGCATGTGGCGGGCCCTCCCACGTGGCGATCCGGGACGGCGGGACGCTATGAGCGCGTCTTTGCGGCTGTGTCACGCCGTTCGTTGCGCCCGGTTACGCCACAGCGCGGCGATCCGCACCCCGCAGACCTGCATCGATGCCGGACCCGATCGCCGATCCGCCGGAACCGACACCGATCCGCCGACGGCGGGAGCGATCGGGGCGGCGTACGCTTCCGCCACGTGCGCTTCCTCGACGGTCAGCAGCCCCGCCACGACCTGACCTATGACGATGTCTTCCTCGTCCCGGAACGGTCCTCGGTGGCCTCCCGGTTCGACGTGGACCTCACCACCGCCGACGGCTCCGGTGCGACGCTGCCGGTGATCGCGGCCAACATGACCGCGGTGGCCGGCCGCCGGATGGCCGAGACGCTCGCGCGGCGCGGTGGGCTCACCGTGCTCCCGCAGGACGTCGCGCCGTCCGCGGTCGCCGAGATCGTCAGCTGGATCAAGTCGCGCCACCCCGTCTGGGACACCCCGCTCGTGCTGCGCACCGGCGACGCGGTGGCCGACGCGGTCAACCTGCTGCCCAAGCGCGCGCACGGCACCGTCGTCGTCGTCGACGACGGCGGCCGTCCGGTCGGCACGGTCGACGAGGCCGCGTGCACCGGCGTCGACCGCTTCACCCGCCTGTCCGACGTGCTCGACCCGGCACCGCTGCTGCTGCCGCTCGACACCGCGCCGCGCGAGGTCTTCGAGGCACTCGGCGGGCGCGGCGTCGCGCTCGGCCTGGACGCCGACGGCCGGCTCGTCGGACTGCTCACCGCGCTCGGCGCGCTGCGGGCCGAGGTCTACTCCCCCGCGCTCGACGCGGCGGGCAAGCTGCGCACCGCGGCCGCCGTCGGCATCAACGGCGACGTCGCGGTCAAGGCGAAGGCGCTGCTCGACGCGGGTGTCGACATGCTCGTCGTCGACACCGCGCACGGGCACCAGGAGAAGATGATCGACGCGCTGCAGGCCGTGCGGCGGGTCGTCGACGACGCGGGCTCAGCGGTTCCGGTGGCCGCGGGCAACGTCGTCACGGCCGCGGGCGTGCGCGACCTGGCCGCCGCGGGTGCCGACATCATCAAGGTCGGGGTCGGTCCCGGCGCGATGTGCACCACCCGCATGATGACCGGCGTCGGCCGCCCCCAGTTCTCCGCCGTGCTCGAGTGCGCCGAGGCCGGCCGCGATGTGGACGTGCGCATCTGGGCCGACGGTGGCGTGCGGTGGCCGCGCGACGTCGCGCTCGCGCTGGCCGCCGGGGCGTCCGCCGTGATGATCGGCTCCTGGCTGGCAGGCACCTACGAGTCGCCGGGCGACCTGCTGCGCGACGAGAACGGCCGCCCGTACAAGGAGTCGTTCGGGATGGCCTCCAAGCGTGCGGTGAGCGCGCGCACCCGCGGCGACGGGGGCTTCGAGCGGGCGCTGAAGGGTCTGTTCGAGGAGGGCATCTCGTCGTCGAAGCAGCTGCTGGACCCCCAGCGTCCCGGCGTGGAGGACGTGCTCGACGGCATCTGCTCGGGCGTCCGCTCGGCGTGCACGTACGCCGGTGCCCGCAGCCTCGATGAGCTGCACGAGCGCGCGCTGATCGGCGTGCAGACGATGGCGGGATTCACGGAGGGCACGCCACACGGCCTGTAGACCTGACGCACACCGTCAGGGGTTCACGCACACCGTTGACGGTGTGCGTCGGCACCGCACGGTGTGCGTCAGCTCGCGGGCTCGCGCAAGCGGTCGATGTCGCGCCGCACCGTCCGCCGGACCTGGACTTCACCCACCCGCTGCCCGAGGCGCCCTGGTACGAGCCGGGTGCGCGCTGGTCGGCGCGGCGGGTGCTGCTGCACATCCTCGCCGAGACCGCCCAGCACGCGGGCCACGCCGACATCCTCCGCGAGACGATCGACGGGCAGAAGTCGATGGGCTGAGAAGACAACGAGCGGCCCTCCCTTCGCGGAGGGGAGGGCCGCTCGCTGCTGTCGGGTCAGGCTGCCGGGCCCTCCAGGAGTTCGGTGACCAGTGCCGCGATCGGGCTGCGCTCCGAGCGGGTGAGCGTGACGTGCGCGAAGAGCGGGTGGCCCTTCAGCTTCTCGATCACGGCGGCGATGCCGTCGTGGCGACCGACACGCAGGTTGTCACGCTGCGCGACGTCGTGCGTGAGCACCACGCGGGAGGCCGTGCCCAGCCGCGACAGCACCGTCAGCAGCACGTTGCGCTCCAACGACTGCGCCTCGTCGACGATGACGAACGAGTCGTGCAGCGACCGGCCGCGGATGTGGGTGAGCGGCAGGACCTCCAGCATCCCGCGGGCCATGATCTCGGCCATCGTGTCCTCGCTGACCAGCGCACCGAGGGTGTCGAAGACGGCCTGCGCCCACGGACCCATCTTCTCGGCCTCGCTGCCCGGCAGGTAGCCGAGCTCCTGGCCGCCGACCGCGTAGAGCGGGCGGAACACCACGACCTTGCGGTGCTGCTGGCGCTCGAGCACGGCCTCCAGACCCGCGCACAGCGCCAGTGCCGACTTCCCGGTGCCGGCCCGGCCACCGAGGGAGACGATCCCGACCTCCGGGTCGAGCAGCAGGTCCAGTGCCACCCGCTGCTCGGCGGAGCGGCCGTGCAACCCGAACGCCTCGCGGTCGCCGCGGACGAGCCGGATCCGCTTGTCGGCCGTGACCCTGCCGAGCGCGGCGGAGGCCCCGCCCAGCAGCCGCAACCCCGTGTTGCACGGCAGGTCGAGCGCCGCGTCGTGGTCGATCACTCCTTCCCGGAACAGGGCGTCGACATCGGCAGCCGGCACCTCGACATCGGCCATCCCGGTCCAGCCGGACGGCACCACGTCGAGAGCGTGGTACTCGTCCGCGGTGAGGCCGACGGCTGCCGCCTTGACGCGCAGCGGCATGTCCTTGGTGACGAGCACGACGCCGCCGAGCCCGGCCTCCTTGCGCTCCGCTGCCAGGTTCAGCGCGCAGGCGAGGATCCGGCTGTCGTTGGAGTCGGTACGAAAGCCCGCGGGGAGCACCTCCGGGTCGGTGTGATTGAGCTCGACGTGCAACGTTCCGCCTGCGGAGCCGATCGGCACCGGGGAGTCCAGGCGTCCGTGCTGGATGCGCAGCTCATCGAGCTGGCGCAACGCCGTGCGGGCGAACCATCCGAGTTCCGGATGCTGCCGCTTGCCCTCGAGTTCGGTGATCACCACCAGCGGGAGGACCACTTCGTGCTCGTCGAACCGGGTCAGGGACCACGGGTCGGACAAGAGCACGGAGGTGTCCAGCACGTAGCAGCGGGTGTTCTCCGAGGCGGGGGCGATACGACGGTCAGTCACAGGTGCTCCCTCGTGGGCGCGGCACCGCGCCCACTCTCTGGTGGGCCGGCCGGCCCTGGCTCGGGCGCCTCCTGCGACCTGGATCTCGCCGCCGAGCACGCCCGCGAGGGCCGGATGCCGGCCCCCTCGGGTGCTAACACCACGACCAGGGCCTCCCCGGGCGGTGCGCATCGGGTACGTACCGCCGAGGACAACGCTACCGGCGGTTCCCCGGGTGCGGTCAACAGCAACGCCGATACTCACCCCAGAGCCGAACCTGAAATTAACAGAACGGCCTACCGCTCGTCGCATCTTGGACACCGTCCGTCGCCGTTGAGTGACCGCACGAACACGTTCAGTCGCGGCCCATGTGCACAGCGTGCCGATGGGCGGGCGGGTCCGTGGGGGGCCGGCGCGCATCCCGGACGCCAGGAGGGCCACCTTGCTGACGTCCAACGCCTGCAGGGCCACCTTGCTGACGTCGGGAAGCGCCTGCAGCCCGGCCCGCCACCCCAACGCCCGGACACGCCCCGTTACGGGAACTGCGGCAACCGAAAAGGATACGCTCGCATTCGAGTGATTCCCGATCACGGAACGTATGGATACTTCCTCGGTCCGGGCGGAGCAATCCGGAAAATGGCCCCCCAAAAGGATGCGTAACCAAACTCAAAGTATTCGACTCACTCGATAGGGGTACGGGATTTGTCCAAAGCGCCTCTGGCGCGCTACTTTTTCCGTGGTCAGCGAGGGCTCCCCGGTCATACGCTGACACTGAATGGAATCGACTTCGGTCGGATCCGCATGAACCAAACAGGAGATGAACTGTGCTGAAGAAGGCTGGAATTGTCGTGGCTGCGGCCGCTGCCGGTCTGCTGGCTGTTAGCCCGCTCGCCTTCGCAGGCGACAAGGGCGGCGACTGGCACCACGGTCACTCGTCCTCGGTCACCAACAACAACTCCAACGGTGACACGAGCGGCGGACTCGTGAACGTGGCGGACAACAACGTCAACGTTCCGATCCAGGCGTGCAACAACAACATCCCGGTCAACGTCCTGGGTGTTCAGGTCTCCGACGTCACCGCCGAGCTCACTGGGGCCCTCGGCCTGCTGGGCACGGGCACGGTTGGCGACACCACTCAGTCGGCCGACCGCACCTGTGGCGACAACAGCGGCAGCGCGGGCGACGCCCACGTGCAGGACTGATCTAGTCTGACGCGCAAGAAGGCCCGGACCACTTTGTGGTCCGGGCCTTCTTGTATTTCCGGTCGCAACAAAATCCAGCAGGCCGCCGGTGGCGGTCAGGAACCGAACCGCCGGTGCCGGGCCGCGTAGTCCCGCAGCGCGCGCAGGAAGTCGACCTTCCGGAACTCCGGCCAGTACGCCTCGCAGAACCAGAACTCCGAGTGCGCCGACTGCCACAGCATGAACCCGGACAACCGCTGCTCACCCGATGTGCGGATCACCAGATCCGGATCGGGCTGACCCGAGGTGTACAGGTTGGCCGCGATGTGGTCGACGTCGAGCACCTCGGCGAGCTCCTCCATCGACGTGCCCGACTCGGCGTGCTGCAGCAGCAGCTTGCGGACGGCATCGGCGATCTCCTGGCGACCGCCGTAACAGACCGCCACGTTGAGCTCGAGGCCCGTGCGGCCCACGGTGCGTGCCGCAGCGGCCGTCAGCCGATCCGAGATCGGGGCCGGCAGCAGGTCGAGCGCCCCCACCATCCGCAGGCGCCAGCGCGCCGACGGACCGCTGAGATCGTCGACGACGTCGGCGATGATCTGGAGCAGCGGCGCCAGCTCGTCGGCGGGCCGGCTCAGGTTGTCGGTGGACAGCAGCCACAGCGTGACGACCTCGACGTCGGCTTCCTCGCACCACTGCAGCAGGTCGGCGATCTTGGCCGCCCCTGCCCGATGGCCGTCGTTGACGTCGGCGAGGCCTTCGTCGCGGGCCCATCTCCGATTCCCGTCGAGCATCAACGCGACGTGTTTCGGCCGCTCTCCGGCGCCACCCAGCTGACGGCTCAGCTGGCGCTCATACATCGAGTACAGCAGGTCGCGCACGCCCACGACCCGAGAGACTACGCCCGCGGTGGCGGGGTTCACGTCCAGGACACCATCGGGGCTTCCCCGGTGCCGTAGCCTCGAGAGGTGCCGCCCGGGACCATGACCACGCCGCCTCCGGGACTTCCGCACGTCAAGCCGCGGATGCGGGGCTGGCTGCACTTCTGGTCGTTCGCCGTGTCCATCGCCGCGTGCGCCAGCCTGATCGCGATCTCCGCGTCACTCGTCGGTGGCGGCGCCGCGCTCGCCACCTCCGTCTACAGCGTCACCATCCTGGGGCTGTTCGGCACGAGCGCGCTGTATCACCGCCGTACCTGGCACACCACGAGGGCCAGAGCCGTCATGAAACGGCTCGACCACTCGATGATCTTCCTGTTCATCGCCGGCACCTACACTCCGGTCGCCGTGCTCGCGATGGCTCCGAGCACGGCGCGCTGGGTGCTGATCGTGGTGTGGGCGGGTGCGCTCGCCGGCGTCGTGCTCAAGATGGTGTGGCCGCACGCGCCGGCGTGGGTCGGGGTGCCGATCTACCTCGCGCTGGGCTATGTCGCGATCTTCGTGCTGCCCGATCTGCTCGCGCACGGCGGTGTGGCCGCGCTCGTGCTGCTGCTGGCAGGCGGCCTGTTCTACACGATCGGCGCGATCTTCTACGCCACCCGCTGGCCCGACCCGTGGCCCCGCACGTTCGGATACCACGAGTTCTTCCACGCGGCCACGGTGCTCGCCGCGATCTGCCATCTCATCTCGATCTGGCTGATCCTCTTCTGATCACTCGTCGCCTGCGGCGGCGGGGCCCTTCGTGCGCAGCTCGTCGACCTTCGCCATGGCCTCGCGCAGCTCACCGAGCCACTCGTCGGCGTGCTCGCCGACCAGGCGCACGGCCCAGGCCAGCGCGTCGGACCGCGACCGCGCCACGCCCGAGTCCACCAGCGTGTCGAGCACGATGCGTTCCGGCTGCCGCAGCCGCGTCATGACCGGCACCGACGCCACCGTGAACAGCTCCTCGCTGTCACCGATCCGCGCGCCCCAGGCGACCTTGCGCTGGTAGCGGTGCTCCGCCTGGCGGGCGATCTCGATGCGCTCCTCGCGCGTGCCCTCGCGGAACCGCGAGATCCGGCCCGCCTCGGCCGCGGTCCGATCGGCGTGCCCCGCCTCGGTGTCGGCGAACTCGCCCTCGACCGCCGCCAGCTCACCGACGATCAGGATCTCCTCGCGGTCGATGGTGACCTCGGGCGCCGCGACGAACCAGTCGTCGGGCAGGCGACCCTGCAGCCAGGCCGCGGCGTCATCGGCACCCGGCAGATCGGCCTGCTGCCATCCACCGCGACCGGGCCCGCGACCGCCGCGACCTGCTGCGCCGTGCCAACCCCTGTGCATCCGTCCGGACATCTGAGCCTCCGCGCTCTCGTTGTGATTACGAGATTACACAGCTACAGGCCGATGTGCAGCCTGATGATTACGCTGCAAGCGCACCCACCCGGCGTCAGCCGCGCAGGCTCGCGGCCAGCTCCGCGACCGTGCTGACCGGGCGATCGCAGACGAAACCGCGGCAGACGTACGCCGCTGCCCGCCCGTCGACGAGCGGGCGGGCAGCCAGCAGTGGGCTGCCCGGCGCGTCCGGCTCACCGACGACGACCACGGTGCCGCCGGGCGCGACGGCGATAGCGGTGCTCACCAGCTCCGCGAGGTGCGGGTCACCCGCGTCGCCCACCACCGCCACCTGCAGCGGTCCGCTCACCGCGGCCTCGGCCGCCGTGAGCCAGTGCCCGGCGAACCGTGGATGCCGCTCCGCGAGCGTGCCGACCCCGCGCAGCGCTGCCTCTGCGACATCGCGGTAGTGGCCGCCGTCCGCCGTCAGTACCGACGCCGTGAGCAAGGCGGACGCCAGCGCCGAGCTCCCGCACGGCGTCGCGTTGTCGGTGAGCTCGCGCGGCCGGTGCAGCAGCGCCTCGGCGTCGTCGGCGGTGTCGTGGAAGGCACCCGGCGCATCCAGCACGGCGAAGTGCTCGAGCGCGACGTCGAGCAGCCCGGTGCCGGCAGCGAGCCAGCGCGGCTCGCCGGTGGCCTGGTAGAGCGCCAGCAGCCCGTCCGCCAGGCAGGCGTGGTCCTCGAGCACGCCCGCCGCGGTACCGACCCGGCCGGCCCGCGACGAGCGGCGCAGCCTCCCGTCGACGACGTGCAGCCCCAGCACCAGCTCGGCGGCCCGGACCGCACCGTCGATCCAGTCGGTGCGGCCGAGTGCGGCGCCGCCCTCGGCGAGCGCCTGGATCGCCAGCCCGTTCCAGGCCGTCACGACCTTGTCGTCGCAGGCAGGCTGCGGCCGTTGCCCGCGGGCGACCAGCAGTTCCGTGCGGATCCGCTCCCAGCGCTGCGGGTCGTCGGGGTCGGCGAGCAGCTGCAACGTCGACGAGCCGTGCTCGAACGTGCCGGGCCCGGTGACGGTCAGCAGCGCGGCCGCCCACTCCCCGTCCGCCGCGCCGAGCACCTCGTGCAGCTGTGCGGGCGTCCAGGCGTAGGTCAGGCCCTCGACACCGTCGGTGTCGGCGTCGAGTGCGGAGGCGAACCCACCTTCGGGGGTGCACAGCTCCCCCAGCAGGAACCCGGCGATCCCGTCCGCGACCCGCAACGGCAGCGCGTCGCCGGTGACCCGCGCCAGGTGCGCGTAGACCCGCAGCAGCAGGGCGTTGTCGTAGAGCATCTTCTCGAAGTGCGGCACCACCCACTGCGCGTCGACGCTGTAGCGGGCGAAACCGCCGGCCAGCTGGTCGTACATGCCGCCGCGAGCCATGCGCTCCGCCGTGAGCCCGACGAGGCGCAGCGCCTCGGCCGATGCCGTGCGCTCGTGGTGGCGCAGCAGGAACTCGAGCGCCATCGACGGCGGGAACTTCGGCGCCCCGCCGAAGCCGCCGAACCGGGCGTCGAAGGTCTCCCCCAGCGTTGCAGCGGCCCGGTCGAGCGCGTCGGCGTCGACGACCGACGACGGCAACGCGGCCGCGGCGTTGTCGGCGAGGCGCGCCGCGATCTCCCCCGCGGCGCCCCGCACCCGCTCGCCGTCGTCACGCCACGCCGTGGTGACGGCGTCGAGCAGCTGGCGGAACCCGGGCATGCCCTGGCGCGCCTGGGGCGGGTAGTAGGTGCCGCAGTGGAACGGCTCGCCTGCCGGGGTGAGGAAGCACGTCATGGGCCAGCCGCCCTGACCCGTCATCGCCTGGGTGGCCGCCATGTAGATCGCGTCGATGTCGGGACGCTCCTCGCGGTCGACCTTGATCGCGACGAAACCGGCGTTCACCTGCGCCGCCGTCGCCGCGTCCTCGAACGACTCGTGCGCCATGACATGGCACCAGTGACAGGCCGCGTAGCCGACCGACAGCAGGACCGGCACATCCCGGCGGGCGGCCTCGACGAAGGCGGCCTCGGACCACTCCCACCACTCGATGGGATTGTCCGAGTGTTGCAGGAGGTACGGGCTGGTGGCGGCGGCGAGCCGGTTGGGCATGGCCTCAGCCTGTCAGGCGCGCTCGCGAGACGGTGCGGGTGGCGTCAGGGGTGCGCCACGGGCGCGGCCGGCTGGGGAGTGGGCAGGTATGGGTTGGCCGGCCCGGCGCCTCATGGAACCTTGTGGCTGATCGGGTCGGGCCGGCGGAGCCGCCAGCAGCCATATGGAACCTTGTGGCTGCCCACCGAGCGCCGAGCAACGCGCAAAGTCCCGCCCGGCCTTCATGCTCGGAACATGCCGACCAGCGAGCCATCAACGTGAGGTACCCAACGATCGCCGCGGGTACTGCTCAGGCCCGGGTACTCCCCGCCTCGTCGCCCGTCGAAGGAGCGTCGCCGGGTGCGTCGAAGCTCGCCGGCAGCTTCTTGATGCGTCTGGTCATCGAGCGAATCAGGAAGACGGTGGCGATGCCGAGCAGCACGATGACGACGAGCGCGATCGGTGAGGCCTTGCCGAACTCCTCACCCTTGCCCGGCGGCGGCTCCGGATCCTGCATCGGAACCCCGACAACGGGCAGCGCGGAAGCCGCGGAGACCGCCCCGAGATCGACAAGCAAGCCGTTCACCGCTGCTCCTTCCGTGCCGATGGTGCACGCAAGAGGCTACGCGGACCTCTTGCACGCACGTCAGTTGGCCGGGCCGACCGCCACCTTGACGTCGATGCCGGCGAACAGATCGCGCTCCGGATCCGGGACGTCGACGAGCGTGCGGACGAGCTCGTAGTCCTCCGTGGGCCAGACCTCGCGCTGGATCTCCTGGGGCACGAAGAACCACCGGCTGGTGGGGTCGATCTGCGTGGCGTGGGCCAGCAGCGCGGCATCGCGCACGTCGAACCACTCGGCGCACTCGACGCGGGTGGTGACGCGGAGGCCCGGATCGGGCCGGTCGCTCCAGTTGGCCAGCCACTCCTTGTACGGCGACTCGAGCCCGCGCGCTTCAAGTGCGGCGTCGAAGGCGATCAGGCGCGCCTTCGAGAAGCCGTGCGAGTAGTACAGCTTGAGCGGCTGCCATGGATCGCCCGTGCCCGGGAAGCGATCGGGATCGCCCGCTGCGTCGAACGCCGCCATGGAGATCTCGTGGGTCTTGATGTGATCGGGGTGCGGGTAGCCGCCGTTCTCGTCGTAGGTGACGAGCACGTGCGGGCGGAACTCGCGGATGAGCGCCACCAGCGGAGCCGTGGCCTCCTCGAGCGGGACGAGCGCGAAGCAGCCTTCGGGTAGCGGCGGCTTCGGATCGCCCTCGGGCAGGCCGGAGTCGACGAAGCCGAGCCAGCGGTGCTGGACACCGAGGATCTCGGCGGCCTTCGCCATCTCGGCGCGGCGGACGGCGGGCAGATCGGCCAGCACCTCGGGCCGATCCATCGCCGGGTTGAGGATGCTGCCGGCCTCGCCGCCCGTGCACGTGACGACCATGACCTCGTGGCCCTCGGCGACGTAGCGGGCGCTGGTGGCGGCCCCCTTGCTCGACTCGTCATCGGGATGCGCGTGCACCGTCATGAGCCGCAGAGGGGTGGAGCTGCGCTGATCGGAAGACGACATGAGGTCGGCCGCGGTCCCTTCTGAGATGTGGAGCTGACGGGATCGTTGCAGAGTGCCCCGACAACCTTCGCTACGAGGTCGAACGCTGTATCGGCCGCGCACCTTCCCGCGCCCTAATTTCGTGACCCAGCGTAATTGTCGGTGGGTGTGAATAGGGTCGTGCGCGTCGCCGGGACACGGTCGGCGGCACAGTTCGCGAACCTGAGCGGAAGGGGCTACGGTGAGCGGTCGCACGGCGATGCGTGCACGTTGCAGGTGCGCATTGCAGGTACAACTGCAAGCGGTTGACCAGCAGGGATACGCGAAGCGGGAACTCTTCGGCACCCCCAACCGTTCGTCGAAAGGCTGCGACGAGTGGCTGGCACCGTGTTACCGTGAGCTGCACACGGCCCGCAGGCGGGTCGTGTTTTTCCTTACTCGGGGCTATGCCGCCATCGAGATCGGGATCGCCCACGACGGGTTGATCCCGTCCGCGGGCGAACGGTCCGTGGCTGCATGGAACTGGACAGGCTGGAGGAGTGATGACCGTGACGGACACGCAGGTGACCTGGCTGACCCAGGAGGCCTACGACCGGCTCAAGGGCGAACTGGACGTGCTGATCGCGAACCGCCCCGTCATTGCTGCTGAGATCAATGCCCGCCGCGAAGAGGGCGACCTCAAGGAGAACGGCGGTTACCACGCCGCGCGCGAGGAGCAGGGTCAGCAGGAGGGCCGCATCCGGCAGCTGCAGGAGCTGCTGCGTACGGCGCAGGTCGGCGTCGCACCGTCGAGTTCCGACGTCGCCGCGCCCGGCATGGTCCTCAAGATCCGTTACGACGACGAGGACACCGAGACGGTGCTGCTGGGCTCCCGCGAGGAGGGCGCACACGGCGACCTGCAGGTGATCTCCCCCAACTCCCCGCTGGGCGCGGCGCTGCTGGGTGCCAAGGTCGGCGAGACCAGGACCTACCAGCTGCCCACGGGCGGCAACATGGAGGTCTCCCTCGTCTCGGCCGAGCCCTTCAAGGGCTGAGTTCTTCCACGGGCTGAGTTCTCCAGCTTCACCAGCCACCGGGCACACCGTCGGCGATCTCGCCGACGGTGTGCCCTGCTGTCCGCAGGGCGTTCACCAGCTCGGCGCAGTGTTGCGGGCCACGGGTCTCGAGGGTGACGTCCACGTCCACCTCACCGAGCGAGAGCGCCCCTGATATGCGGGAATGGGCCACGTCCAGGACGTTGGCACCGTGCGAGCCGATCTGCACCAGCAGCTCGGCCAGCGCTCCCGGACGGTCGCTCACCCGCACCCGCAGCGCGAGGTAGCGCTTCGCCGTGGCCATGCCGTGCTGGATCACGTGCAGCAGGACGAGCGGGTCCACGTTGCCGCCCGACAGCACCGCCACGGCGGGGGTGGCGAAGCGGCGCGGGTGCTCCAGCAGCGCGGCCACTCCCGCGACGCCTGCCGGCTCCACCACGAGCTTGGCGCGTTCGAGGCAGTGCAGCAGCGCGCGCGAGAGCGCGTCGTCGTCCACCGTGATCATGTCGTCGACGAGCGCGGCCACCTGCGGGAACGTGATGTCACCCGGGCGCCCGACGGCGATGCCGTCGGCGATCGTGCGCATCGCGGCGAGCGAGCGGGGTTCTCCCGCCGACAGCGAGTCGGGCCACGCCGCGGCGCCCTCTGCCTGCACGCCGACCACGTGGACGTCGGGCCGTTGCGCCTTGATGGCGGCGGCCACGCCCCCCAGCAGCCCGCCGCCGCCGGTGCCGACGAGCACGGTGCGCACGTCGGGCACCTGCTCGAGGATCTCGAGGCCCACCGTGCCCTGTCCGGCGATCACATCGGGATGGTCGAAGGGGTGCACGAACACCGCGCCCGTGAGCGTGGCGAACTCCCTGGCGGCGGCGATGCTGCCGTCCACGGTCTCCCCGGCGAGCTGGACGGTGGCACCGTAGCCGCGGGTGGCGCCGACCTTCGGCAGCGCAGCGCCGACCGGCATGAAGACCGTGGCCTCGATGCCGAGGAGCCGCGCCGCCAGCGCCACTCCCTGCGCGTGGTTGCCCGCGCTCGCCGCCACGACCCCGCGGGCGCGATCGACGTCCGACAGCCGGGCAATGCGCGTGTAGGCCCCGCGGATCTTGAAGGAGCCGGTGCGCTGGAGGTTCTCGCACTTGAACCAGACCGGCCCGCCGCACAGGTCCGACAACGTGCGGGAACCGGCCACCGGCGTGACCGAGACGACCCCGGCCAGCAGTTCCCGCGCGGCCCGGATGTCGTCGATGCCGACGGGCGGGACGGCCACCCCCTGCGTGGTCATGGGCCCATCCTCGCACCGGCCGTGCGGGCCCGGACCACCACGCGGCGCACCGCGCACCCGGCAGCGGTAACCTCGGTCCGGGACAGCTCGGGGGATGCCGCGCGAGCATCGTGGCGGCCACTGTCCGGTGGAGGTCGAGATGACACGGCTGTTGAGATGACCCGGCTGCGGGCCATGGCACCACTGCTGGTGGCTGCCGTCCTCACCGCCGTCGCGGTGGCCACCGTGCAGGCGGCGGGTTGCGACGACCCCGGCCACTACGAGCTGCAGGACGGCCGCTACGTGCTGGTCGGAGGGTGCATCGCCCCCGGCGACATCGTGGTGCCCAACCCGGCCCCGAACTCCACCACGCGCGCCGACGCCGACGCGCCCGCGCGCAGCTGACGCCCCACCGCGCCAACCCCACCGCGCCAACCCCATAGCCACCGCGCCAACGTCCCGACATCGGCGCCGTGGCCGCTGCGTTGGCGCCGTCGAACCGGCGCTCCCACCGCGCCAACCCCGTGGCCACCGCGCCAACGTCCTGACGTCGGCGCGGTGGCCATCCGGTTGGCGCCGTCAGGCGGCGTCGAGCGCCGTGCGCAGGTCCTCCACCAGGTCCTCGACGTCCTCGATGCCCACCGAGAGGCGCACCAGCGAGTCGGGCACCTCCAGCGCGGAGCCGGAGACCGAGGCGTGCGTCATGGCGGCGGGGTGCTCGATCAGCGACTCGACGCCGCCGAGCGACTCGGCCAGCGTGAACAGCTCGGTGGCCCCGCACACCCGCAGCGCCGCCTCCCGGCCGCCCGCGACGGTGAACGACACCATGCCGCCGAAGCGGCGCATCTGCTTGGCCGCCACCTCGTGGCCGGGGTGCTCCGCGAGTCCCGGGTAGAGCACGCCGGAGACGGCGCTGTGGCCGCTGAGCATCTCGGCGATGCGCTCGGCGTTGTCGCAATGGCGCTCCATGCGCACGGCGAGCGTCTTGACACCCCGCAGCGTCAGCCAGGCGTCGAAGGGGCCGGGCACCGAGCCGACGGAGTTCTGCGTGAACAGGATCTGCTCGGCCAGCTCGTCGTCGCTCGTGACGAGCGCGCCCCCGACGACGTCGGAGTGACCGCCGACGTACTTGGTGGTGGAGTGCAGCACCACGTCGGCGCCGAGCGCGAGCGGGTTCTGCAGGTACGGCGACGCGAACGTGTTGTCGACGACGAGCCGCGCGCCCGCGCCCCGCGCGACGTCGGCCAGCGCCGCGATGTCGGCGATGCCCAGCAGCGGGTTGGTGGGCGTCTCGCACCAGATGGCCCGGGTGGTCGGACGGATCGCGGCCCGCAGCGCGTCGACGTCACCGAGGTCGACGGTGCTGTGCTCCACACCCCACTGCGAGAGCACCTTGTCGACGAGGCGGAACGTGCCGCCGTAGGCGTCGTGCGGGATGACCATGTGGTCGCCCGGCTTGAGCAGCACCCGCATGAGGACGTCGGAGGCGCCCATGCCGGAACCGAACGCGACGGCATGGCGGCCGCCCTCGAGCGCCGCCAGGCACTCCTGCAGCGCCGTACGCGTGGGGTTGGCGCTGCGGGAGTACTCGTACCCGGCACGCAGGCCACCGACGCCGTCCTGGGCGAACGTGGAGGACGGGTGGATCGGCGTGATCACCGCTCCGGTCGTGGGATCCGGCTCCTGGCCAGCATGAATGGCATTGGTGGAGAAACCGCGCATGGGCGAAACGCTACGCGCGGGAGGCTCGCGCACACCGCCGGGGGCTCGCACCCACCGCGCATGGTGGGTGCGAGCACGCTCCGGTGTGCGCGGGTCAGCTGCCGGAGCCGATGAAGGCCAGCACGTCCGAGCGAGTGACGACGCCGGCGGGCTTGCCGTCGACGAGCACGAGTGCCGCGTCGGCCTGCGCGAAGGCCGCCATCGCCGTGTCCAGCGCTTCACCGGCCCCGAGCGTCGGCAGCGGTGCGGACATGTGCCGCTCGAGGCGGTCCGAGAGCTGGGCCCGGCCGGTGAACAGCGCGTCGAGCAGGTCGCGCTCGACCACCGCGCCTGCCACCTCCGCCGCCATCACCGGCGGCTCCGCCCGCACCACGGGCATCTGCGAGACGTGGAACTCGCGCAGGTAGTGGACGGCGTCGGCGACGGTCTCGTTCGGGTGGGCGTGCACGAGGTCGGGCATCGAGCCGTCCTTGCGGCGCAGGATGTCACCGACCGTGGCGCCCTGCGTGGGCGGCATGAACCCGTACCCGGCCATCCAGGCGTCGTTGAACACCTTGCCGAGGTAGCCGCGGCCGCCGTCGGGCAGCAGCACCACCACCACCGCGTCGGCCGGCAGGTCGGCGGCGATCCGCAGCGCGGCCACCGTGGCCATGCCGCACGAGCCACCGACGAGCAGCGCCTCCTCGCGGGCGAGGCGGCGCGTCATCTCGAAGGAGTCGCCGTCGGAGACCGCGACGATGCGGTCGCAGATGTCCTTGTCGTAGGTGGTGGGCCAGAAGTCCTCGCCGACGCCCTCCACGAGGTACGGACGGCCGGTGCCACCGGAGTAGACGGAGCCCTCGGGGTCGGCGCCGATCACCTGGACGCGGCCGTCGGAGACCTCCTTGAGGTACCGCCCGGTGCCGCTGATGGTGCCCCCGGTGCCGATCCCCGCGACGAAGTGCGTGATCGTGCCCTCGGTCTGCTCCCAGAGCTCCGGGCCGGTGCCGAGGTAGTGCGACTCCGGGTTCTGCACGTTGGCGTACTGGTTGGGCTTCCACGCCCCGTCGATCTCGGTGACGAGGCGGTCGGAGACCTGGTAGTAGGAGTCGGGGTGCTCGGGCTCGACGGCCGTGGGACAGACCACGACGCGGGCGCCGTAGGCGCGCAGGACGTTGCGCTTGTCCTCGCTGACCTTGTCCGGGCAGACGAACACGCACTGGTAGCCGCGGCGCTGCGCGACCATCGCCAGCCCGACGCCGGTGTTGCCCGACGTCGGCTCGACGATCGTGCCGCCCGCCCGCAGCTCACCGGACTTCTCGGCGGCCTCGATCATGCGCAGCGCGATGCGGTCCTTCACGCTGCCGCCGGGGTTGAAGTACTCGACCTTCGCCAGCACGGGGGCCGCGATCCCGGCCGCGACCGGGCCGAGCCGGACCAGTGGCGTGTTGCCGACCAGGTCGGCGACGTGCTCGACATAACGCATGAGTCCATCGTCGCACCCCGCAGAACAGGCACTTCGGGGGCTCTCACGCTGTCCGCGTCGGGCATCCAGCGGGCAACACTACGGCGTACAACGCAACCCGATGGCGCAACAACCCGCGCAAACGGGCTACTGTCCATGCACGCATCGCGGCGTGGAACCCGACAACAACGTCCGACCTTGGTCGACGACACCAGCAGGAGGGCAGGTTGCCGGCGGACGAGGTGGAGGTGGACCGCGCTGCTGCGGACCGCGCCGCCCACCGCGATGCCGAGCTCACCGCACTGGCCGAACGCGCTGCCGCCGGTGAGACGAAGGCTCTCAACACCCTGCTCGAGAAGATCCGGCCCACCGTGCTGCGCTACTGCCGCGCCCGCCTCGGCGGCGGTGACAGCGGCCTGCAGACCGCGGAAGACGTCGCGCAGGACGTGCTGCTGGCCGTCTGCAGCGCCATCCCCCGCTACGAGCCGCGCGGCAACCCCGCCATGTCGTTCGTCATCGGCATCGCGCGCAACAAGGTCGTCGACGCCTACCGCGCGGCCGGGCGGGACCGCAGCCGGCCCACCGACCAGATCCCCGACGACATCGACGACGGCCCCGGCCCCGATGTCCGGGTGCTGCAGAAGACCGACGCCGCCCAGCTGCGTGCCCTGCTCGACCAGCTGCCTGCCGCCCACCGCGAGGTGCTGGTGATGCGGATCGCTTTGCAGTTCAGCGCCGCGGAGACGGCCATCGCGCTCGGTTCCACAGCGGGCGCCGTCCGGGTCACCCAGCACCGGGCGCTGGCGAGGCTGCGCGCGCTGGTGGCCGCACAGTCAGCCGTGGAAGGCGTCTAGCGCACGTCGCACAGGTTCGTGGGTCGTCGCACGCCGTCCAACGCCTGCGACGACTGGAGATCGTGTGCGAGGTGGACCTACTCCACCTCGGCCAGGCGCCGGAGCAGGAACGCTCGCTCCGGCCGGTTGCCGACCATCGCGAGCGCCTCCCGATAGGCCGCGGCGGCCTCCGCCGGCCGCTCGAGGCGGCGCAGCAGGTCGGCCCGCGCGGCGGGCAGCAGGTGGTAGCCGGCGAGCCGCTCGTCGGCCACCAGCGCGTCGAGCTCGACGAGTCCCGCCACCGGGCCGTCCCGCATCGCCACGGCGACGGCGCGGTTGAGCGCCACCAGCGGGGACGGCGCCACCTGCGCCAGCACGTCGTAGAGCGCCACCACCTGCGGCCAGTCGGTGGTGGTGACGTCGGCGGCCTCGTCGTGCACCGCCGCGATGGCGGCCTGCAGCGCGTAGGGGCCGGGGCGCCCACCCGTCAGCGCCTCCACCACGAGCGCGCGGCCCTCGACGATGTGGTCGACGTTCCACAGCGTGCGGTCCTGCTCGCCGAGCAGCACCAGCTCGCCGTCGGGTCCGGTGCGCGCCGCACGGCGGGCGTCGACGAGCAGCAGCAGGGCCAGCAACCCGCTCACCTCGCGCTCGCCGGGCAGCAACCGGTGCAGGATCCGGGCGAGCCGGACGGCCTCGTCGGCGAGGTCGACGCGCATCAGATCGGGGCCCGAGCTGGCCGCGTAGCCCTCGGTGAAGATCAGGTAGACGACCTGGAGCACCGCGGGCAACCGGGCGGGCAGCTCACCGGCCTCCGGCACCCGGAACGGGATGCGGGCGTCGCGGATCTTGCGCTTGGCACGGACGATCCGCTGCCCCATGGTGGCGGGCGGCAGCAGGAACGACCGCGCGACCTCCGGCGTCGAGAGCCCGGCCAGGCAGCGCAGCGTCAGCGCGGTCTGCGCCTCGAGCGCGAGTGCCGGGTGGCAGCACGTGAAGAACAGCCGCAGCCGGTCGTCCGGGACGTCGTCGGAGTCCGTGTCGAGCACCGCGACGGGCTGGTCGCGGTCGGCCTCGGCCTGCAGCACCGCGATGCGGGCCGCGTAGGCCTTGTCGCGGCGCAGCCGGTCGACGGCCTTGCGGCGCGCCGCGGTCAGCAGCCAGGCTGCCGGCCGCGTCGGCACGCCGTCGACCGGCCAGTGCTCCAGCGCCGCGGCCACCGCGTCGGAGGCCACCTCCTCGGCGAGGTCCAGGTCGCCGAACTGGCGCACGAGCGTGGCGAGCAGCCGGCCCCGTTCCTCGCGGAAGACGGCCTCGATGGAGGTGCCCGTCGAGGCACCGGGACCGACCGCTCGCTCGGGCACCTGGTCAGTACTCCATGAGCGGCCGTACCTCGACCTTGCCGCCCCACCGGGCGCCGGGGCACTTCGCCGCCCAGTCGATGGCGGCGTCGAGGTCGGGCACGTCGATCAGGTAGTAGCCGCCGAGCACCTCGCGGGTCTCGGCGAACGGCCCGTCGGTGACGACCCGCTCACCACCGGCGGTGACCTGCACGGTGGTGGCCGCCTCCGTGCCCTGCAGCCCCTCCCCACCGAGGTTGACACCCGCGTCGGAGACCGCCTTCGAGTACGCGAAGTAGGCCTCCATCACCTGCTTGCCCTGCTCCTCGGTGGGCGGCTCGGTCGGCTCGGCTCCATAGATCAGCAGCATGTACTTCACGGCTGGCTCCTCGTGGTGTCTCGGGTCCGTCGTCGGTGGCCGGGTTGCCACACAGCATGACGACGAACGAGCCCCACCGGAATCGACAGCGCCCCTCGATCAGGTGCGTTCGACCGTTCGAAGTCCTCCCGCGGGGGTCCAGGTGCGGATCACCATCATCGTCGCGGTCTCGTTCAGGCCGATGAGGACGACCTGGTCCAGGTCGGCCCGGAACAGGTCGCCCTCGATGTCCCCGTCGACGTCACCGGCGTGGAACGCCCGGCCGGCGACCTTCGCGTCGCCGACCCAGGCCGCGTCGTCACCGTCCGGGGCGTCGACGGTGGCGCTGTGCAGCGCGAAGCGCGGGTCGCGGAGCAGGTCCGCGCCCTTGCGCGAGCGGGGCATCGACCCGAACGTCAGCTCGCCGTCGGCGAAGCTGCACTCGGTGCCCGAGATCCGCGGTGCGCCGTCTGCCCGCAGCGTGGCGAGCGTCTTGTGCTTGTTGGCGTCGAAGATCTTCCGCACCCGGTCGGCGAACTCGGGCTCGGAGCGCTCGACGTCCTTCCATGTGGCCATGCCCCGAGCATGGCTGCATAACCTGACAACCCTGGTCAGGTTCACCCGGTCCACATCACTCTCCGGTTGCTCCCGATCGTGGTTACTGCCGCGTAGTCTCCGAATCGGATTCCAGTTCCCAGTCTTCAGCCGACGAGGAGTAGACGATGCCCGAAGCCGTGATCGTCGCGGCGGCCCGATCCCCGATCGGGCGCGCGTTCAAGGGGTCGCTGACCACCATCCGACCCGACGATCTCACCGTGCAGCTCGTCAAGGCCGCACTGGCGCAGGTGCCCGAGCTCGACCCGAACGACGTCGACGACCTCATGCTCGGCTGCGGGCTGCCCGGCGGGGAGCAGGGCTTCAACATGGCCCGCGTCGTCGCGGTGCTGCTGGGCTACGACGCGATCCCCGGCACCACGATCACGCGTTACTGCTCGTCGTCGCTGCAGACCACGCGGATGGCCCTGCACGCGATCAAGGCCGGCGAGGGTGACGTGTTCATCTCGGCGGGTGTCGAGACGGTGTCGCGCTTCGTCAAGGGCAACTCCGACTCGCTCCCGGACACGCACAACCCGCTGTTCTCCGACGCCGAGGCACGTTCGGCGAAGCTGTCCGAGGGCGGCCTGGACTCCTGGACCGACCCGCGCGAGAGCGGCACGACGCCCGACGTCTACATCGCGATGGGCCAGACCGCGGAGAACCTGGCCCGCGCCAAGGGCATCACGCGCGAGGACATGGACCGCTTCGGCGTCCGCTCCCAGAACCTGGCCGAGAAGGCCATCGCCAACGGGTTCTTCGCCCGCGAGATCACCCCGGTCACGCTGCCGGACGGCACCGTGGTGTCGAACGACGACGGCCCGCGCGCCGGCGTCACCTACGAGGGCGTGAGCGGGCTCAAGCCCGTCTTCCGTCCCGACGGCCTCATCACCGCGGGCAACTGCTGCCCGCTCAACGACGGCGCGGCGGCACTCGTGATCATGTCCGACACGAAGGCCGCCGAGCTGGGCATCACGCCGCTGGCCCGCGTCATCGCCACCGGCGTCTCCGGCCTGTCACCCGAGATCATGGGCCTCGGCCCGGTCGAGGCGTCGAAGCAGGCACTCGCCCGCGCGGGCATGACCATCGACGACATCGACCTCGTCGAGATCAACGAGGCGTTCGCGGCGCAGGTCATCCCGTCGGCCCGCGACCTGGGCATCGACGAGGACAAGCTCAACGTCAACGGCGGCGCGATCGCACTGGGCCACCCGTTCGGCATGACCGGAGCGCGCATCACCACCACGCTGCTCAACGGCCTGCGGACCCACGACAAGTCCATCGGCCTCGAGACGATGTGCGTCGGCGGCGGCCAGGGCATGGCGATGGTGCTCGAGCGCCTCAACTAATGGATCTGCAACTGCGGGGGCGGCGAGCGATCGTCACCGGCGCGAGCCGGGGCATCGGGCTCGCCGTCGCCCACGCACTGGCGGGCGAGGGCGTCGACGTGGCGCTCGTCGCCCGCCACCGCGACGCGCTCGACGCGGCGACGGCGCAGGTCGCCCGGCACGGCACGCGCGCGGTCGGGCTCGTCGCCGACACCGCGAGCGACGACGACGTGCGGGCGATGGTCGCGGCGGCCGTGGAGGAGCTGGGCGGGGTGGACATCCTCGTCAACGCGGCCGCCCGCCCGGCGAGCGCGGGCCCGACGCCGGCGCTCACCGAGCTGACCGACGACGCGGTGCGGGTGGAGCTGGAGACCAAGCTGCTGGGCTACCTGCGCTGCGCCCGCGCCGCGGCGCCGCACCTGGTGGCGCAGGGCTGGGGTCGCATCATCAACATCAGCGGTCTCAACGCGCGCCGGTCGGCCTCGCTCGTGGGGTCGGTGCGCAACGTGGCCGTGGCCGCGATGACGAGCGCGCTCGCCGACGAGCTCGGCCCCCGCGGCGTCACGGTGACGGTGGTGCATCCCGGCTTCACGGTGACCGAGCGCACCCCCGGCATGATCGCGGGGATGGCGAGCGAGCAGGGCATCAGCGAGGAGGACGCGGCCGCCCGGCTGGCGAGCAGCACGTCGATCGGCCGGCTGGTGACCGCCGCCGAGGTGGCCGACGTGGTGACGTTCCTGGCCTCGCCGCGCAGCATCGCGATCAATGGGGACGCGGTGGCCGCAGGCGGCGGGTCACCGGGCACCACGCACTACTGACACTCCGCGAACGGCAGCGGCCGGCACCTCGTACGAGGTGCCGGCCGCTGTCGCCGTGGAGCGCGGGACTCAGTCCGACCGCAGGTACGTCAGCAGCCGCAGGATCTCGATGTAGAGCCAGACCAGCGTGGTCATCAGGCCGAAGGCGATGTACCACGCCACCTTGGCCGGGGCGCCGCCGCGGACGGCCTGATCGGCCTGGTCGAAGTCGAGCAGCAGGCTGAACGCCGCCACCCCGATGATGACCAGGCTGAAGATGATCGAGAGCGGCCCGCCGGACCGCAGCCCGAGGTCGAGGCCGAACAGGCTGGCCACCAGGTTGGCCACCATCAGGATCACGACGCCGATCAGCGCGCCCATGACCCACTTGGTGAAGCGCGGCGTGACCCGCACGGCACCGGTCTTGTAGACCACCAGCATGCCGACGAAGACGCCTGCCGTACCGAGCAGCGCCTGGAACGCGATGCCCGGGAACCTCATGTTCAGCAGCCCGGCGATGCCGCCGAGCGCCACGCCCATCGCGGCCGAGTAGAGCAGCACCAGCGGTGCACCGGCCCACTGCGGCTTGAAGATCAGCACCAGCGACACGACGAACCCGACGACGAACGCCGGGATCCCGAGGCTGTAGAGGCCGGCGACCGCGGTGATGATGCCGGCGATCAGCGCCACACCGGCGGACAGCCCGGTCTTGAGGACGATGTCGTCGGTGGTGAGCGGCCGCTCCCCGACGCCGGCCCGACCGTGATCGACCGACCCCGCCTGGGCATCGGCGTAGGCGGCCGTGCCGCCCATCGCCCCACCCATCGCGCCGCCTTGGCGGTCGAACGTGGCGTAGCCGCCCTGCCCACTGGGCAGGTTGCGGAACGCCGGATTGCTGCTGGTGCGCACCTGTTCCTCCTCGGAGCGTTTGGCGCTTCCATGCTGACAACGCGGGAGCAGCGCAGGTCGTTCCCGCTCGGTAAAAGGAACTTTACCCGGGAGCGTCCCCGGCTGGCATCATGCCGCAGCCGTGCTGCCGGAGGGGGGATCCAGCGCGACACCCGCGTCCTCGAGCGCGGCCTCGGTAAGCAGCCGCGCGAACGCGCGATCGGCATCGGTGACGGTGGCATCCGCCAGCGGCGCATCGACGCCCACGAGGCGGCAGGCGTCGAGCAGGATCACGTCGTAGGCGGCCGTGACTGCCAGGCGCCGCACCTGGGAGGGCTGCCGAGCGGCCCGCACCTCGCGGCGCAGGCGGCGCAGGTCGGCCACCACCGTCTCGAGGGACGGGCCGGGCGGCTGGCGGCGCGCGGTACGACGGTCCTGCAGCGCATCGAGGGCAGCAGGCAGCAGCCGCAGGGCCAACCAGAACAGCAGCGTCGGTGTGGCCGCGACGAAAACGTAGAGCAGCAGGCCCAGCAGGACCGGACGGTCACCCGCCATCAGCCGACGATACCCCGCCTCAGCTGCTGATATCGACGATTTCTCGCTCTGAGACAGCGCGGGTGCGGGCCGGGCGCCTGCGCCTGATCACCACGGCCAGCACGATGATCTCCACGACGATCACGACGGACGCCGCGACGATCGCCGGCACCACCCACCGGTGCCACCAGGGTTCGACGTACCCCGCCGGGGTCAACGTGGTGCTGCCGTCCACCGTCGTCGGCCTGCCGTCCACGAGCAGCGACAGCCGCCACGTGCTGACGACGGCCGGCTCGGTCATCGCATAGAGCGCGGCCGGCTCGGGGGTGAGCGTCGCCCCGGGCAGCGGGAACGTCGCACGCGCCTCCGTGGACACCGGCGTCCACTGCGGCACGGCCGCCGGATCCGGCGCCGCGGGATCTGGCGCCGCGGGATCTGGGACCGCCGGATCCTGGGCCGCGCGCCACGTCGGGCTGGCGGTGTTGGCGGCGCTGCCCTGCGGCGAGAGGCGCAGGTAGGGCTCCCCCGCGGCGCCGAGCACGACCACGTCACTGCGCCCGCTGTTCTGCACCGTGACGTCGGGGACGGAGGAGCCCGCGGCGACGGCGACCGTGACGTCGGGCGCCGGCCGGGCGTTGCTCACCTCGGGTGTGAACGTGCCGCTCGCCGGTCGGAACTCGCTGTGCCCCGCCGCGCTGCCGGTGACGTCGCCGTAGGCCAGCGGCACCGTCCAGGACCCGAACCGGTCGAGCGGCTTCGCCGCGGCCCGCTGCAGCGGCGTCGGCACCGCCGCACGCAGCCGCTGGTCGAACCACGACCAGGCCGGGTCGGCGGAGACCTGCAACCAGATCGGCTTGGCGTGCTCGGCGGTGGTCTCCGGGACCGGGCCGCTGCCGTCGGCCGTCTTCGCGGTGAACCACTCCGGCGAACGCAGGTTGCCGAAGGCCCCGCCCGGGCCGACCCTCAGCATCGGGTCGCCCGCGCTCGACAGCACCGTCACCTCGGTCGCGGTCGGGTTGCGGAGCACGAGCCGCGGGCCCGGCGCCGTCGCGTCGGCCGTGAGCGTGACCCCGGGCATCTCCGGTGCGACCCGGTCGACGAGCAGCGCGACGTCGGAGCCGCCCGCGGCTTCCTGCGCGGATGCCACCGGTGCGAAGGCGAGCCCGGCCACGAGCGCCGGAATCGCGGCGAGCAGTGCGGGAAGGCGTCTGCGCATCGTTCCTACCTGTGGTCCGGCAGCGGATCCGGTCGAGGCTAGGAGTTGCGCCGGCGCACGGCCGACCGGCGCGCCGGGCCGGCCCGGGATTCCCTCGTACGGGATTGACGGTGGGTGGTCGCCGATTCCGGCGGCCGGGCATGATCACGGTAGGGCTGTGCACCGGAATCACTCGGCCGAAGAGGAATCGTGGAATTCATTGTTGCTGCAATCGTCGTGCTGGCGATTCTCGTTGTCCTCAACCTGCTCCTCACGTTCGCGATCGTGCGCCGGATGCGCAATGCCGGCGAGCAGCCCGCCGGCGAATCGGGCACATCCGGTCGCGATGTACTCGTCGGGCGCCGATTTCCCGAGTTCGCCACCGGCACCGGTTCCGGCCGTCTGATCGGCTTCTTCTCCGCCACCTGTGAACCCTGCATCGAGCAGGCCACGCAGTTCGCGCGCCACCCGGCCGCGAACCGGACGGCGTTCGTGATCACGAAGGGCGCCGGCGCGGGGCAGACCGAGGCCCTCATCACGGCACTGGAGGTCTCGGAACCGGGCGGGTCACCTGCGCTGGTGCTCGATCCGGAGAGCAGCGCCACGGCCGACGCCGTCGGCGTGCGCGCGTTCCCCCAACTGCTGCTGCTGGACGCCGAGGGGGTCGTCATGGCCTCGCGGCACTCGCTCGGCGGGCTCCCGGTGGCCGCCGAGTGACCCCGTCCGATGCGCGGTCGGCGGGGACCCGCGAGCTGCGCTCCCGGCTGCGGGTCGCGTGGCAGCTGTGCTGGGCGGCCGGACCGGCGCTGACCCTGCTCCACCTGGCGGTCACGCTCGTCGGCGGGCTGCTGGCGTCGGCGGTCGTCTGGGCCACCAAGGTCATGATCGACGGGCTCGTGACCCACGCGCCACCGGCCGTCCTGATCGGCGCCGTGGCAACCCTGGCCGTGGCAGGACTCGTCGCGGCGGTCGAACCCCGGCTGAGCACGTTCCTCTCCGGCGAGCTGAACCGCAGGGTGACGGTGGTGCTGAACGACCGGCTGTTCACCGCCGTCGGGGCGTTCCGCGGGCTGGCCAGGTTCGAGGACCCCCGGTTGCTGGACCGCATCCGCTCCGCCCAGCAGAGCTCCGCGGGCGCGATCGCACCCGCGACCACCGGCCTGCTGTCCGGGATCAGGGACGTCGTCTCCGTCACCGGCCTGTTGGTGACGGTGTCACTGCTGGCCCCGCCAATGGCGGTGATCATGGTGGTGTCGGCTGTCCCGACGCTGTTCGCGCAGCTCGCGTTCTCCCGCCGGATCGCCGCCGCGCGGGACTCGATGTCGGCGATGGGCCGGCGGCAGTCCCAGGTCAGCGAGCTGAACAGCGACGTGCGGGCCGTCAAGGAGCTGCGGCTGCTCGATCTCGTCGGCTTCTTCAAGGAGCGCGTGCTCGCCGCCATCGTGACGGCGAACCGGACACAGCGGGCACTCGACGCCGACCAGCTGCGCACCCAGTCGGCGCTTGCGCTGCTCAGCACCGTGATCGGGATCGGCGGGGTGGCGTGGGCCTGCTGGTCGGCCTACGAGGGACGGCTCACGATCGGTGACGTCACCGCCTTCACCGCTGCCGTCACGGCGTCGCAGGCCGCGCTCAGCGGGCTCATCAGCCGGGTCACCGCCGCCCATCGCGCGCTGATCATGCTGGGTCACTACGTCGACGTCGTGACCCTGCCGCCCGACCTGCCGGAGCCCACCGCACCCGCTGCGCTCCCGCGACTGAGCTCCGGGATCGAACTGGAGGACGTCTGGTTCCGGTACGACCCGGCGCACCCGTGGGTGCTGCAGGGCGTCAGCGCGCGGATCGAGCAGGGCTCGGCGCTGGCGATCGTCGGGCTCAACGGGGCCGGCAAGAGCACACTGATCAAGCTGCTCTGCCGGTTCTACGATCCGGACCGCGGCCGGATCCTCTGGGACGGCGTGGACATCCGCTCCGTGCCCGTCACCGAGCTGCGCAGGCGCCTGGGCGTGCTGTTCCAGGACTTCATGGAGTATGACCTCACCGCCGCCGAGAACATCGGGATCGGCGACCTGGCTGCCTTGCACGACCACGAGCGGATCGGCCGGGCCGCCGACGCGGCGGGCATCGCCACGAAGATCGACTCTCTGCCTCGCGGCTATGACACGCTGCTCAGCCGCATCTTCTTCAAGGAGTCGGACAAGGCGGACCCGGAGAAGGGCGTGGTGCTCTCCGGCGGGCAGTGGCAGCGGATCGCGCTCGCCCGCACGTTCATGCGGTCCGGGCGCGAGCTGCTGATCCTCGACGAGCCCAGCGCCGGGCTGGACGCCGAGGCAGAGCACCGGATCCACCAGCGGCTGCGGATGCACCGGAAGGGACGCACGAGCGTGCTCGTCTCGCACCGTCTCAGCGCGGTGCGCGATGCCGACCGGATCCTCGTGCTCGCAGCGGGCCGGGTGCGCGAGGAAGGCAGCCACGCGTCACTGATGGCGCTCGGCGGCGAGTACGCGCGGCTGTTCCGGCTGCAGGCCCAGGGGTACGTCGCGGCAGGCTGAGGAGGTCCCGGACGCCGGTGCGCCACGCGTGGACGCGGCGACACCGGCGATCGGGAGCAGCCTCAGCAGCCCTTGTGCGCGCTGAAGCCCCACTCGCGGTACTGACCGTTGCAGAACTGCTCCCACCAGCAGTTCGAGTATTCGCCGTCGACATCCGGCATGCACTGGCAGACATGTTCCGCCGGTGTGCACGCGGCGTGCGCCGCCATCTGCGGCACCAGCCTGGCCAACATCCGGTCACCGAGCATTCGTACTACCTTGACCACATCATCCCCCAACTCGCCGGCCCGTCCGGCGCGCCGGGGAGCCTATCGACACAACGGCGTCGACCACCGTCGGACACATTTCGATATTTGCCGGAATGATGCTGCCGCACGGAAAAGGAGAGGGATGCGAGCACCATTCGTGGCAGTTGCCGCGCTCGTGGCGCTGGCCGCTGCGGCCCGACTGGCCCGCCGGTCACTGGTACTGGTGAGCGTGATCGGCGACAGCATGGAACCCACGCTGTTCGACGGCGACCGGATACTCGTCCGGCGCCGTCTGCCCGCCGCGCTGCGCCGCGGGGACATCGCCGTGCTCGCCGGTCCCGACCTACCCCCGGTGCCCGGTCTCGACCCACCCGCGTGGCAGGTCAAGCGGATCGTCGCGCTGGCCGGGGATCCGGCGCCGGTCGACATCCCGATGCCCGACGGTGCGGTCACGGTGCCGGCCGGCACCGTCGTGGTACTGGGTGACAACCCCGCGGGCGGCGATTCGCGGCAGCTCGGCCCCTATCCGGCCGGCGGCCTCGTCGGCACGTTCGTCTGCCGCTCGTGGTCGGCGCCGCGATGACCTACCTCGCGCTGGCCTGCCGCGGCGTGCTCGGCGGGGTGTTGCTCGTGTCGCTGTTCGGGAAGCTGCGCGGACGCGAGGCCTACCGCGGGTTCGTCACGGCCACCGCCACGCTGCTGGCCACGACCGCAGGGGCGGCGCGCGTGCTCGCACCGCTGACGATCGCGGCCGAGCTGGCGGTGGTGGGCGCGCTGGCCGTCGAACCCCTCGTACCTGCCGGGTTCGTCGGCGCAGGCGCGCTGCTGTGCGGCTTCACGGTCGCGCTGGTCCGTGCCCTGCGTCGCGGCGCCGGGGTGCCGTGTCGCTGCTTCGGCGCGTCGACCACCCCGATCGGCATCCCCCACGTCGTGCGCAACGTCGCGCTCGTCGCGGTGGCCGCGCTGGGGTTCGTCGTCGGCGCCGCCGTCGACCCGGCACCCTACGAGCCGGCCGGGCTCGCCCTCTGCGCGCTGGCGGTGGCCGGGTGCTTATTGGTCACCACCCGCCTCGACGACCTGCTATATCTGCTGCGGTGACCGCGCCCGTGCATCGCTACACCACGACGTGCTCGTGGTCGGGTTCCACGGCCGTCGGCTACGCGGCCTACGACCGCACCCACGCCGCCGCTGCCGATCCGGCCGACACGGCGCTCGCCCTCTCGTCCGATCCCGCGTTCGGTGGTGACCCCGCGCGCCTGAACCCCGAACAGCTCGTGGTGCTCGCGGCATCGTCGTGCCAGCTCCTGTCGTTCCTCGCGGTGGCGGCCCGCGCGCGGCTCGACGTGCGTGACTACCGCGACGAGGCCACGGCGACGATGCCCGAGGACGACAAGCCGGTGCGGCTGACCGAGATCGTGCTGCACCCGCACATCGTGCTCGCGGCCGGACCGAGCGAGGAGCGCGTACGACACCTGGTGGAGGTGGCCCACCGCGAGTGCTTCATCGCCAACAGCCTGGCCACACCCGTGCGCGTGGAGCCGACGGTGGAGTTCGTCGGCTAGGAGGGGGTCACGGGGAGAGGGCGTGCAGCACCAGCGCGGCCAGCTCGGTGTAGGCCTCGGCGTCGCTCAGCCCGGTGGCCGCGGCCACCTCCCGCTGCTGGATGCGCACCATCGTCGACGCGAGCACGTCGGCGACGAACCCGACGTGCAGCGGGCGGAACACCCCGCTCGCCACGCCCTCGGTCATCAGCTGCTCGACGCGGCGGGCCGCTAGCCGGGTGTTGCGCTCGTAGACCTCACGCGCGGCGGGTGCGGCCGCGACGTCGTCGAAGAAGGCGGGGGACGCGGCCGACAGCTGCACGGCCACGGCCTGCAGGTAGGCCTCGATGCGCTCGTGCGGCGCGATGGCGGCGGCGAGCCCGGCCTCGACCCGCTCCGTGGCGCCCCGGAAGAAGTGCACGACCACGGCGCGCACGAGGTCGTCACGGTTGCCGTCGGCGAGCGCGTAGAGCGTGGTCTTGGAGCAGTGCAGGCGGGCGGCGACCGCGTCGATCGTCAACTCGGCGAAGCCCTCGGCGAGGAACAGCGCCACGAGCTGGTCGAACAGCTCAGCGCGGCGCCGAGTGGCGTGACCGACAGTCGAACCAGTCCGATTCACGATACGATCGTACCGCCCCGCGTATCACTGGAGGATCCCCATGGCCGTGGACCGACTGCTCCCGACGTCGGAGTCGGAGGACCTGCTCGCACTCGTCCGCGAGATCGCCGACAAGGAGCTGGCCCCGCGCGTCGAGTCGCACGAGCGCTCGTCGACCTACCCGGAGGGCGTGTTCGCGACGCTCGGGGAGGCCGGCCTGCTGGGGCTGCCCTACCCGGAGGAGCACGGGGGTGGCGGGCAGCCCTACGAGGTGTACCTGCAGGTGCTCGAGGAGCTCGCCGCCCGCTGGGCCGCCATCGCGGTCGCGGTCAGCGTGCACGGGCTCTCGTGCCACCCGGTGGCGACGTTCGGCACGCCCGCTCAGCAGGAGCAGTGGCTGCCCCGGATGCTCGCAGGCGAGCTGGTCGGCGGCTACAGCCTCTCGGAGCCCCAAGCCGGGTCCGACGCCGCCGCGCTCACCTGCAAGGCGGAGAAGGTCGACGCCGGCTACCGGATCACCGGGACCAAGGCGTGGATCACGCACGGCGGCATCGTCGACTTCTACTCGCTGTTCGCCCGCACCGGTGAGGGATCGCGCGGCATCTCCTGCTTCCTCGCGCCCGGCGCCGTCGAGGGCCTGTCCTTCGGCAAGCCGGAGGACAAGATGGGCCTCGACGCCGTCCCGACGGTCACTGCCAACTGGGACGGCGCCGTGATCGGGGCCGACCGGCTGATCGGCACCGAGGGCCAGGGCCTGCAGATCGCGTTCAGCGCGCTGGACTCCGGCCGCCTCGGCATCGCCGCGGTGGCCACCGGCCTCGCGCAGTCGGCACTCGACGTGGCCGTCGACTACGCCCACGAGCGCAGCGCCTTCGGCAAGAAGATCATCGACCACCAGGGCCTCGGCTTCCTGCTGGCCGACATGGCCGCCGCCGTCGACTCGGCCCGCGCCACCTACCTCGACGCCGCCCGCCGCCGCGACGCCGGCCGCGACTACAGCCGCCAGGCCAGCGTCGCGAAGCTCGTGGCCACGGACGCGGCCATGAAGGTCACCACCGACGCCGTGCAGGTGCTCGGCGGCTACGGCTACACCCGCGACTTCCCGGTGGAGCGGTTCATGCGCGAAGCCAAGATCATGCAGATCTTCGAGGGCACCAACCAGATCCAGCGCCTGGTGATCAGCCGTTCCCTGGCGAGGCACTGATCCCCGCTCCCCACCGCGACGCCCAATCCCCCAGCCCGAACCCCATCGCGTAGACCAACGCCCAGTCCTGATCATCGGCGAGCGGGTCGGCGACGTGTGCCGCCCGGCCGTCGACACAGCTGGGGTAGACGAACGCGCAGGTGGCCGCCGGGCTGGTGGTTCTCGCGCCACTGAAGTTACTGATCGATCGGCAAGTTGACGTGTCGCTACGCTACTAATCGATCGGTAAGTGGATCGAGCGTAGATCGGGAGAAGTCGATGCAGGCAACCGGCGACACGCGCCAACGCATCCTCGACGTCGCCGTCGAACTGTTCGCCGAGGTCGGCTACGACAAGGCGTCGATCCGGGAGCTCGGCGCCCGGCTCGGCATCACCTCGGCCGCGCTGTACTACCACTTCGCCAACAAGCAGGAGATCCTCACCGCGCTCACGGAGGACGTCCTGACCTCGATCGACGAGCTCGCCGACCGCGCCTGGACGGAGCCGGATCCCGCCGCGCGGCAGCGGCAGGTGCTCGGCGGGTTCATCGATCTCGTCGCCACGCACCGCAGCGCGATGGCCGTGCTCGAGAGCAGTCTCGCCACCCTGCGCACCCTCGATTCGGGAGCGCGCGCCGGCCACGCGATGGAGCGGCTCGCCACGCTGATCGCACCGGCGGGTGACCCCGGCGCCCACGTCCGCGCCGTCTTCGCACTCGGGATGCTGACCACCGCACCCGCCCGGCTCCCCGGCCCGGACGGTGCCGCCGCCCGCCCGCACCTGCTCGCCGCGGCACTCGGCGCGCTGCGGTATCCCGTCGATGTGACCGAGGTCGAGTCATCGGCGACCAGGTCGTCGGAAGCCGAACGATAGGTTGGGACGGACCGCCGTACCGCACCCCGAACAGGAGTACCGCGTGGAAATCACCGGCACCGCAGCGCTCGTCACCGGAGCGGCCTCAGGGCTCGGCGCCGCCACGGCAGCCGCCCTCGCCGCCCGCGGCGCCACCGTCTACGGCCTCGACCTCCCCGCTTCGATCAAGGCGGCCACCCCTCCCGCCGGCGTGGTGCTGCTGCCCGCCGACGTCACCGAGGACGCCCCCGTCCGCGAGGCGCTCGCCCGGATCGACGACGACGGCGCCGAGCTGCGCACCGTCGTGAGCTGCGCGGGGATCGCCCCGTCGGCGCGGATACTCAGCCGCAAGGGCCCGCATGACCTCGACCTGTTCCACACCGTGCTCAAGGTCAACCTGCTCGGCACGTTCAACGTGATGCGGCTGGCCGCGGAGGCGATCGCCCGCCACCAGCCCGACGCCGACGGGCAGCGCGGCGTCGTGATCAACACGGCATCGATCGCCGCGTTCGAGGCGCAGATCGGGCAGATCGCCTACGCCGCCTCCAAGGCGGGCGTCTCCGGGATGACGATCACCGCGGCCCGCGACCTCGCACAGTTCGGCATCCGCGTGGTCACCATCGCCCCCGGCACCGTCGACACCCCGATGATGGCCGGATTCAGCGACGAGGTGCGGGCCGGCCTCGGCGCCGGCGTGCCGTTCCCGCCGCGGCTGGCCCGCCCCGAGGAGTACGCGCGGCTGGTCACGATGATCATCGAGCACGACTACCTCAACGGCGAGACGATCCGCATGGACGGGGCGCTGCGGATGACGGCGCGCTGACGCCGCAACGGGCGCTGCGGCGACACGCCGCGCTCGTTCCGTAACGATCGGCAACGATCCGCGATCTGAGGGTGGCCCACATCACCTCTCAGGAAGCCAGCCCACATGATCGAGAACTCCGCCGCAGGCCTCTTCCGGCTCACCCCGGACAACGAAGTGGTCGTGACCAGGGAGGAGTTCCATCAGCCTGCGCTGGCCAGGTACGCACCCCGGCCCGATGGGCAGCCCCGCAAGGTGGTGGTCGAGCTGCGGATCGCGCCGATCACGCACGGGCGCCACGCCGGGCAGCCCGGGATCGAGGTCTGGCTCGACGCGCGCCGGGTCGGGGAGCTGACCTCGCTCATGTCCAACCGGTACGGCCCGATCGTCGCCGACGTCCTGCGCCGTGGCGGCCGTCCCGCCGCCGACGCGGTGGTGCTCAACGGCACCCGCGGCATCGAGGTGACCGTCCGGCTGCCCGATGTACCCAGCGGTGCCCACGCGGCGCCGCCGTTCGTGCCCGTGCCACCTGCCGCTCCCGCTGCCCCCGGCGCGCCGCGGGCCAGCCGCCGGCTCGGCAAGCCGCTGCTGATCGGGGCGGGCGTGGTCGTGGGCCTGCTGGTCATCGGGGGTATCTCCGGGGGCCGGACAACGCCCGCCGCCTCCAGCACGGGCTCGACGCCCGTCGCGGCGGCGACCAGCTCCGCGACCGCGACCCCGACCCCCACGCCCGAGCCCCCTGCCGTCGCGGCACCCGAGGTACCGCCCGCCGTCGCGGCACCGGACACGAAGCCGGTCTCGCGCGCACAGCCGCCGGTCGCGGCACCGCAGGCGGCGCCCAAGCCAACGGTCGCCCAACCCCCAGTGGCCCAACCCCCAGTGGCCCAACCCCCAGTGGCCCAACCGCCAGCAGCCAAACCGCCCGCGGTGGCACCTCCCGCCCCCAAGCCGCCTGCCGCGGCCCCACCGGCGAGCGGGTGCAACTCGAACTACAGCGGGTGCGTCCCCATCGCCAGCGATGTGGACTGCCAGGGCGGCAGCGGCAACGGACCCGCCTACGTGAAGGGCCCGGTCAACGTCATCGGCACCGACGTCTACGGCCTCGACTCCGACAACGACGGCATCGGCTGCGAGTGACCTGCCGCCCGACCGATGAGTTCCGGCTCCCCATCGCGTCCTAGAGGTGAGTTCCGCCGCCGGCGGACCTGCATCGGGGCGGGGGATGGCCGTGGAGCGACGACGGGTCGACTCCTGCGCCTTCCGGCGCCGCGTCGTGACGATCGCACCTGATGACTGGCACGCCTTCGTCGACTCCGAATGGGACGACTCGCTCGTGGTGGTGGAGCGCGGGGACATCGAGCTGTACTGCTCGGCGACCGTGCGGCGGTTCGCGCAGGGTGCCATGCTCTGGTTCAGCGGGCTGGGCCTGCGGGCACTGCACAACCCGGGCGTCGAGGACACCGTGCTGGTGGCGCTGTCGCGGCGGTGCTGATCACCCAGCTGCTCGGCTCGCTACAGCTGCTCGGCGAGCGCCTCGTCGACGTGCCGGTGCCAGGTCCCGGCCGGGTACTCGATCACCAGCGGGCCGAGGTTGCACGGACCGAGGCAGCCCACCGGCGTGACGAGCGCGTCGGTGCCACGGGCGGCCTTGCTCAGCGCGCGGTGCGTCGCCCCCGACCCGTAGGACGTGCAGCGCGGGCCGCGGCAGACCAGCAGGTGCCGGTCGTTGGCGGGCAGCTGCGACCAGGCCGGGCTGCGGAACGCCGCAGGGCTCGACGTGATCGGCTCGCCGCCCGCCGCCACCGCTGCGGCGACCGCGCCGGCCAGCCCGGCCGACGCCGCGATGCCCCGGGCGAGCCGGACGTCGAGCGTGACCGGGTGGCGGGTCTCGCGCCAGTTCGCGACGGCGCGCGACAGCCACGTCGTCAGGTACGAGTCGGCCGGCACCGCGAGCGGCACGACCACGGCCGACTCCACACCGGCCGCCACGGCCGCGTCGAGCACGGCCGGGATCGACGGGTCGGCCTGGTCGAGGAACGCGACGTGGACGGGTTCGGCGATCGCCGCACGCACCGCGTCGACGACCGCGTCGACCGAACGTCGCTCCACACCGGACGGGGTCGGGCGGGCGACGAGCACGATCCAGCGCCCGCTCATCCGAGCGCGCAGACGCCGAGCGAATCCCAGGTGTACGCGCCGCGGATCTCGTCCTGGTGGACGGCGAGCAGGTGCAGCGCGTCCACGCGCAGGTCGGGCAGCACGCCGTGGTGCAGCCCGTCGGCCCGGTCCTGGATCACGGTGGAGCTGCCCTCGGCGAGGCCGTACCCGAGGCTGACGTGCGGGCGTGACGGTGGTGCGGGGAGCACGACGTCGGCGTGGAAGGTGGCGAGTGCCAGTTCCCGGATCGCCGCGGTCAGGTCCATCCAGCGCTGCGTCAGGTGGCCCCGCACGCCGAGCGTGTGCTCACCGACGACGGGCGGGCCCAGCGGCACCGAGAACGGCGTGGTGCGCAGCGCGAGCCCGGCCAGGCCGTCGCCGAACGCCGCGAGGCGGTCGGCCGGGACCTCGCCGGTGGTCAGCGCGAACTGCTGCACCGTGGCGTGCAGGTTGGCGACCGGCTGGGTCGAGCAGTACGCGATGCCGTCGAGCGCCTTCTGCCGCACGGCCAGCTGCGCGGACAGCCGCTCCCCCGGCAGCACGTAGACGTGCAGGCGGTCACGCGGTGATGCCCATCGGGTGATCGGGACACCGAAGAACCGTTTCATGGGTCAGAGCTCCGCAAGCAGGTCACGCACCCACCGCACACTACGGCCCATCTGAACAGTTCATCAATCGTGGGCTATCCGGCCGGAGTGAAGTAGCGCCGCGGGTTGTCGACGAGCATCGTCATGATCTGCTTCTCGGCGACGCCGTGCTCGCGCAGCGCCGGCAGCACGTCGTCGCTGATGTGCTGGTAGTGCCAGTTCGGCGCGGCGACGGCGAGCGCCTGCTGGGCCGCGTCGCCGGAGAAGTAGTCCATGTAGCAGGCGGCGTCGTGACCGAGCACGATGCGGTCGGCGTAGCCCTGCCCGCACAGCGCGACGATCGTGGCCACGCGATCGCTGGTGGGGTTGAACATGTCGAGGCCGAACCGGTCGCAGCCGATCGAGGCGCCCTGATCCATGATCCATTTGAGGTAGTCGAGGTCGTTGCTGTCGCCCGCGTGCCCGACCACGACCTGGGCCAGGTTCACACCCTGGCCTGCGTAGAACTCCAGCGCCTGCCGCCCGGTCTGGTGGGCGCCGTTGGTGTGCACGGTGATCGGCACGCCCGTCTCGCGGTGGGCCTCGCAGATCGCGGTCTGCACCCGCGTCTGGTCGTGCGTGAGTCCGCGCTCCTCGACCACGCACTTGAGGAAGGCCGCCTTCACCGACGTGCCGCTGATCCCGACCTGGATGTCCTTGATGAACATCTCCGCCATCGGGTCCGGGCCGCCGAGGATCGTGCCCGGGCCGCGGTACTCGAAGTAGTGGGGGTACTGGTCGAACGTGTAGAGCCCGGTGGCCGCGATGATGTTGATGGGGACCTCGGCGTTGATCCGCTGGATCCGCGGGATGTAGCGACCCAGCCCGATCACCGTCGGGTCGACGATCGTGTCGATCCCCGCGACCTTCAGCGCGCCCAGCTTGGCGATCGCGTCGGTGACCCGCTCCTCCTCGTCCCACCAGTCCCCGCCGTAGTTCTCCAGGATCTCGGTGCTCAGGACGAACACGTGCTCGTGCATCAGGGTCATGCCGAGGTGGTCCACGTCGACGGGGCCACGAACGGTCTCGACGGATGCCATCAGGTACGTCCTCCCACGGAGCGGGCACGGTGTCGAGTCCGACCCTAGCGGGGTGGGCTGCTCCGGTACCCGCGTTGCAGGAAAGCCACTTTCCCGCAACGTCGTTGCGGGAAAGTGGCTTTCCTGACGTCCCCCGGGCTACCCCAACGCCGCATTCGCCGCCTCGACGAACCGGGTGGTGTAGGTCTTGGACAGGTCGATCCGGTCCTTCCACGGCTTCACGTTGCTCGACGACTCCCCCAACACCGCCAGCACGTTGCGCGCCCCGTCGGCGTCCATCCGCCCGTCGCTGGTGAACATCGGCAGGCTGTCGCGCAGCGACTTGACGTAGAGCGCCTGGTCCCCGCCCGCGAACGACGGCGGCATGATCGCCGCCACCTCCTCCGGCGTGTGCGTCGAGAGCCACCGCAGCGACGCGACGAAGGCGTTGGCGAGCTTCTGCACCACCTCCGGGTAGCGCTCGACGACCGCGCAGGTCATGTACAGCGAGCTCGCCGGGTACAGCCCACCCAGCGCGGCCCGGGTGCCCTCGACCGTGCGCATGTCGTAGAGCACCTTGCCCTGCCCGGTGCTGGTCAGCTGCGCGATCGTCGGGTCGGTGGTCATCCCCGCGTCGATCTGCCCCTGGTTGAGCGCCGCGATGAACTGCTGGCCGGCGCCGGCACGGGCCGGGGTGTAGTCCTTCGAGCTGACCCCGCCCTTGAGCGCCAGCGCCTTCGTCAGGAAGTCCGTGGACGAGCCGAGCGACGTCACGCCGAGGGTGCGGCCCTTGAAGTCGGCGCCGGAGCGGATCTGGTCGGCCTTCGACGTGGCCACCATCTCGGCCTCACCCGGCACGTTCGCGAACTGCACGACGCTGGTGATGCACTGGTCCTTCGTCTGCAGGTCGATGGCGTGGTCGTAGAACCCGACGACGGCCTGCACCTCACCCGCGAGCAGCGACGTCTCGGCCGTGGCGCCCGACGGCTGGTCGAACAGCTCGACGTCCAGGCCCTGCTTGCGGAAGCCGTCGAGCTGCTGCGTCAGCTGTCCCGGCAGGTAGATCACCTTCGACAGGCCACCGATCATGATCTTCACCTGCGGGGTGCCCGAGTTCCCGAAGCTCAGCTCCCGGGAGTCGCGACACGCGACGGTCGTCGTCAGTGCCGCCACGACCGCGACGCCGACGGCGAGCGCCTTCGTGAGCCGCACGTCAGATCCCCTGCGCCGTGGACGTCATGGTCGGCCGCCAGCGCAGCAGGCGCTTCTCCAGCCCGCCGATGCCCCACTCGGCCACCAGCGCGATCACCGTGATGATCAGCATGCCCGCGTAGACGCCCGCCGTGTCGAACGTGCCCTGGGCGTTGGCGATGAGGAAACCCAGGCCGTACTTGGCACCGGTGTACTCACCGACGACCGCACCGATGAGCGCGAACCCGAACGCGACGTGCAGCGACGACAGGATCCACGACGTGGCGCTGGGCAGCACGATCGCGCGCAGCACCTGGCTGCGGCCGGCGCCGAGGATGCGGGCGTTGTCGATCAGGTTGCGATCCACCTCGCGCGCACCGGTGAAGGCGTTGAAGAAGACCGCGAAGAACACCAGCACGATGACCGTCGCGACCTTGGACTCGATCCCGAGCCCGAACCAGATGACGAACAGCGCGGCCAGCACGATGCGCGGCAACGCGTTGGCCGCCTTGATGAACGGCGCGAGCACGTCGGAGAGGTAGGAGCTGCGCCCGAGGATGACACCGAGCACCACGCCGAGCACGGCGCCGATGACGAACCCGATCACCGCTTCCTCGATCGTGACCAGCATCTGGTACCAGATGGACCCGAAGTCGGTTCCGAGCGTGAACCACTCCACGAGCCGCTGCCAGATCCGCGACGGCATCGAGTAGAAGAACGGGTCGATCCACAGCCGCGCGGCCAGCTCCCAGGTGCCCAGCCAGACGACGACGATCGCCGCCCGCAGCGCCCAGATGTTGCGGCGCCGCCGGGCGCTCACGGCCCGGACCCGCGCGATGATCTGCTCCTCGGTCTCGAGGACCGGGACCTCCGCTGCCAGATCAAGCGACACGAGGCGCTCCCTTCTCGCGGGCCTTGTCGACCTCGCCGCGCAGCGATTCCCAGATGTTGCGGTAGAGCAGGCGGAACTCCTCGGTGAGGCGCAGCTCCTCCACCGCACGCGGCCGCGGCAGCGGCACGTCGAACACGTCCTTGACGGTGGCCGGGCTGGCCGTCATCACGACGACCTTGTCGGCCAGCACGATGGCCTCGTCGAGGTCGTGGGTCACGAAGATGACGGCGGCACCGGTGCCCGACCACAGCCGCAGCAGCTCGTCCTGCATGAGCGCTCGGGTCTGCACGTCGAGCGCGGAGAACGGCTCGTCCATCAGCAGGATCTTCGGGCTGGTCACCAGCGTCTGGGCGAGCGCGACGCGCTTGCGCATGCCGCCGGAGAGCTGGTGGGGGTAGTAGTTCTCGAACCCGGCGAGCCCGACCCGCTCGATCCAGTCGGCCGCCTGCGCGCGGGCCCGCGCCTTGTCGACACCCCGGAACCGCGGCCCGGATGCCACGTTGTCGAGCACCGAGCGCCACGGCATCACCGCGTCGGTCTGGAACATGTAGCCGATGCCGTCGGGGATCGACGTGACGTCGGTGCCGTTGACGACGACGCGGCCCGCCGAGGGCGGCTGCAGCCCGGAGACGAGCGAGAGCGTGGTCGACTTCCCGCAGCCGGTCGGGCCGACCACGGCGACGAACTCGCCCGGCTCGACCGTCAGGGTGAGATCACGGACCGCGGTGTGCACGGACCCGGATCCGCTCGGGAACCGCTTGGTGGCTCCGACGAGTTCGATGAGGGGTGGGGCCATCGGTGACTCCTTCGTCACAGGGTCCTGCAAGGGGGTTGTGCGGACCGTACGGACGGCCCGAACAGCCCGGAAGCTTGTCCACCTTCTGCGTCCGCACTGCGCGTTCTCCGCGTTCTGCGCTTTTCGCTCACGCCGCTGACCTGCGGGTACCGTCCCCTGCATGCCGACGAGGATGCGCTTCAGCAGGCAGGTCCTGCTGCTCCAGATCGGCGTTGTCACGGCCGTGCTCGCCGTCGGGACGACGCTCGTGGCGCTGATGCTGCGCAGCACGCTCACCGACCAGTACGGGCGCCGCGCGCTCGCCATCGCGCAGTCGGTGGCCGTGGACCCGGTGGTTGTCGCGGACGTCACGGCCCGGCAGGCGGGCGGCGAGCTCGAGTTGCGCTCGCAACGGATCACCGACCGCACCGGCGCCCTGTTCGTGGTGATCACCGACGACCACGGCATCCGGCTGGCCCACCCGGACCCGGTGCGCATCGGTGAGCCGGTGAGCACCCCCGCCGACGAGGCACTGGCCGGCAACGACGTCGTCAGCGTCACCGAGGACGGGACGCTGGGCCTTTCGGTCCGGAGCAAGACCCCGGTGCGTGCCACCGACGGGCACGTCGTGGGCGAGGTGAGCGTCGGGTACACGGTGGCCGAGCCCGCCGAGGACCTCGCGCAGCTGCTGCTGGTCATCGCGGGCTTCGCGGTGGGCGCGCTGCTGCTCGGCGCCGGCGGTTCGGCGCTGCTCAATCGCAGGCTGCGCCGCGTCACGCACGGGCTGGAACCCCGCGAGCTCACCGAGCTGCTCTACGAGCGCGAGGCGGTGCTGCACGGCATCGGTGAGGGCGTGCTCGCCGTCGACGCCGAGCACCGCGTGTCGGTGCGCAACGACGAGGCCGAGCGGCTGCTCGGCACCGCACTGCCGGTCGGGGCGGAGCTCGACGCGCTCGACCTCTCGCCGCGGCTGCGCAGGGCCGTGACCGAGGGCACCCCGGTGGACAACCTGCTCGCCGTCGCGGGCAACCGGGTCCTGGTGATCAACTCGCGTACCGTCCGGCTGGGCGAGCGCGCGGCCGGCACCGTGCTGACGTTGCGCGACCGCACCGACCTCGACGCGCTGACCAGGGAGCTGGACGGCATCAGGACGCTCTCGGACGGCCTGCGCGCGCAGCGCCACGAGTTCTCCAACCGGCTCCACACGCTCTCGGGCCTGATCCAGCTCGGACACCACGGTGAGGCCGTCGAGTACGTCCAGACGCTCACCGAGACGCCTGCGTCGCTGCTCGGGCCGATCAGCGACGCCGTGACCGACCCCTACCTGCAGGCGCTGCTCGTCGGGAAGACCGAGCAGGCGCAGGAGAAGGGCACCGTCCTGCGGCTCTCCGACGACTCCCGGGTCACCGCGCCGATCACCGATCCGGTCGCGGCCAGCACGGTGATCGGCAACCTCCTCGACAACGCGTTGCACGCCGCGCGGATGGGGCCGCACCGCCCGGCGTCGGTGGAGATCGCGCTCCTCGCCGACGGCACCACCCTGCACGTCTCGGTCGCCGACAACGGGCCGGGCGTGGCCGATGCGCTGCGCGAGACGCTGTTCGACGAGGGGGTGTCGACCAAGCTGGTGCCGGGCCACGGGCTCGGGCTGGCCTTGGCGCGGCAGGCGGCGCGGTCGCGCGGGGGCGATGTGTGGCTCGCCGGGGACGGGGACGGGGCCCTGTTCGTGGCGAGGCTGCCGGACATGCTGGCGACGGAGGGATGACGGTGATCAGAACGCTGATCGTGGACGACGACTTCCGGGTGGCCGGGGTGCACGCCGGGTTCGTCGCGGAGGTGCCCGGGTTCGTCGTCGTGGGCGTGGCGAACACCGGCGTCGAGGCCAGGGCGCGCGTGCGCGAGCTCGCCCCCGACCTGGTGCTGCTGGACGTCTACCTGCCCGACGAGTCGGGACTCGCGCTGCTGCCCGAGCTCCGCACCGACACGATCGTGCTGTCGGCGGCCTCCGACACGCGCTCGATCCGCGACGCGCTGCGCGCCGGCGCGTTGAACTACCTGATCAAGCCGTTCACGACGCGCCAGCTGTCGGAACGGCTCACCGGCTACGCCCGCTACCGGGCCGTGCTCGCCGAGGGCCGGGCACTGGCGCAGCACGAGGTGGACCGTGCGTTCCGCGTCCTGCACGAGCAGGACCGCGACGCCGCGCCGAAGGGCCAGTCCACCACCACCGCCCGGCTGGTCTCCGACCGGCTGCGACAGTCCGCCCACCCGCTCTCGGCCGCCGAGATCGCCGGCGAGCTCGGGATGGCACGGGCCACGGCGCAGCGCTACCTCACCGCGCTGGCCGACTCCGGCGCCGTCGAGATGCGGCTGCGCTACGGGGCCACCGGCCGCCCGGAGCACGAGTACTCCTGGACCGGCTGAGGCTCACGCCCCGGCCGCCGTAGGTCGCGCAGCCGCGCGGATCCGTTGCAGCGCAAGGGATCGGTCGTCCCGCGGGTCGTCGACGGTGACGCTGGGATGGGCGTACCCGGCCAGGAACCTGCGCACGAGCGCGTCCCACTCCAGGTACATCCCGACCACGACGTCACGGCCCTGCAGGCCGCGGCTGCGGGCCCATGGTCGTTGCGTCATCCACTCCACGTTCCAGGCCGCCCAGACGGGGTCGCGCTCGGCGTGGACGCGGCGGATCGCGGCGTCGATGTCGGTGGGGCGCAGGTAGACCAGCAGCGGGCGGGCCGGTGCCGCGGCTTGCCCGCGCCGATCATGCCCTCGACGACGATCAGGCGCGGATCCATCGGCGGAGAGTACGGCGTCGCCCGGCGCACCGCCCTGCCTTTCCGGGCCGCTTGACAGGCAAGTGGCGACTTGCCTATAAAGGGCGCCGTGGATGCGAACCCCGACCTGTTCCGGGCGCTCGGTGACGCGACGCGACGCTCCATCCTGGACGAGCTGACCGAAAGGGACGGCCAGACGCTCTTCGAGATCTGCGGACGGCTGACCATGAAGCACGGCCTGGCCTCGTCGCGCCAGGCCATCTCACAGCACCTCACGGTGCTCGAACAGGCCGGCCTGGTGCACACCCGGCGACAGGGCCGGTACAAGTTCCACCACCTCGACACGAGCCCGCTGCGCTCGATCGTCGAACGGTGGCCCATCGACAGGGAGGTACCCGACCCGTGATCAGCATCAACATCGCAGGCGTGCTCGTCGACGACCAGGCCAAGGCGCTCGCCTTCTACACCGAGAAGCTGGGCTTCCTCAAGAAGACCGACGTGCCCATGGGGGGCGAGGACCGCTGGCTGACCGTGGTCTCCCCCGCCCACCCCGACGGTGTGGAGCTGCTGCTGGAGCCGGACGGCCACCCGGCGGCGGGCCCGTTCAAGAGGGCGCTGGTCGCCGACGGCATCCCGTTCACCCAGTTCGCCGTCGACGACGTGCACGCCGAGGTCGAGCGGCTCAAGGGGCTGGGTGTCGTCTTCACCCAGGAGGCCACCGACCTGGGACCGGTGGTCGTCGCCGTCCTCGACGACACCTGCGGCAACCTGATCCAGCTCGTGACCATGAAGTAGCCGTTCACCCGACGCCCGCAGGTGTGCGAGCCATCGGATCTGGTGCCATCCCGACCCAGGGTGCGTTCCGTCCCGACTCGCGGTGCCATCCATGCCCGCAAGTCGGGACGAATGGGGAGGTCAACCCCGCATGACCTCCCCAGCCCCGCGCCGGCGACGAGCGGCAGGCCCGATCACCGCGTCCGGTGCTGCTCAACCGAGGAGCAGCAGCAGGATCCGACTGCGCGTCATGACGTCCTTCCTTCGTTTCAGGAGGAGCCCGCAGCGTGGCCGCGACACCGGTCAGGATTCCCGGCGACAGGACCGCCCGCATCAGAGCCAGCACTCCAGGAACGTGAGTGTTTCCCACCAGCCGCCAAAATCGTTCGTGCCCACATCGGTGCATCGCCACGATGGGCCCCGATGCACAGGCACCAGATCGACGCGGCGCTCGCGGCCCGGCTCGTCGCCGAGCAGTTCCCCGAGTGGGCCGCGCTCCCGGTCACGCCGGTGGCCGAAAGCGGCTGGGACAACCGCACGTTCCGCCTCGGTTCCGCGATGACGGTGCGCCTGCCCAGCGCCGAGGGTTACGTCGCGAGCGTCGAGAAGGAGCTGACGTGGCTGCCGCGGCTCGCGCCGCAGCTCCCCCTCCCGATCCCGGTGGCGATCGCCGTGGGCGTGCCGTCGGCCGAGTACCCGTGGCCGTGGTCGATCCGCGGCTGGATCGACGGGCGCCCGGCGGCGCGGCAGCGCATCGGCGACATGCTCGCGTTCGCCGACGACCTCGCCGCGTTCCTGCACGCGCTGCACCGCGCCGACCCGACGGGCGGCCCGGCCGCGGGCGCCCACAGCTTCTACCGCGGCGCTTCCCTCGAGGTCTACGACGGCGAGACGCGCGACGCCATCGCGACGCTCGCGGGCCGGATCGACGCCGCCGCCGCCACCGCCGCCTGGGAGTCGGCGCTCGCGGCACGCTGGACCGGCGACCCGGTCTGGTTCCACGGTGACATCGCGTCCGGGAACCTCCTCGTCGACGACACCGGCCGCCTGTGCGCGGTGATCGACTTCGGCACGTCCGGTGTCGGCGACCCCGCGTGCGACCTCGTCATCACCTGGACACTGTTCAACGGCGAGAGCCGCGAGCGCTACCGCACGAGGATGGCCGCCGACCAGCAGACCTGGGTACGAGCGCGTGGCTGGGCACTGTGGAAGGCGCTGATCACGATGCCTGCCGCCGGCGGATCACCTGGCGGGGTATCGGAATCGGAGCGCGTGCTCGACGCGGTGCTCGCCGAGTTCGTCAGCTCGTGACGGAGGCGGCCGGGGCCACGACCCCGCCGTTGATCTCGTGGCGGCGCAGCGCGTCGGCGACGAAGCCGGTGGCCTTCACGTCCTCGACGAACGCGGCCAGGAACGCGCGGGCGGCGGACCCGCGGCCGGCGGGGAGCCCCATCGCCTGCTGGATCACCATGAACCGTCCCGGCAGCACCCGCAGGCCCGGTGCCCGCTCGGCCTCGGCCACCAGCACCGGGCAGATCCCGGCCGCGACGTCGACGTCACCGGCACGAAGTGCCGCGAGCACCGGCGCTCCACCCCCGAACCGCACGATCTCGCCCGCGGTGATCGCCGAGGACGCGAGCACGAGGTAGCTGCCCTCGATGAGCACGTAGGGCGCGATGAACAGCAGGCCGTCACTTCGGGCCGGATCGACGGCGAAGAAGCCGATGTCGGCCTGCTCGGCGCGAACCGCCTCGACCGAGGCGATGGCCTTGTCGAAGACCACGAGCTCGACGGGCACGTCGAGCCACCGGGCGAACTCGCGGGCCAGGTCGATCGACACGCCGACCGGCTCACCGGTGGTCCCGTCCCGGCTCGCGAGTATCGGGTTGCCGAGGTTGATCGACGCCCGCAGCGTCCCGCCCGGTGCGAACGTGGCCACGAGCCCAGGTGGAACCGGCCGCTGCTGATCTCCTCGCTCGGTCACGGAGGTCGAGTCCAGTGCGGTGGCCGCGAACGTTGCCGGGTTCATCGCGTGATCCTTGGCGCGCGAGGGACCCGGTGGACGGTTGTGGCCGCCGCACTATCGCGGGCCACTGTGGCCGAGCACACGCGACCGGCGGCAATAAACGGAGACGACATGTCCGTTACGGTGTAGCGTCAGCACAAACGGAGAGACTTCCTCCGTATAACGAGGGGGACGTCATGCCCGAGACCGTGTTGGTCACCGGAGGCACCGGGTACCTGGCCGGGTGATGCATCGTCGAGCTGCTGCAGCGCGGCTACCGGGTGCGGACCACGGTGCGCAGCCCGGGCAAGGAGCAGTCCGTGCGGGAGGCGGTCGCGACCGTCGTCGATCCGGCGGACCCAAGACGGTGGCAGAGAAGGCGGCATGGGACTTCATGTCCACCTACGACGGTCCGACGACCCTCACCACGATCCTGCCCGGTGCCGTGTTCGGCCCGATACTGAGCACCGGCAACCTCGGCTCGGTCCAGATCATCGCCCGCATGATCGGCGGTCGGATGCCGGGCGTGCCGCGGATCGGGCTCGAGATCGTCGACGTCCGCGACCTCGCCGACATCCACATCCGGGCGATGACATCGGACGCGGCAGCGGGCCAGCGCCTCCTCGCCACCGGCGAGTTCACCTGGATGCGCGAGATGGCGCAGTCGTTGAAGTCCGGCCTCGGCACCGCAGGCGAGAAGGTGTCGACGCGGCAGCCGCCGGACTTCGCCGTGCGCATCTCCGCGCGGTTCGACCACTCCCTGCGGGCGATCATCGTCTCGCTGGGCCGCCGCAACCGGCACAGCACCGACAGAGCGAAGCGGGTGCTCGGCTGGCAGGCGCGACCCGCCGCGCAGACCGTCGTCGACTGCGCCCGGAGCCTGATCGACCACAACGCCGCGTGACGTGCGTGGCAGGATCGGACACCGTGAGCGATGCCGCCGAGGGCAGGAGCATCCGGAAGGACTCCATCCGCAACCGGGCCCGGCTCATCGCCGCGGCTCGCGAGGTGTTCGCGGAGCGGGGATTCGGGGCCACGCTCGACGACGTCGCCAAGCACGCCGGTGTCGGCACGGGCACCGCGTACCGCCACTTCCCCAACAAGCAGGCGATCGCGGCGCTGATCCTCGCCGAGGCCACGGAGCAGATCGCCGTCGACGCCCGGGCCACGCTCGCCATCGAGGACCCGTGGGACGCGCTCGCCACCTTCTTCGAGCTCACGGCCGCGCGCCAGGCCACCGACCGCGGGCTGTACGAGACGCTGACCGGCCTCGGTGACGACGCCGAGCAGGAGCGGATCTGGCGGGAGATCGTGGCTGCGGTCACCGAGTTGTTCGACCGCGCGCAGCGCGCCGACGTGATCCGCGCCGACGCCGTGCCGCAGGACATCGCGGCGATCTTCGCGCTGCTCGGCCCGGCGTTCGAGCTGAGCCGCACCACCGCGTCCGAGGTGTGGCGGCGCTACCTCACCCTCGTCCTCGACGGACTGCGCGCCGTCGACCGGCCGGCGATCCCCACACCACCGCCACCGGTGTCGGCGCTCGGCGCGATCCTCAAGGCCGGCAAGCGCCGTCCCTGAGCGCGCACCGACCCGGGGCGCCAGATCGCAGCATGGTGGCCATCCTGCGATCCAACGCTGGGATGGCCACCATGCTGCAACGGTGCGCCAGGGTTCTCGATGGGCCGGTCAGACCAGCGGGTGGTCCATGAAGAAGTCCCAGGCGATCTGGGTCGCCTTGATCGTCTGGGTCGCGGATCCCGGTCCGCTGTCGACGAGCTCACCGGGCCACGTGTGGCCCGCGCCGGCGACCCGGTAGTGCACCACGTCGGAGCGGCCCCAGCAGTTCGGGTACGCGAACTCGGTGATGTCCGTGCCGATCGTGGTGGTGACCGCCGGACCGCAGTGGTCGTGGTCGGCCCAGTCCTGGACCCAGTCCATCATCGGCGGCAACGGCTCGCCGTGGCTGCTGGCCTCACCGTCGTAGCCGACGGTCGGATCGGCCGTGCCGTGGAAGTCCACGATGGAAACCGGGCGACCGGGTCCGCAGCCCACCCGGGTCTCCGGGTAGAACGCGCCGGCCACGGTCGCGAACGCCGCGATCCGGTTCTGCATGCGACACGCCAGCAGGGCCGTGAAGCCGCCGCCGTTGGACTTGCCCGTCGCGTAGATCCGCAGCGGGTCCACGCAGTACGCGTCCTGCAGTCGGTCGAGCAGGTTGCTGACGAACAGCACGTCGTCCGACGGCGGCTGGTACGGCGCGCCCTGCCAAGCAGGCTGGTCGGCCTCACCCTTCAACCCCACCGGATAGACGACGATGGCGTCGAGCGCGTCCAGGCCGGAGAACGCCTCGATGTCGTAGCCGTTGCCCTTGCGGCCGTGGAACCCCATGATCACCGGCACCGGATGCCACGATGTGTACGTGGCCGGCAGGTGCAGCAGGTAGCTGCGGTCGTAGCCGCCGGACGTCATGCTCTGCACGACGGTCCGTCCCAGTGGCACCGCCGGCTGGTGCAGGCAGCCCGTGGACGGACGGGGAAGGTCGTGCAGTGAGTCCACAGGGGACGCCGCGGCGACGCCGACGGTTCCGGACAGCATCAACAGGGCGGCGGTCGCCGCCGCGAGAAGTCCTCGCATGGTCTACAGCACCTGTCCCAGGAAGGTACGCAGCCGTTCGCTGCGGGGGTCGTCGAAGAACTGTTCGGGCGGGGCGACCTCGACCAGCCTGCCGTGGTCGAGGAACGCCACCTGCTGCGCGACCTCACGGGCGAAACGCATCTCGTGGGTCACCACCAACATCGTCATCCCCTGGGCGGCGAGGTCGCGCATGACCCCGAGCACGCCCTTGACCAGTTCCGGGTCCAGCGCCGACGTCGCCTCGTCGAAGAGCATCACCTCCGGGCTCATCGCGAGCGAGCGGGCGATGGCGACGCGCTGCTGCTGCCCACCGGACAGCTGAGCGGGTCGCCGATCCTCCAGCCCGGCCAGCCCGACGGCGGCCAGCTGGACCTTCGCCAGCGCAACGGCCTCCTCGCGGGGTCGCCCCAGCACCTGCTGCGGCCCCAGCGTCACGTTGTCCAGCACGCTGTGGTGCGGGAACAGGTGGAACCGCTGGAACACCATGCCCACCCGGGTCCGGATCCGGTCGACGTCCGCGCCGGGGTCCGTGATGGCCTCGCCGCCGATGAACACCCGGCCCGAGCTCGGCTGCTCCAGCAGGTTCGTGCACCTCAGCAGGGTGGACTTGCCCGACCCGGACGGGCCGACCACGCACGTGGTGGACCCGCCGGGCGCCTCCAGGGAGATCTCCCGCAGCACCGGCGTGGCGCCGAAGGACTTGCTGACGTTCTCGTACCTCACCGACGTGCGCACGGAGGTAGCCCGGTCCGTTGTGGACGTCATACCACTGCCTCCGCTGCCGCCACGACCGGTGCGGGTCTGCCGTCCCGCATCCGCCGGTCCCAGGCGTTGACCACGTACGTCATCGGAATGGTGATCGCGAGGAAGCACAGCCCGGCCGCCACCAGCGGGGCGAGCGAGGCGTTGTTGACCGCGCCGTCCTGGGCGATCGCGAACATCTCCCGCTGACCGACGGACAGCCCGAGCAGGTACACCAGCGCGGTGCTCTTGATGACGAGGATGAACTGGCCGGTCAGCGCCGGCAGCACCCGCCGGACGCCGATCGGGACCACGATCAGCCGCATGGTCCGCCCGTGCGGCAGGCCGAGACTGCGGGCGGCCTCCACGATCCCGGGGTCCACGCTCTGGAACCCGGACCGGAAGATCTCCGCCATGTACGCGCCCTCCATCAGCCCGATCGCGAGCGCGGCGTACCCGTACGTCCAGTTGCCGAACAGGTTCAGCCCGGCCAGCGGCAGGCCCTGACCGATCAGGTACACGGACAGGATGTGCGGCAGGCCGCGCAGCACGTCGACGTACCAGCGGCACGGGTACCGCAGGTACCGGCGCGACGACATCAGGCCGCCGGCGACGAACACCCCGATGGTCAGGCCGATGAGGCTCGCCAGCACGGCGAGGAACAGCGTGTTGAGCAGGCCCTCGCGCAGCAGCGACGAGAGCGTCTCACCGATCAGCCGCAGGTCGAGGAACGTGTCGATGAAATGCTGGATGCCCTCCACCGGTCACGACCCCGGCTTGCTGTCGCGCTGCGCCATCCCGGGGTTCGCGTCCAGCATCTCCTGGGGGATCAGCACACCCGGCGCGTTCCACTTGCCGAACAACGTGGTGTACGTGCCGTCCTTGATCACCGCGGTCAGGGCGTCGTCGAGCGCCTTCTTCAACGCGGGCTTGTCCTTGGCCACCGGGAATGCGGTCTGGGCTGTGGTGATGGCCTCGGTCGCCGTGAAGTCCGGATGCTGGCTCAACAGCTGCGCGGTGGTGGCCGTACCGGTGAACAGGCCGTCCACCTGGCCTGCGGTCAACGCGTTGGCGCTGGCCGCGATGTTCGGGAACTCCTTGATCTGGATGGTCGGGATCTTCTGCTGCAGCAACGGGATCAGCTCGCTGCCGCGGGTGATGGCCACCGTCTTCCCCGCCGACGCGTCGATCGTGGCCAGCGTCGCAGTCCTGCGTGAGATCAGCTGGGCCTCACCGAACGACACCGCCACGGTGAAGTCGGTGACGTCCTGGCGCGGCGGGGTGACGAGCGTCCCGAACGCGGCCGAGTCGTAGGTGTGGTTGCGCACGTTCGGGAGCATGCTCGCGAAGTCCGTGGCCACGTAGCTCGTGGTCAGGTTCATCCGCTTGGCCATCTCGGTGGTCAGGTCGATCAGGAAGCCCGCGGGCTTCCCGTTCTCCACGAACGACGTCGGCTTGTCGTCGGACCGGAACGCCAGCTTGAGCTGACCCGGCGTGATCAGGCCGAGGTCGGGCCCGCCGGGGGCGGAGTTGGTGGCAGGGCTACCGCACGCGGTCAGTGCCAGCGCGAGGGCAACCACACCGAGACGACGTCGGTTCAGCATGGTCTTCACGGTTTCTCCAGACGGTCGGGCAGGTCGATGAACCCCTCGAGGAAGGCGGCGATGCGCTCGACAGCGGTCAGCACGAGACGTTCACCGGCCTCGGTCGTCGCCAGCGTCGGGTCACCGAGGTTGCCGGTGGCCGACAGCGAGTCGTAACCCTGTGGGAACTGGATGCCCGGATGGCTGCGGGCGAGCCGTCCGGCCGGGTCCAGATCGGTCAGTTGGGCGCTGCCCCGGACCAGCGCGTCCGTGCGGACCAGCGTCGGGTCCACGTACATCGCCTGCGCGGTCTCGATCTCACAGCTGTGCCCGCGCACCCTGCTGCTCGACAGCTCGGCGGCGATGTCCGACACGACGGGTGTCAGGCCGCTCCAGGCGATGTGCAGGTCGCCGAGGTCCCCCCGCAGCCGCGACACCGCGACGTCCACCGCCGCGTTGTTGCCGCCGTGTCCGGTGAGGACGTACACCTTGCGCCACCCGTGCCGGTGCAGGCTCGTGACGAGCTCGTACACCAGCTGCTGCAGCGTGAGGGGCGAGAGCGTCAGGGTCCCGGGGAACCCCATGTGGTGCTCGGAGACCCCGATCGGAATCGTGGGCGTGACGACCACCCTGGGCGCCAGCCGCTCGGCGACCAGGTCGGCGACGACCTCGGCGCGGGTGGTGTCGGTACGCAGCACCATGCCGTTGCCGTGCTGCTCGCACGCGCCCAGCGGCACGATGGCCACCGGCGCCGAGGCCGGCATCGCGGCCGCCTCCGGCCACGTCATGTCGGCGAGACGGTGGGTCATCGGACATCCTTCGGCGCGACTGTCGTCGACACTCACTGCCCCCTGTCGAGTTGGGCGGCCACCTCGTCGCGAAGCCGGTGCAGGTGGTCGCGGGTCAGGTGCTCGGCCGTGACGGCGTCGCCGTCCCGGACCGCTTCGAAGATCATCAGGTGGTCGGCGTAGTCCCGGCTGCGGTCGTGGATCAACCTGCGGACCGCCCGCTGTTCACGCGCACGGACCGCGAGCAGCGAGTCGACGACCTCGAACAGCACCTGGTTGCCACAGGCCCCCGCGAGCTCGCGGTGGAAGTTGAGCTGCGGCCGGACGTCACCGGGATCGCGCTTCGCGGTGTCCAGTGACAACTCCAGCCGGCCGAGACCCTCCTCGGTCCGATGGAGAGCGCTCAGCGCCGCGATACCCGGCTCGATCGTGAGCCTGGCCGCCACGAGTTGGAGGGTCGCGCTGTCGCGCATCGGAGCGGAGTTCGGATTGGGCATGAGCACCCGGTAGATCCCCTCGCCGACGTAGATCCCGGACCCGTGCCGCAGCCGGACCGCATCGGTCGCCTCGAGGCGCCGCAGCGCCTCCCGCATCGTCGGCGGCGTGACCGCGAAGCGGGTGGCCAGCACCCGGACCGTGGGCAACGAGTCCCCGGGTTTGAGGCCCTGCTCGCCGATCAGGGCGAGCAGGCCGGTCACCAGCCGCTCGGACAGCGTCGCCGGCTGCTGCTCGGCGGCTCCTTGCGTCATCGCACTGCCTCTCAGGTTGAAAAGACTAAGTGACTAAATCACTTGTTCAATCGCAGGTCAAGCCTCCGCAGCCGGATGGCGTGGGGTGCGGGCGGGTGATCAACGCCCACTGGTTCGGTGTTGACCATGAGCAGGTGGGCGTTGATCACCGGGATCGTGGGGTGCGGGGTTGGCGCGGTGGGGGGCATCCGACCCAACAGAGGAGTGCGTCATGGCAGTCGGTCGCGAGCAACGAGTGGGCCGTGCCGCACAGCGAGCGCGGTCAGACCGGAGGGGCTGTCGGGCCGGAGCGACGATCAGACCCACGAACACCGCGTCGCTCAGGGTGGTCGAGCGCATCGGCATGGTCGCGCACCGGTTCGAGGAGGACAGCCGGGGCGGGCTGATCTACCTGGCCAGACCTGCCCTCCCGTAGTCGCGGAGCGGTGCCGCCGGCCGACTGCCCCGAGCACCGACGGCCTTGATCATCCCGTGCGGTACCGAGGCTGCACACCTGCCGAGCAAGCACCGCAAGCGATGATCAAAGCGCCACGGAGCCACCCCGGAGCGCGGCCGATGACCTGGCCGAGGGAGCGCTACGTCGACGGTGAGCTAACTTCATCGCCATGGCCACGTCCCCTCTTGACCGCTTCCGTCGGGCTTTTGAGTCGGACGTCCCCCCGGACCCTCAGGATCCCCGGCTATTGATGGACAGCAACCCGGCCCACGATATCTCCATCTACTACTCGCCTTTCGAGTACGTGGCGCCGTCCCCGCGGTTGATCCTGCTGGGCATCACACCGGGAAGCGAGCAGGCCAAGCGGGCGAACCAAGCGCTGTGGCAAGAACTGCGCCAGGGCACATCGGACACAGATTCGCTGCGCCTGGCCAAAATTGCCGGCACATTCGAGGGCGAACCACTCCGCAGCAATCTCCTTGAGCAGATCGCCGACTGGCAGATTCACGAATGGCTGGGGTTCGAATCCCCGGAGGACGTCTTGTCCGGCGGGCCGGAGCAAGGTGTGGTCCACCTCACCTCAGCACTGAGGTACCCGACGTTCAAGTCCGGCAAGGGGTACAGCGGCGCAAGCCCGAAGATCCTGGGCGACAGCGTGCTCCGAAGCCACTTCGTCGACCACCTGTGCAGCGAGACTCCGCAGTGGGGAGACGCCTTGATATTTCCGCTCGGAAAGGAACCAGCGGCAGTTGCCAGCGCGCTGGCAGCCCGTGGCGCGATCCGTCACGAGAACATCCACACCGGCCTCATCAATCCCTCGCAGAACAACTCGTACCGGCTCAAGTGGATCCTCGGCGATCGCACCGAAAAACGCCCTTCGCTCACCGACCCGGCTTCCTACGACCTCGGACGCGATCACTTTCGAAGGATGCATCTCGAGCCCTGAGCTTCGACAGCTCCGTCCTCGTACCGCGACACGAGGCCCTCGACGTCACCGGCATTGAAGTACGTCGCGAACTGCTCCTGCCCTCGCTGGGCGGAGCCCGAACGTCAGAGGCGCGCGCCACCGATGACTTCCGGCCGCCGGGCCGGTCTACCCCCACATGCTGATCATTGCTGGGTACCTGCTCGCTGAGCCGACAGACCGAGACACCTTCGTGGCCGACGGGGCGAATGCGGTCACCATGGCGCGCAGTGCGCCGGGCTGCCTGGACTTCTCCATCGCGGCCGACACTGTCGACCCGGCGCGGATCAACATCTTCGAGCGTTGGGAGTCCGAGGACGAGCTCCTGGCGTTCCGCGGCTCCGGACCGGACTCGGACACCGCAGCACGGATCCTGGGAGCGGACGTCAAGCGCTACGTCATTGCCTCCGTCGAGGAGCCGTAAGCAGAACGTGGCTCAACGCGCCGGCTGGCGGGCTGACTCTCATGCACCATCCGCATCGCGACGAGGGTGCCACCAGCAAGCCGAGTCTGGCCGGCCCTGCGCGGAACCCCCATCGAGCACGCGTTCCCGAAGGGGCACATCCGCGCCCACAACGAACGCAGCCTGCGCGATCTCGGTGTCGAGTCGCTGGACTTTGCAGCAACTCGATGTCAGGGCCCCGGACTGGCTCGACACCGGCGACTGGCAACAAGGAGGACTCGGACCTGCGCGCGGAAGGTCTCATCCGCGCGTTCGGGGCCGTGGTGAACAACCACGACCCCCGGCAGCGCGGTCGAACTCGTCCGCTCCGGCATCGTCAACACCGTCGCAACGATCTACGACTTCGTCGACCAGAGCCCTGCGGACGAGCTGTTCGCGGCCTGCCGTGACCACGGCGTCGGAGTCATCCATCAGATCTACGCCAAGGTCATCGTCGGCCAGGAGGACGCGGCCCGCGGCCGGATCGATGCGGCGCTGGGTGGCTCCTGATGGCCGAAACTTCAGCACGTATTCAGCACAGCCGCCCGCCCGCAGCCGGTACCGTCCGCACACCACCGGACAACGCAACATCGCCCCTTGACCGCGTAACTGCTGGTCAGGGGGCGATTCTGCATGTCATCGGAGTGTGCTGTCAACGATTTCTCAAATTTGACCCCCTGGCGGCTCCGGAAAGTTGACCCCTGGGTTGGTCTTACTG